>NZ_JBHWES010000077.1:0-35172 GCF_042734105.1 Streptomyces sp. NPDC059679 | reverse complement strand
TGTTTGGGCGCTATCCGTCGCCCGCCGACCCGGGTGTCCCCCCACACAAACAATTGGCCGGGGCCCGGGGCGGGGGCGGTCCCCCCCAACATCCGGTGCTCACGGCCGACGGCGACCCTGCCGACCAGCCCCATCGCCGGCATCGCTCCCACAGGGACCGCGGTGAGGACGAGGCCGAGCTCGCCAGGAGTGGCGTCGGCACGCTCCAGCACAGCGGGGAGCAGAGCCGACCAGGTACCCCAGAAGGCCCCCCAGGCTCCACTGACCACCACCAGGGCGAAACGGGGGCTCTTCGGCGCAGGCTTCGTCACTCGGTTCGCCCCAACGCTGTCGGTAATCCGGCGACGGTGGTGAGAGTGAACCGCTCGCCGTTGACCACCACCTCGTCGGACGGCGCCGGGTCGGCGACGGGAATCACGGAAGCGGGGCTGTTCATGCGGTGCTGTTCTCAGGCGCGCCGAAGTCGAAGGAGGCCAGGCGGAAGTCGCCGTGCAGGGTCAGCCGCAGATCGTGGACGCCATCGTCGTGCGCCGCCGCGTCGGCGGTCACCGTCGTCCAGGTGTAGCGGCTGCCGGTGACCGGTACGGCGATCCGCGCCAGGAGCCGGTCGCCGGCCCGGACCTCCAGCCGTGCCTCACCCGCCCCTGCACTCTCGCGTGCGACCCTCGCCTCGAAGCGGGCGGCTTTGGACAGGTCGACGGAGCGGTACAGCACGGTTGCGGGAAGCGCGGGATCGGCGGGGGTGACCGCGTCGCCGGCGGCGCGGGTGGCGTCGACGAGGGTGACGTCCGTGTAGTCGTCGAAATCGGCGGCCAGGGTGCGTCGCCCGACGACCACACGGGGTGCGGGGGGCGTGCCGGTCACCGTCAGCGGGGCACTCAGGACGACGTGTTCCGCGGAACGGGCGACGAGGATCTCGTAGGCGCCCGGATCCACGGTGAAGGCCCCGGTGGCCACGTCCCAGTGGGCGAACTGCACGGCGGGCAGCCTGAAGGTCACCTCCCTGCCCTCCTCGGGCTCCAGCCGTACCTTGCGGAAGTCGGCGAGCTTCAGCCGGGGCGCCTCGTAACGCGCGTCCAGGGCACGGACGTAGAGCTGGACCACCTCGCTGCCGGGTCGCGCTCCGGTGTTGGTCAGCGTCACCGTGACGTCGAGCGCACCGTCCTGCGGCACCGTCGGCGTGGACAGCCGCACGTCGCTGTAGGCGAAGTCGGTGTAGGACAAGCCGTGACCGAAGGCGTACAGGGGTGTGCGGCTGTGGTACTGGTAGGTCCAGCCGGCCTTGATGACGTCATAGTCGAGCGGATGCGGGAGGGCGTCGTCGCCGCGGTACCAGGTCTGCGGCAGCCGGCCCGACGGGTCGGCATCGCCGAGCAGTACGGCGGCCAGCGCGCCGCCCGTCTCCTGCCCACCGTGGGATGTCCACACCACGGCGGGCAGGTGCTCGTCCGCCCAGTCGAGGGCGTAGGGGTAGCTGCTCATGACGACCAGCGCGGTCTGCGGACGGACCGCGGCGACCGCGCGCAGCAGCGCCTCCTGGGTCACGGGCAGTGCGGTGCC
The DNA here is from genome assembly GCF_042734105.1 of Streptomyces sp. NPDC059679. Taxonomy (NCBI): domain Bacteria; kingdom Bacillati; phylum Actinomycetota; class Actinomycetes; order Kitasatosporales; family Streptomycetaceae; genus Streptomyces; species Streptomyces sp. NPDC059679. The sequence goes on along the minus strand of NZ_JBHWES010000077.1, from coordinate 33,612 downwards.
CGAACGGTCCTCGGTTTCGCGGCCGTTGATGAGCGGGTGGTTGCCGAGGACGACAATCGCCGCGTCGGCCGCCTCGGCGGCGGCGCGTGCTTCGGCGGCGCCGTCCCAAAGCAGTTCGCGCTGCCAGCGCTCAGCGGCCTGCGGGGTTTCGGCGGTGACGGCGACCCGGCCGTCGGCTGCGTCGACGACGGCATAGCGGCCGGTGAAGACGTTGCGCAGGAGCACCGTGTCGGCGTCGCCCGCCGGATCAGGCTCCAGGAGGAAGGTTTCGTTGATGAACCAGGTCTTGATGACATCCCGGTCCGCGGCGAGCGAGTCGTCGTCCTTGCGGCTGAGGTAGCGGCCGGTTTCGGCGTCGCGCAGGGTGAGCACACCGTCCCCCCACTCAAAGACGTCGTACGCGGTCCCGCCGAGCCGTTCGCCCGAGGTGCCCGAGCGCAGCGCGATCCGGTCGGCGCCGTCCACGGTGACGACGTCGCCGCCGCCCTCGCCGAGCGCCGCACGCAGCCCGGACGCGATGCCGGCCTGGTAGGGCAGGGTGCCGCTGTACCAGTCCTCGTACAGGGTGTCGGCGAGTGGGCCGATGACGACGACGCGCGGCGCCCGCTCCGCTTGGAGGGGCAGCAGGCCGTCGTTTTTGAGCAGCACCACCGACTCGGTCGCGGCGCGCAGGGCGAGGGCGCGGTGCTCCGGGCAGTCGACGACCTCCGGGCCGACACCGGCATACGGGTCGAGTTCCGGGTCGAACTCACCCAGCCGGAAGCGGATTTGCAGGTGCCGCCGGGCCGCGCGGTCGATGTCCGCCTCGTCGATCAGGCCGCGCTCCAGAGCCTCGCGCAGCCGGCCGACCGTGATCGAACTGTCCTCGCGATGCTGGGTGAAACTGTCGATGCCGGCTTTCAGCGCGGCGGCATGGGATGCCGCGTGGTCCTCGAAGTAGTGCTCCATCTCCACCAGGTTGGAGGGCGCATACTCGTCGCTGACCACGAACAGTTCATGGCCGGTGGTCCGGGCCCAGGTCCGCAGCTCGGTCTCGAGGAGCGGACTGACATGGCAGGGACGGCCGTTGATCAGGTTGTACGCGGCCATCGCGCCGGTCGCCGCGCCCGAGGCGACGATGGGCCGGAAGGCGGCCAGGTCGTACTCCTGGAGGACGCGGGGGCGCAGGCCGGAGGAGGTGACGCAGCGGTCGTCCTCGTTGTTGTAGGCGAGGAAGTGCTTGAGCACCGGAGCCGCGCGCAGGTAGGTCGGATGGTCGCCGGACAGGCCCCGGCAGTAGGCGGTGCCAAGCCGGGCGGTGTGCACCGGGTCCTCGGAGTAGCCCTCTTCGTTGCGGCCCCAGCGCGGGTCGCGCAGCAGGTTCACCACGGGTGCCCACGCGTGGAGGCTGTTGATGCCGACGCCGTTCGCCGTCGGGCGGTGGTAGTGGAAGGCGCGCAGTTCGGCCGAGACGGCCTCGGCGACCTCATGGACAAGGTCCGCGTCCCAGGTCGCGCCGAGGCCCACGGCCTGCGGAAAGACGGTCGCCTCGCCCAGCCATGACACGCCGTGCAGCGCCTCCGTGCCGGTGCGGAACGAGGCGAGGCCGAGGCGCTCCACGGCCGGCGCGTACTGGTGCAGCAGCGCGATCCGCTCGTCGAGCGTGAGCCGCCCGAGCAGGTCGTCGACGCGCTTGTCGATCGGCAGCGCAGGGTCACGGAACGGAAGCCGGCCGGCGGCGGACAGGGACGGAGAACCCACGAGGCTGACCCCTAAGAAGGCTGGTGCGAACTGTCGAAGCGCTTCGACGCTGCCATTCGCCCCACGGAACTGTCAATGACCAGGGAACGAGAAAGTTTCTTAGCGCTCTCCCTCTTGTTTCGCGAGGAATGTGTCATTAACGTTTCGCCGCCAGGTCAAGCGCTTCGATGCGCGAAAGCCCAACCCCGGTCCTGCCCCCGTCGTTTCTCCCTCACTCTCCCCCACCAGGAAGGCCACCATGACCAGCGCACCGCAGACGCTCCGATGGGGCCACTCGGCTCTGGAGGTCGAGATCGGCGTCGGCGACGACGGCACCGCCCGCCTCACACGGGTCGGCCTCCCCGGTGGCGCACCGGCCGGGCGGCATTCCTGGGCCCCACTGCCCCTGGTGGAGGTGACGGCCGCGGGACACGGCCGCGCCTGGTCGGGCGGTCGCCTCATCGACACATCCCTCGGCGGGCGACTGCGCTACCGCGCCCACCGAGCGACCCGCGACGGTGACTGGCACACGCTGACGGTCGAACTCCACGATTCCGAGACCGGGCTCGGGGCCGAGGTGGTCTACCGCTCGCCGGATGCCGTGCCCGTACTGCGCGGCGAGGTGGTCCTGCGCAACGAAGGGCAGGCCGCGCTGCACCTGGAGTCGGTCTCCTCCCTCGTAGTCGGCTGCCTCGCGGACGGTCCGGAAGCCATCGGGGACGCGGACCTGCTGTGGGCGGAGAACGACTGGGTCGCAGAATGCCGTTGGCAGCGCAAGCCGATGCGTGTGACCTCCCCCGTCCTGAACGACCACGTCGTCTACCACAACGGCAAGGGGGAGTTCACCCAGACCGGACGGGGCGTGTGGTCCAGCTGTGGCCGACTGCCCATGGGCGGCCTGGCCGACCGCCGCTCGGGCCGCACCTGGCTGTGGCAGATCGAGCACAACGGCGGCGGCTGGCACTGGGAGTGCGGTGAACGCGACGAGCTGGCCTACGTGGCGCTGCTCGGCCCCAACGACACCCACCACGGCTGGCGCCATCGTCTGGAGCCCGGCGACGAGTTCCGCACCGTCCCCGTCGCCCTCGCCTTCAGCCCCGACGGCGGCCCGGACGACGCGTTCGCCGCACTCACCCGCTACCGCCGTGCGATCCGCCGCCCGCACCCCGACCACCAGCGCCTCCCCGTCATCTTCAACGACTACATGAACTGCCTGATGGGAGATCCCACCACCGAGAAGCTGCTGCCACTGATCGACGCGGCGGCCGAGGCGGGCGCGGAGTACTTCGTGATCGACGCCGGCTGGTACGACGGCGACAAGGGCGGCTGGTGGGACAGCGTCGGCGCCTGGGAGCCGGCCGCCTCCCGCTTCCCCGGGGACCGCGGGATCCACGAGGTGCTGGACCGCATCCGGGAGCGCGGTATGGTGCCCGGCCTGTGGCTGGAGCCCGAAGTGATCGGCGTACGCAGCCCCATGGCCAAGTCCCTGCCCGACGAGGCGTTCTTCCGCCGCGACGGCGTCCGCGTCACCGAGACCAGCCGCCACCACCTGGATCTGCGCCACCCCGCCGCCCGTGCCCACCTGGACCAGGTCGTGGACCGCCTGGTCGGCGAGTGGGGCGTCGGCTACCTCAAGCTCGACCACAACATCGATCCCGGCTCCGGCACCAGCGCCCACCCCGGCGAGACCCCGGGCGCCGGCCTGCTCGGCCACAACCGCGCCCACCTCGACTGGCTCGACGGCGTCCTGGACCGCTATCCGCACCTCGTGGTGGAGAACTGCTCCTCCGGCGGCATGCGCTGGGACTACGGGCTGCTGTCACGGCTGCAGTTGCAGTCCACGAGCGACCAGCAGAACCTCCAGCTGTACGCTCCCATCGCCGCCTCCGCGCCCACCGCGGTCACCCCCGAACAGGGCGCCGTATGGGCCTACCCACGACCGGAGGACTCCTCGGACGAGGTGGCCTTCACCATGGCCAACGCCCTACTCGGCCGCGTTCACCTGTCGGGAATGCTTCCGGACCTGCGATCCGAGGACCGGGCCCTGGTCCACGAGGCCATCGGTGTGTACAAGGCCATCCGCACCGACCTGGCGCGGGCCGTCCCCGCGTGGCCGCTCGGTCTGCCGGCCTGGAACGACCCGTGGCTCGCCCTGGCCCTGCACACCCCCGACACCACGTACCTCACCGTCTGGCGCCGCCCCGGCGCCGAGGCCACCACCACTCTCCCCCTGCCTCACCTCCACGGCTCCGCGGCCCGCGTCGACGTCCTCTACCCCACCGCGAGCCAGGCCGTTCCCTCCTGGGACCCCGGGACCGCCGACCTCACGCTCACGCTCCCCACGGCTCCGTCCGCCGTGCTGCTCCGCCTCGCCCCCACGGTGCCGGACGCGCCCTGAGACGACGGGCTCCTCCGGTGGCCATCTGCCGCTTCATCCCGCCAACGGGCGGAACCCCGCCCGGCCGACAGAAAGGGCAGAGATGAAGAGAACGCAAGTCCCCACCGGCCGCCGCAGTCGCGGCCCCGGCCGTGTGCTCAGTCTCTTCCTGGCGCTGGTCGTCGCGATCGGGCTGACCAGCACCACGGCCTTCGCCGCATCGGGCCACAAGGACGCGTCCTTGACAGGAAAGCCCCGGCCTGCCGCCGGCCCGATGGACACGGTGGCCGCGATGCAGCCCAGCTGGAACCTGGGCAACACCCTGGACGCCATCCCCGACGAGACGTCCTGGGGCAACCCGCCGGTCACCAAGGCCCTGTTCGACACCCTCAGGTCCCAGGGCTTCCGCAGTGTCCGGATCCCCGTGACGTGGACCGACCACCAGTCTTCCACCGCCCCCTACACGATCGACGCGACCTGGATGAACCGCGTCAAGCAGGTGGTCGACTGGGCACTGGCCGACGGTCTCCACGTCGTGATCAACGTCCATCACGACTCGTGGCAGTGGATCGCGAACATGCCCACCGACCACGACAACGTCCTGGCCCGTTTCAAGGCCACCTGGACCCAGATCGCCGCCAAGTTCAGGGACTCCCCGCGGACGCTGCTCTTCGAGAGCAACAACGAGCCGCAGTTCAACAACACCACTGACGCCCAGGGTATCCAGTACAACAACGAACTGAACACCGCGTTCCACACCGTGGTGCGGCAGTCCGGCGGCAACAACGCGACCCGCCTGCTCATGCTGCCCACCCTGCACACCAATGCCGGCCAGGAATTCCTGGACGCCCTGGTCAGCGAGATGAAGTCGCTGAACGACGCCAACCTCGTGGCGACCGTGCACTACTACGGCTGGTACCCGTTCAGCGTGAACGTCGCGGGCGGCACCAAGTTCGACGCCACCGCGCAGAAGGACATGACCGACTCCTTCACCCGGATCCGCAACACCCTCACCTCCAAGGGAACCCCCGTCTACCTCGGCGAGTACGGCCTGCTGTCGTACCCCGACCGCAACCACCCCGCGCGGGTCGAACGGGGCGAGGCGCTGAAGTACTTCGAACAGTTCGGCTACGAGGCCCGCGCCGCCGGAGTGACCACGGCCCTGTGGGACCCCGGAACTTTCGCCTTCCTGAACCGCTCCACGCTCCAGTGGACCGACCCCGCCCTGATCAACCAGATCAAGTCGAGCTGGACCACGCGCTCGGGAACCGCGTCCTCGGACCGGGTCTTCCTGGCGAAGTCGAGTGCGATCACGGCCCAGACGCTCGCCCTGAACCCCAATGGCACCGGCTTCCGGGGACTGTGGCAGGGCAACACGGCACTCGTCCAGGGCCGGGACTACACCGTCTCCGGAAACCAGCTCACGCTCACGGCTGCCGCGCTGACCCGGCTGGCAGGCAACCGCGACTACGGGGTCAACGCGACGATCGAGGCCCGGTTCTCCCAAGGCCTCCCCTGGAAGATCTACGTGACCACGTACGACAGGCCGGTGCTCTCCAACGCGACCGGCGGCACCAGCGGACTCACCATCCCCACCCAGTTCCGCGGTGACCAGTTGGCGACCATGGAGGCCACGTACGCCGACGGCAGCAACGCCGGCCCGGTCAACTGGTCTCCCTACCAGGAGTTCAACGAGTCCTTCTCCCCCGACTACCCGGGCAACGCTCTCCTGCTCACCACCAAGTTCGTCAACTCACTGCGTGACAACGCACAGGCGACGCTCACCTTCCACTTCTGGAGCGGAGCCACCGTGACGTACCGCGTGACGAAGTCCGGATCCTCGGTGACCGGCACCGTCGGCTGACGGCCCCTCGCCCCGGGTGCCGACCCCGGCACCCGGGGCTCTCCCCCGGCCCGCTCAGCTCTTCGGCAGGGCCGTGCTCTCCGTATCGCCCCCATCGTGCCGGACGCGTCATGAGCTGCCGGCACAACGCCTCACCCGACGAAAAGACACAGCAGGTGCCCCACCAGCACCAGGTGGACAGCACGTTCGACAATCCCGTGGTTCCCGGCTTCCACCCCGACCCCAGCATCTGCCGGGTCGGCGACGACTACTACCTCGCCTGCTCCAGCTTCGAGTACTTCCCCGGCGTACCTCTCTTCCACAGTCGCGACCTGGTGCACTGGCGACAGATCGGCAACGCCCTGGACCGGCCCGAGCAGTTGTCTCTGCCGGCCGACATGCCGTCATCCGCGGGGATCTACGCCCCCAACCTGCGCCATCACGACGGCCGCTTCTGGCTGATCGTCACCAACGTGCGCAAGGGCGGCGGCAACCTGATCGTCACCGCCACCGACCCCGCCGGCCCCTGGTCGGACCCCGTCTGGGCGCCGGGCGTGCCCGGCAAGGAGCGCCCCGGCTGGCTGACGCTGCGGACTCGCGGCGGCTCCCTGGACGAGCCGGACGTCGTGTTCGCCGGCCGCAGCCAGCAGCACGTGACGTTCCGGGCACGCACCCTGGTCGACGCGGCGTCGGGACGTGGCGGCCTCGCCGTCCGCCTCGACGAGCGGCATCACTACGAGATCGAGGCATCCGCCACGGACGTCCGGGTGATCGCGCGCGTCGGCTCGCTGAGCACCGTCGTGACCTCCCAGCCCCTGCCCACCGGGCCGGTGGCGGTCCTCTGGGTCAGGGTCACCGAACCGCCGGCTCCGCACGACGCGCGCACCGGCCCCGACGTCGTCTCCTTCGGCACCGAGGGGCCGGACGGCACGTCCACCGTTCTGGCGACGCTCGACGGCCGCTACCTGTCGACCCGGATCATCTGTCGAACCACTCCGCGCGGCCGGCCTGGGCAACACCCTGGATGTTGAACGACTGAAGATCGGCGATGACCGTAAGGCCGGTCTCGGCGCGGAACAGACGGGTCAGACGCGGATGCGAGACCCCGGCCGCGCGAGCGATTGCGGGCACGGACGCCGGGCCGGCCAGATGCTCCTCGGTGTACGCCTGGGCTGGCCACGACGGGGTGCCGGCGCCCAGGACGCTTGGCGGCGGTCAGCCGGGTGATGTGCGCGGACAGCTCACCCACATAGCTGTACAGGTGGAGCTCCACAGGTCGGACAACCGAAAGACCTCATAGGCGGTGGAGACGCCGTGGACGCCGACACCGGCGTTCACCACCTCGGGCGGCTCGTCCAGCCGCAGGGACACACTCTTCATAGTGGCGGAAATCCGATCGGGGTGCTACCACGCCCCCATGCTGAGGACGTGGTCCTCTCCGGCGACAAGATCGATCAGCTCCGCGTCGCCGGAAGGAGATCTGACTTCGATGCGGACGGTGCGAGTCGGCCTCAGGACCGCCGTCGCCCCGTCGGGCCCCCAGGTCAGTTCGGCCTCGGCGCCGAATCGCGTGCGCACGCCCATGAGTCGGCCCGCCGGGAGAGCGGGCGGCAGCGCGGGCAGGAGGGCCAGTCGGTGGGGGGTCGACTGGAGCAACATCTCGATCAGTACGGCGGGCAGGGTGTGCGCGGCGTCCGCGTTGTAGACGTGGCGGTTCGGGTAGTGGGCGCTCATCAGGGAGGCGTGGAAGAAGTCGCCGTCCAGGACCTGGCCGAGGGCGCGGGCGACGCGTTCGCCGTCCCGGAGCCGGGCGGCGATGAGCGCGTGGTGGAGGTGGCCGTGCGCGGAGTCGTTCTCGGCGCCGCGCAGCTCGAGGGCGCGGTGGGCGGCGGCCGCGAGGTGGGGGGTGTCGTAGGGGGTGATCTCGTCGAGCGGCCAGACGCCGTAGAGGTGGCTGAGGTGACGGTGGTCGTAGGAGTCCAGGAGGCCGGGCCAGGCCCATTCGGCGAGGGCGCCGTCCTCGTTGATCCGATGTGGCGGGAGCCGCTCGGCGAGAGCTCGCCAGCGGTCGGCTTCCGGGGTGTCCGGGTGGTAGTCGGCCGCGGTGAGCAGGGCGTGGCGGGCCGCCGAGAGGTCCATGGCGGCGTTGATCGTGCCCCAGCTCGCGCCTGCGGGGCGGTTCTCGGGTGAGTAGGAGGGAACGACCACGAGGTGGCCGTCGTCATCGGTGCGGGTGAGGAAGTCCTCGTAGAACAGGGCGACTTCGGCGAGGGCGGACGCGGTGCGCAGGTCGCTGGTTCCGTGGGTCTCGTCGTGGTCGACGAGCGGCTTGAGCAGCCAGTCGGCGCCCGCGGTCCACAGGTGCAGGGGGTACTCGCGGTTGAAGTGGTACGAGTGGCCCGACTCGCCGTCGGTGTGGGCGGGGGCGACCACGCCCCGGGCGCCGAAGACCGCGCGGGCGTTGTCCCGCCAGTCCGGGAGCTGGCGGTGGATCAGCGCGGCATGGGCCTCGGTGACCTCGGGGAGGGCGGCGGCCGCGGCGGAGGCGGTCTGGAGGTTGAGGTTGGCGTCGTTGGTGAACGCGCCCGACCAGGCGGTGTTCCAGTCGCCGGTCCACAGGCCGGTCAGGCGGGGCGGGAAGAGGCCGCCGGCGGACAGCAGGTGGTAGCGGCCGGCCGCGAAGAGGCGCTCCAGCAGGGCGGCGTCCCGCGGTCTCTTCAGCAACTCCGAGCCCGGCAGGGCCCGTGCGGCCGCACCGGCGGCGAGATCGAGGGTGACTCGCTGGTAGGCGGTGCGGTGCAGGGCGACGTGGCGTTCGAGGAGTTCGTCGTACTCCGTCGGCAGGTCGCGCAGGGCCCGGCCTTCCACCGTCACATCGAGTTCGCCGGTGTGCCGCCGGACCCGGGTGAGGAGAGTTACGGACCGGGCGCCCTCGACGTGCGCGTGAGGCGGGGCGAGGGTCGTCGTGCCGCCGGTGACGACGACCAGGGTGACGCCGGTGAAGGCGAGGTGGCTGTCGGGGTAGCGGGCGCGCAGGCTCAGCAGGGCGCCCTCGGGGGTGACGACGGCTCCGTGGCCGACGGCCAGGTGGGCGGGGGCGCCGGGGAGGCGGTGGTCCAGGGAGATGTCGAGGGTGAGGCCGGGCGCCGTGATGTGCTGGACGATCACGTCGTCGGCGCGGGAGACGAAGACCCGGCTTCTCCAGCCGGCGCAGGTCGCCCGTACGACGCCCGTCGTGAAGTCGACGTCGCGGCGGTAGTCGTGGCGGCCTGCGGCGGAGCGAGCCAGGCGGACCTGGAAGGCGGGGTGGAAGGGCCGTACCCACTGCATCGGACGGCCGTCGGTGAAGCCCTCCGCGGCGGTGCGGTCGCCGGCCAGGAGGCGGTCCTGCAGTGCGGGCAGTTCGGCGGCGAGCCGGGGCGGCCGGCGGTGCTCACCGTCGCCGCCCGGCCGTACCAGGGTGTGATGCGTGACGACGACCCGCTCGTCGTCCGGCTCCCCGAACGCAAGGGCGCCGTGATGGCCGTTGCCGCTCAGGAAGCCGTCCTCCCAGCGCGCGGCCGGGTGCGGCTCCCAGGTGCCGTGGACCGGCCCGTTGATCGCGGTCATGGCCGGAGCACCGCCACGCCGTAGCGGCCGAGGGTCACCCGGTCGGTGACGGCCTCCCCCGTCAGCAGGTCGTGGTGGGTGCCGGGCACCTCCACGGTCACCGGTTCGCGGCCGTGGTTGAGCACGAACAACACCTCGCCCCGGCGTACGGCCTCGACCTGCTCGGGGAGGCCGTCGAGCACCGGCCGGACGCCCGCGCCGGAGGCGATCCGGGCCAGCAGGTCGCGCAGCGCCTCCGGCTCCGGGAGCGTGGAGACGTACCAGGCCCGGCCCTTGCGCAGGACGGCGGGCAGTCCGTCGAGTTCACCGCCTTCGTACGGCACGCTCTCCTCGGCGGTGCCGTCGGCCTCCAGCTCCTCGGACCACAGGGACGCCCGGAAGCCCTCGCAGGTGACGGTCTCCCCGGCGCCCAGCGGCCACCACTCGTGCAGGGTCCGGATGCCGAACAGCTCGCGCAGCCGGGCGTCCATGCCGCCGGGTCGGACCCGGTCGTCCTCGTCGGCGACGCCGGTCTGGAAGCCGCACACGAGGGTCCCGCCGCCGCGGACGTAGGCGAGGAGGTTGTCGATCGCCGCGTCGGTGAGCGCGTACAGCTGCGGCACGACGACCACCGGGTACGGCGTCAGGTCGTGCTCGGGGTGGGCGAAGTCGGTGGTGAGGTGGGCCTGCCAGAGGGCTCGGTGCCAGGCGCGCAGGACATCCGGGTAGTCCGCCTGGGTGGACAGGCGGCCGTCCTGGGCGCCGGCCCACCAGGAGTTCCAGTCGTGCAGGACGGCGATGCCGGCGGTGCCGTGCCGACCCGAGACGTCCGGGGCGATCCGCGCGAGGTCCGCGCCGAGTTGCTTGACCTCCTGGTAGGTCCGGCCCTCCTCCCCGGCGTGGCTGACCATGCCGGAGTGGAACTTCTCCGCGCCCTGCCGGGACTGCCGCCACTGGAAGTAGCAGACGGCGTCGGCGCCCCGGGCCACCGCCTGGAGGGACCAGAGCCGGTTGAGGCCGCGTGGCTTGGGGTGGTTCACGCCCCGCCAGTTGACGGGCCCGGCCGCCTGCTCCATGAGCATCCACGGCCCGCGTGCCTGGGAGCGGGTCATGTCCTGGACGAGTGCGCCGCTCTGGGCGCCCAGCGGGTCGCGCGGATCGGGGTAGATGTCGACGGAGACGACGTCCTCCTCCTCCGCCCAGCGCCAGGCGTCCTGGCCGAGCCACAGCGGCATGAAGTTGCTGGTGGCCGGCAGGTGCGGGGTGTGGCGGCGGACGATGTCCCGCTCGGCGACGTAGCACTCCAGGAGCATGTCGGAGGTGAAGCGCCTGAAGTCCAGCACCTGGCCGGGGTTGCGCATGTAGTGGGGCAGGCGGGGCGGCAGGATGCCGTCCCAGGTGTCGTAGCCCTGGCTCCAGAAGGCGGTGCCCCATGCCTCGTTGAGGGCGTCGAGGGTGCCGTACTTCTCGCGCAGCCAGCGACGGAAGGCGGCCGCGGCCTGGTCGCCGTAGTCGAAGGTGCAGTACTCGTTGTTGATGTGCCACATGGTCAGGGCGGGGTGGCGGCCGTAGCGGGCGGCGAGGTCCTCGGTGATGGCGGCGGCGTAGCGCCGGTAGGTGGCGCTGGAGTGCGAGAAGTGCTGCCGGCCGCCCCACCACTCGGTGCGGCCGTCCTCGGTGACGGGCAGGGTGTCCGGGTGCAGCCGGCCCATCCAGGGCGGGGGTGAGGAGGTGGGCGTGGCGAGGACGACGCCGATGCCGCCCTCGTGCATCAGGTCCATCAGGGTGTCCAGCCAGCCGAACTCCCGGGCGCCCGGCTGCGGTTCCAGCGTCGACCAGGAGAAGACGCCGAGGGTGACCGAGTTGACCCCGGCCGCCTTCATCAGCCGGACGTCCTCGTGCCAGGTCTCCTCCGGCCACTGCTCGGGGTTGTAGTCGCCGCCGAAGAGCAGGCGGCCGCCTGTCGCGTCACTGAGGTCGGGCATCAGGTGGGCTCCCCGTACTGCACGCCGCGTCCGTTGGTGGCGACATACACGCGGCCGTAGACGCGCGGATCGCCGCTGACGGCCCGGCCGATCCAGCCCCACTGATGTTGGTCGTCGTTGATCCGCACCCAGGTCTTCGCCTCGTCATCCGAGCGGTAGACGCCGATGACCGTCTCGGTGGAGCCGACCATGTAGATCGCCGGGTAGGAGGCGCCCTCGGCGGCCTTGCCGAATCCGAGGGTGTACGAGGCGGCGCAGCTGCCGACCTTGGTGACGGTCTCGCCGCCGTCGGTGGAGCGGTACAGCCCGTTCGCCTTGAGGCTCAGCCACAGGTCGCCGGAGCGGCCCGGGGCCGCGGTCAGCCGGAACTCCGTGTCGCCCGAACTCAGGCCGGTGGCCCGCGCGGTGAAGGTCAGGCCGCTGTCGGTGCTGGCGTGGAGCGTGCCGGTGGCGGTGTCGAAGGCGTAGAAGCACGTCGGGTCCACGGGGTCCGCGACCAGGACGGCGCCCTTCGGCAGGGAGCTGACCTCGGACCAGGTGGCGCCGTTGTCCGTCGAGCGGTGGGCCGGGGAGGTGGTGCCGAAGGACCACAGCAGCACACTGCCGTCGGCGTTGGTGACGATCGGCCCCGAGGCGTCCTTGGCGGCGGCCGGCTGTGTCTCGAAGGGCGCCCAGGTCTTGCCGCCGTCGTTCGACCAGGCGCCGTTGGCGCTGCTGCTCCCGCCGGTCCGCACGACGTACGACGGCTTGGCCGCGGCCAGCGCGAGCCCGGTGTTCGACCCGAACACGGGATTGGTGGCCATACCTCGCGATGGCGACGCCGTGAGCCGGTCGTGGTACATCACGCCGATGTCCCCGTTGCCGCTGATCAGGTGTGCCTCCCCGGTCGGCGGGGAGAGCAGCTGGAGTGCGGACGCCTCCTCCAGGCCCCGGATCTGCGGGGCCCAGTGCTTGAGGTCACGCGTGCTGTACAGGGTGGCGCCGGTGCCGTAGACGACGTGCTCGGAGTCGAACGGGTCGAGGCCGACGGCCTGGATCCACCAGCCGAACTTGGGCTTGTCGCCACCCCACGTGAGGTAGGGGGTCTCGGAGACGTCGAGGACGGCGTTGTCCTTCAGGGACTTCCAGGTGCGGCCGCCGTCGGTGGAACGGAAGACGGTGTCGATCTCCGCCCAGCGGTTGTTCGTGGACACGACGAGCGTCCCGGGCCGACGGGCATCGACGGCGACACCGCCGTAGCCGAAGGCGTCGGTGGACCCGTCTGTCGCGGTTCCGCCCGGCTTCACCGGCGTGACATCGGTCCACTTGCCATCGGCGGTGCGCAGTTTGTGCACGCTGCCGTCCGACTGGCCGTTGGGGCCGGGGGCGTTGGCGTACGTCACGTACAGCTCGCGCGTGAGGCGGTCGTACGCGGCGCGGACCGGCACCTTCGCGGCCGTGCCGGTGGGCTGCCCGGGGACCGGCTCCCAGGTCTTCCCGTCGGACGTGCGGTACAGGTTGGGCTTGCCCGCCGTGCCGTCGGAGTCGCCCCAGCCGGCGTAGACGCTGCGGCCCGCGGCGGCGAGGAGGGTGACGCCCTGGCCGGTGGCGCTCGGGGTGGCCGGGAAGCTCACCGCCTTCCAGGTGGCGCCCCGGTCGGTGGACTTGAGCAGCCCGTCGTGCCGGGTGCCGAGCCACAGGGTGTCCCCGTTCCGCGGGTCGACGAGCAGGCGCTCACCGCATCCGCGCCCGTCCTCGTTGCCGCCGAGCTTCACGGTGAGGTCGGTGCGCTTCCAGGTGGCACCCCGGTCCTCGGACCGCAGCACGGACCCGTTGCCGGCCCACGCCTGGGTGTACGTGCCGAGGGCCAGGTAGACCCGGTCCGGGTGGGCCGGGTCGACGGCCATGGCCTCGACGCCGAGGAGGTTCCAGTCGTCCCAGCCGAGGTGGTCGGTCAGCGGGATCCAGCTTTCGGCCAGGTCGTCCCAGCGGTAGGCGCCCCCGATGTCGGTGCGGGCGTAGGCGAGGCCGCGGACGGCGGGGTGGAAGAGGACGCCGGTGATGAAACCGGTGCCGCCCATGGCGACGCTGCGCCACCGGTAGCCGCTCTTGGCGACGGCCGCGGGAGCCTCAGCCTGCGCCCGCCCCGAAACCGTCGGCAGGGAGACGACCGCGGCGGCGGCAGCGGAACCGGCGAGAACGGAACGTCTGCTGAGGTGGAACGTGCTCATGACATACCTCGGTCTTGACGAAGGGGAAGTTGAGCAAGGGCCAGGGAGCTCCGGGACCTGTGCGACCAGCCATGGCGGAGCCGCGGGCAGCGCACGACGGCCGGCCCTACGGCGGGACTCGGAGCCCAGGAGGCTCAGCCCTTGATGGCTCCGGTGAGCATGCCCTTCTTGAAGTGCCGCTGTACGAAGGGGGAGGCGACCGCGACGGGGATCAGCGCGAGGACCATGACGGCCATCTGCAGTCCCAGGGCGGAGAGTTGCCCGGTGTGGACCGCTTGCTGAAGGCCAGTCGGTGCCTGGGTGTTCTTCTGGACCAGCTGGATGAGCACGTTCTGCAGCGGCATCATCTCCTGGTCGGTGAGGTAGATGGAGGCGTTGAACCAGGCGCTCCAGTAGCCGACCGCGTAGAACAGGGAGATGACGGCCAGCACAGCCCGCGACAGCGGCATGATGATGGTCAGCAGGATGCGCAGGTCACTGGCGCCGTCGATGCGGGCGGACTCGGTGAGCTCGGGGGAGATCCCCATGAAGAAGGCCCGCAGGACGAGGATGTTGAAGACACTGACCGCACTCGGCAGGACCAGCGACAGATAGCTGTCGGTGAGGCCCAGCGACTGCACCAGAAGGTACGTCGGAATGAGCCCGGCTCCGAAGAACATGGTCGCCATCATGGTCATCAGGAAGAACCGGTGCCCAAGACTGCCCGGCCGGGACAGCCCGTAGGCCGCGAACACCGACACTGTCATCGAGAACAGCGTGCCGAAGAGCGTCACACCGACCGAGACCATGATCGCGCGGCTGACCTGGCCGCCGCTGAGCAGTTCGGTGTAGTTGATGAAGGTGATGCCCTCGGGGATCACGACCAGGCCGCCGACCCGGTCGATCACGGGTTTGGGAGAGAGGCTGGTGACGATCACGATCCACAGCGGACCGAGCACCCCCAGGCAGCAGAGCAGGAGGAAGCCGCCCTTGGCGGTGAGTCCGATCTTGCTCGGCGGCTCCTCCCACGCGGGGCGGGGGGGAGCCTTCAGGCTGCGGATGAGCTGCGTGTTGAGGCTCACTTCTTGTACACCCCCTGCTCGCCGAGCAGGTGCGCGACCTTGTTCGCACCCAGGACGAGACACACTCCGATGACTCCCTTGACGAGGCCGACCGCGGCCGCATAGCTGAAGTCGCCGTTCTGGATGCCCACGTTCCACACATAGGTGTCGAGGACCTCACTGGCCCCCGCACCCACCGCCCACCGCTGGAGCAGGAACTGCTCGAATCCGACGCTCAGCGCGTCGCCCACCCGCAGGACCAGCAGCAGCGCGATCACCGGGCGCAGCGCGGGCAGCGTGACATGCCACATGCGTCGCCAGCGCCCCGCGCCGTCCATGGCGGCGGCCTCGTACAGATCGGTGCTGACGGCGGACAGAGCCGCGAGGAAGACGATGATCCCCCAGCCGGCGTCCTTCCACACGCTCTGCCCGATGACCAGATACTTGAAGAGGTCCGCGTTGGTCATCAGGTCGAACCCGCTCCACCCGTGCTTCTCCAGGGTCTGCGCGATGATGCCCGCGCCACCGAGAATCTGCTGGAACACGGTGACCACGAGGACCCACGAGAAGAAGTGCGGCAGATACATGATCGCCTGCGCCACGGCCCGCACCCGGGGCCGGATCACGCTGTTGATGACCAGCGCGAGGACGATGGGCACCGGGAAGAACAGCACCAGTTGGAGCACGAACAGGACGATGGTGTTCTTCGTGGCGCTCCAGAACAGCGGGTCGTCGAGCATCCGCGAGAACTGCTCCACGCCCACCCAGGGGCTGTGGAAGATCGCCGTCATGCCGTTGCTGGAGACGTACGGATCGTATTCCTGGAAGGCGACGACGTTGCCGAGCAGGGGGACGTAGTTGAAGAGGAGGAGCAGGGCGATGACGGGCAAGGTCATCAGGATGAGCGCGCGGTCGCGGCGCAGCCGGATCCGCCAGGGGACCTTGCCGGCCTTGCCCGTCTTGCCGGCCTTGTTCGTCCTGCGTGGCACCTGGTCCTTCGCCGCCGCGGGGGCGACCGCGGCCGTCGGCTCCTCGACGGCCGCGGGGGGACGGGTCCCGTCGGGACGGCTCCCGGCCGTGAGCGACATCAGTTGGCGCTGCCGTTCTTCTCGAGAAGCTTCTTGTACCAGTCGCGCAGCTTGTCGCCACCGGAGGACTTCCAGGTGGAGATGGCCTGCTGCACATCGGACAGCTTCTTGTGGCCGCGCACGAAGTCGATCTCCATTTGCTCGAACTGGCTGGAGAGGGTCGCGTAGCGGGCCGGTTCGACGATGTTCATGCCGTAGGTGGACGTCTTCTTCACGAAGGCACCCTGCCGCTGCTGCCACTCGACCTGCTTGCGGGCGATCTCGGGGAGGTCGGGGTGGGCCAGGTAGGGAGCCGGGGCCGCCAGCATCACCCAGGCGTTGACCACCTCCTGGTTGCCCTTGTCGTTCTTGACCGGGACGCCGTCCTTGACCGTGTAGTGGGTGCCCTCGACGCCGTAGTCGACGAACATCCGCTCCTTGGTGCCATAGGGCGCGGCCGCGAAGTTGGCGGCGGCCAGCGCGTTCTCGATCGTCTCCTTCGAGGCGCCCTTGCGGATCATCGACCAGATGGTGGCGGGCGGGCCGGCGTACAGCGTCGGGTTGCCGCCGTCGGCGCCGAAGTAGTCCATGCCCTCCATATCGAAGTCCGGATTGGACTTCGCCTGCTCGGCGGTCTTGCCGTACCAGGCGGAGGTGTCGCTGCAGACGACCAGGATCTGCCCGGCGGTGAACCGCTGGACGGGGTCGCCCGTGTTGGCCTTGTCGTCGGGATGGACCACGCCCGCGTCGAACAGCTTGCGGACCCACTCCAGGTGTTCGAGGTACTCGGGGTGCTCGATGCGGTACGTCAGCTTGCCGTCGTCCCCGATGTTCCAGCCGAGCGGCCCGGCAGGGAGGAGACCGAAGATGGCCGCCGCCGCCCACCTCATGTCACCACAGGCCCACACCTTGGCCTTGGGGCTGGTTGCTTCCTTGGCCCAACTCAGGAACTCATCGGGCGACTTGGGAACGGTGTAGCCCTTCTTGTCGAAGATGTCCTTGCGGTAGTAGGGCACGATGCCGGGCGCGGGAGCGGCGGGCATCGGGATGCCGCGCAGCGCGCCGCCGAAGATGGACATGCGCCAGGCGTCGGACGGTATCGCGGCCAGGTTCGGGTACTTCTTGACTTTGTCGCCCGCCAGGTAGGGGCCGAGGTCCATGAACTTCGCGGTGACCGCGCTCGCGATCTTGCCGACCAGTTCCCAGCTCGGCACGACCACCATGTCGGGTATGGAGCTGGAGGCGAGGACGGCGCCGAGCTTCTCGCCGTAGGTGATGCCGTCCTGGTTCTGCCAGGTGATCTTGGTGCCCGCCGCGGCGTCGAGCGCCGTGTAGTAGGCGCATCCAGGCTTCGGCGGGGAGCCCCAGAACGGGGACATGATCTTGAAGGGGGCGCCGGTGCCGAGCTTGTCCGGGACCGAGGTAACCAGCTTCGCGAGGTCGACCTTGCTGGTGTAGCCGGCCGCTGAACCGTTCTTCGGCGGAAGGTCCGGCTTGGCAGCGGTCTTGCTGGCGACGTACGTCGGGAGCAGCTTGTCCGCTGCCTTGCCCGACGTGGCACCCTCTCGCGATCCGCTGTCCGAACCGCCGCAGGCGGTGAGCAGCGGCATCCCGCCGGCTACCGCTGCGGTGACGACCGCCGTGGAAGCGAGGAAGCTTCTCCGGCTGGGTCCGGAGGGGATGGAGGCGGCATTCGGCGTCATTGCGTCAACCCTTCATGGCGCACCTGGACACCCGGCGGTGGGCCGTCGGTTGTAGTGTCCGGAGTGGAACTGGCTGAGCTGAAGCAGTCCTCCGACCACTACCAAGGGGCGCCCACCCCACAGATGGGCGGCCTCGCAGTCGAAGCGCTTCGATGTTGCTGCGAGGTTAAGTGAAGGTATTGGGGTGCACAAGAGTCGAAACAAAGATTCCTCGGAGCTGCGGAGGGACCCGACCACACTCTTATCTCACCTGAATAACGGTCAGGGGTCGAAGATATTGCGCCGGGGTGTCTTGACACCCACCCCCGAGTCGACTGAGCATCGAAGCGCTTCGAAAGCGTTTGCACCGCTCCATCGCAAGGGGACCCCCAAGTGACCGCACACACGCCGCCAGTTCCGCCCTTCCGCGATCGGCACCTGCCGTTCGCGAAGCGCGTCGACGACCTCCTGTCGCGGCTCACCCTCGACGAGAAGATCGGATTCCTGCACCAGTGCGCGCCCGCCGTGGAGCGGCTCGGCGTCGCCGCGTTCCGCACCGGCCAGGAGGCCCTGCACGGCGTGGCCTGGATGGGTCCGGCCACCGTCTTCCCGCAGTCCGTGGGCCTGGGTGCGACCTGGAACACGGATCTCGTACGGCGGGTCGGCGAGGCGGTGTCCAAGGAGGTCCGGGCGATGCGCGCCCGCGACGACCGCGTGGGGCTGAACGTCTGGGCCCCGACCGTGAACCTGCTGCGCCACCCTCTGTGGGGCCGGAACGAGGAGGGCTACTCGGAGGACCCGAAGCTCACCTCGGCCATCGCCACCGCCTACACACACGGCCTGCGCGGCGAGCACCCGACGTACTGGCGCACCGCGCCCGTCCTCAAGCACTGGCTGGCCCACAACAACGAGACGGGCCGCGACGTCACGTCCTCCTCGGTCCGCCCGCGCGTCCTGCGCGAATACGACCTGCGCGCCTTCCGCGAGACGGTCGAGGCGGGCGCCGTGGCCGGGGTGATGCCGGCGTACAACCTGGTCAACGGCCGCCCGAACCATGTCTCGCCCTATCTGCGCGAGCATCTGCGCACCTGGACCGACGAGGACCTGCTGGTCTGCTCGGACGCGGGCGCGCCCTCGAACCTGGTCGACTCCGAGCACTACTTCGACACCCACGAGGAGGCGACGGCCGCCGCGCTGCGGGCCGGCGTCGACAGCTTCACCGACCACGGCACCGACAGCTCGAAGATCACCGCACGGGTACGCGGCGCCCTCGACAAGGGCCTGCTGACCGAGTCGGACATCGACGCGGCGGTCCGCCGCCAGCTCTCGGTCCGCTTCCGCCTCGGCGAGTTCGACCCGGAGCACGACCCGCACGCGCTCACCACGGACTTCGACACCCCGGCCCACCGCGCCCTCGCCCAGGAGGCCGCCGAGCAGGCGGTCGTGCTGCTCAAGAACGACGGCGGCCTGCTGCCGCTCGCCCCGGACACCCGGCTGGCCGTGGTCGGCCCGCTCGCCGACGAGTGCAAGCTCGACTGGTACAGCGGCACGCTCCTGCACCGCCGCACGCCGTTGGAGGGCCTGCGCGAGCGGTTCGGCTCGGAGCGGGTGCGGTTCGCGGAGGGCGTGGACCGGATCCTGCTGAAGACCTCGGCCGGAACCTTCCTGCACGTGCCCGAGACGGACGCCGACGACGAGGTCCGCGGCGCGGAAGGCGCCCTCGACCCGGCCCTGCTCGCGGGCCGGACGGACCTGCCCCCGCTCACCACCGACGCGACCGGCACCGAGCTGTCCCTCATCGACTGGGGCGGGGGCGTGCTGACCCTGCGCGCCCCCGACGGCCGCTATCTCTCCGTCGCCGAGGACGGTCATGTCCGAGCCTCCGCCGACCAGCCCGGCGGCTGGATCGTCCAGGAGACGTTCCGCCTGGAACCGCACGAGAACGGGCACCTTCTCCGGCACCTCGGTACGGGGCACCCCGTCTCCGTCGCCGCCGACGGCGTCAAGGTCGCCGAAGGGAACGGGGAGATCTTCGAGGTCGTGGTCGTCGAAAGCGGCGAGGACGCGGTGAGCCGGGTCGCCTCGCAGGCGGACGTGGTCTTGGTGGTCGGGGGCAACGATCCGCACATCAACGGACGCGAGACCGAGGACCGTACGACCCTGGCCCTCCCCGGCCACCAGGAGCGCCTGCTGCGCGCGGCCCGCACGGCCAACCCGAACACGGTGCTGGCGCTGGTGTCGGCGTACCCGTACACGGTCGACCACGCGGACGTGCCGGCGCTGCTGTGGACGGCCCACGGCGGCCAGGCGGCCGGCAGCGCCCTGGCCCGGATCCTGGCCGGCGACGTCTCCCCCGCCGGCCGCCTCCCGCAGACCTGGTACGGCGACGACTCCGACCTGCCGGACCTCCTC
Source organism: Streptomyces sp. NPDC059679 (assembly GCF_042734105.1). Lineage (NCBI taxonomy): Bacteria > Bacillati > Actinomycetota > Actinomycetes > Kitasatosporales > Streptomycetaceae > Streptomyces > Streptomyces sp. NPDC059679. Next base: position 13,689 of record NZ_JBHWES010000077.1, on the reverse strand, counting down.
GACTACGACGTGATCGGCGGCCGCCAGACGTACCTCTACTTCGAGGGCACGCCGCTCTTCCCGTTCGGCCACGGCCTGTCGTACGCGTCCTTCTCCTACGAAGGCCTCACGACTCGCGTCGAGGACGGGGCACTGCACGTGTCCTTCACGGTCCGCAACACCGGTGACGTCACCGCGGACGAGGTCGCCCAGCTCTACACCCGGGCCATCGAGCCGTCGGTGCCACGGCCCCGCAGGGAACTGGCCGCGCACCAGCGTGTGACGCTCGCGCCCGGCGAGGTCACGGAGATCGCCTTCCGGGTGCCGATGTCGGCGTTCGCGTTCTGGGACGTGGCGCAGGGACGTCAGCGGGTGGCACCGGGCCTCCACGAGATCCTCGTCGGAGCGTCCAGCGAGGACATCCGCCTGGTCCGGACCATCGACCTCGACGGCGAGCCGTCCCTCCCCCGGCCGGTCATGGTGGGTGGCCTGGAGGCGGTGGACTTCGACGACCAGAGCGACACGGAGATCGTGGACCGCGCGAAGACGTCCGGTGACTCCGTCGCCCCGGTGGCCGGCGTGGGGGGCGAGCTGGTGTTCCGTGACTGTGATTTCGGAGCGGGAGCTGCCGGAATCACGGTGGAGGCCGCGGGTGAGGGCACGGTCGAGCTCTCACTGGGTGACGGTCCGGTACTGGCAGTGCTCACGCTGTCCCCGGGTACGGCCGGGCCCTACGACTACTCCACGGTGAGCGTCCCCGTCGTCGTGCCGGCCGGTGTGCACGACGTCCGCCTCGGACTGCGTGGCCCGGTGCGGCTCGCGCGCGTCACCTTCTCCGTCTGAGGTCCACATCGACCCCATGTGCGCGGGAGTCGCCGCACAGGAGTCCGGCACCGGAAGGCTCGGTGCCGGACTCGGCTTCTTCAGCCCCGCGTTCGGCCTGGTCCTCGTCGCCCGGACCCGTTCGGGCGCAGGGACCACCGGCTCTCCAGCGCACACCATCGCGACGCTCGACCACGACACCCTGAACCGCGCCCCAAGGACCGCTGCCACTGGTACCGGGGGCTGATCACCGCGCACCGCGCGCGGACGGAGGAACCTGCCCGATGAAGTTCACAGACGGCTACTGGCTGATGCGTCCGGGCTGCACCGCCCGCTATGCCACCGAGGTCGCCGACATCCACGCCGATGACCACCGGATGACGCTGTACGCACCCGTGAAACACGTGAGCCGACGCGGGCAGACCCTCAACAGCCCGCTCCTGACGGTGGAGTGCTGGTCCCCGGCCGAGGGAGTCATCGGCGTGCGGACCACCCACCATGCCGGATCGGTGCGCCGGGGACCGGAGTTCGCGTTGCCCGGCGCCGATGCGGACGCCGGCAAAGTACGCCGGGACGGAGCGGTGCTGGAGCTCTCCTCCGGCGAACTGACGCTACGGGTGGATACGGAACAGCCGTGGCGGCTGGAGTTCACCGCTGACGGACGCGTACTGACCTCCGCCGGCGAGCGCGGCACCGGTTTCGTCACCGACGCCGAGGGCCGCCACTACATGCTCGGCCAGCTCTCCTTGGACGTCGGAGAGCAGGTCTACGGCCTGGGCGAGCGTTTCACCCCGTTCACCAAGAACGGCCAGAGTGTGGACATCTGGCAGGCCGACGGCGGAACCAGCAGCGAACAAGCGTACAAGAACGTCCCGTTCCATCTGACCAACCGTGGATACGGCGTGTTCGTGAACCATCCCGGCAAGGTCAGCTACGAGGTCGGCTCCGAGTCGGTCGGCCAGGTCCAGTTCAGCGTCGAGGACCAGTCACTGGAGTACTTCGTCGTCCACGGCCCGACCCCGAAGCAGGTCCTGGAACGCTACACCGCGCTCACCGGCCGCCCGGCCCTGCCGCCTGCCTGGGCACTGGGCCTGTGGCTGACCACGTCCTTCACCACCGACTACGACGAGGCCACGGTCGGCCGCTTCATCGACGGCATGGCCGAGCGCGGCATCCCGCTCAGCGTCTTCCACTTCGACTGCTTCTGGATGCGCGCCTACCAGTGGTCCGACTTCGTATGGGACGCGGAGACCTTCCCCGACCCGGTCGGCATGCTGAGCAGGCTCAAGCAGCAGGGGCTGCGGATCTCCGCCTGGATCAACCCGTACATCGCGCAGAAGTCGGCGATGTTCGAGGAGGGCATGCGCGAGGGCCACCTGGTGCGGCGCCCGGACGGCAGCGTCTGGCAGTGGGACCTGTGGCAGCCCGGCATGGCCCTGGTGGACTTCACCAACCCGGCCGCGCGCGACTGGTACACCGGCAAATTGAAGACGCTGCTCGACCAGGGCGTGGACTGCTTCAAGACCGACTTCGGCGAGCGCATCCCCACCGACGTCGTCTGGCACGACGGCTCCGACCCCGAGCGGATGCACAACTACTACACCCACCTCTACAACCAGGCCGTCTTCGAACTGCTGCGCGCCGAGCGAGGCGAGGGCGAGGCGCTGCTGTTCGCCCGCTCCGCCACGGCGGGCGGCCAGCAGTACCCGGTCCACTGGGGTGGCGACTGCGAGTCCCATTTCAACGCCATGGCCGAGTCGCTGCGCGGCGGGCTCTCCCTCGGCCTGTCCGGCTTCGGTTTCTGGAGCCATGACATCGGCGGCTTCGAGGGCACCCCGACCCCGTCCGTGTTCAAGCGCTGGGTGCAGTTCGGGCTGCTCTCCTCGCACAGCCGCCTGCACGGCAGCAACTCGTACCGCGTGCCGTGGGACTACGGCGAGGAGGCCGTCGACGTCACCCGCGAGTTCACCCTGCTCAAGCACCGCCTCGCCCCGTACCTCCAGCGCGCCGCGCAGCAGGCGCACACCACCGGTGTCCCGGTGATGCGCGCCATGGTGCTGGAGTTTCCCGACGACCCGGCCGCCGCCACCCTCGACCGGCAGTACATGCTCGGCGACGACCTGCTCGTCGCCCCGGTCTTCACCGACGACGGCACAGTCGAGTACTACGTGCCGGAAGGCACCTGGACCAATGTGCTGACGGGCGCGCAGGTCACCGGTCCGCGCTGGGCCCGTGAGCAGCACGGTTTCCACACCCTGCCGCTGCTGGCCCGCCCGGACTCGGTCATCGCGCTGGCCGCCGACGACCAGCACCCGGTCTCCGCCTGGGCGGACGGCGTCGAACTGCGGGTGCACGCCTTCGCCGACGGCGCCGAGCGCACCGTGGTGATTCCCGGCACCGACGGCCCCGGTGAGACGGCCCGCTTCCACCTGCGCCGCCGGGGCGACCACCTGCATGTGACCACCGACAGCCGGCACCCGTGGCGCTTGCGGATCGGCGGCCCGAACGCAACCGTGCACACCCGACCCGCCGGCACCTCGGAGGCCGACCTGCCGTACCCGGCCTGAACCCGACAGCCAGGGCGGAGTCCCTGCAGCCCGGTGAACGCGTTCCGAAACGCCACGGGAGGCAGGGGCGAGGGATTGCACCAACGACAAGGCAGCGCAAAAATGAGCAGAGTATTACATGACCATGTCAGCACCACGGGTATCCGCTTTCCTTGATCACGGAAAGGGTGCAACATGTCCTCCTCCCTCAGCCGACGGCGGCTGCTGCAGGCGGCCGGGGCCACGGCCGTGGCCTCCGCCGCTGAATCCGTCGTCGGATCCTCGCCCGCCCGAGCAGCAAGCGCCCCTGTCCGGGCCGACATCGGGGTGTCCGCCTATCCTTTCGAACTCGGTCAGGTCCGGTTGACCGCGAGCCGATGGCTGGACAACGAGAACCGCACGCGGAACTACCTGCGGTTCGTCGATGTCGACCGGTTGCTGTACAACTTCCGTGCGAACCACCGGTTGTCCACCAATGGTGCCGCTTCCAACGGCGGCTGGGACGGGCCGACGTTCCCCTTCCGCACCCACATGCAGGGGCACTTCCTCACCGCGTGGGCGCAGGTGTATGCCGTGACGGGGGACACCACCTGCCGGGACAAGGCTGCGTACATGGTGGCGGAGTTGGCCAAGTGCCAGGCCAACAATGGCGCCGCGGGGTTCAACGGCGGGTACCTGTCCGGCTTTCCCGAGTCCGACTTCAGCGCTCTCGAGGCCGGAACCCTGTCCAACGGCAACGTGCCGTACTACGTCATCCACAAGATCCTGGCCGGCCTGCTGGATGTGTGGCGCCATATGGGCAGCACGCAAGCCCGTGACGTGCTGTTGAGTCTGGCCGGATGGGTCGACTGGCGCACCGGTCGGCTGAGCGGCCAGCAGATGCAGTCCACGCTGGGGACCGAGTTCGGTGGCATGAACGCCGTGCTGTCCGACATCTACCACCAGACCGGCGACTCGCGATGGCTCACCACCGCACAACGGTTCGACCACGGCGCGGTGTTCGACCCGCTGGCATCCAATCAGGACCGGCTGAACGGGTTGCACGCCAACACCCAGGTGCCCAAGTGGATCGGCGCGGCCCGGGAATACAAGGCCACCGGCACCACCCGCTACCGGGACATCGCCACCAACGCCTGGAACATCTGCGTCAACGCGCACACCTATGTCATCGGCGGCAACAGCCAGGCGGAACACTTCCGCCCCCCGAACGCCATCGCCGGCTACCTGAACCAGGACACGTGCGAAAGCTGCAACACGTACAACATGCTCACGCTCACCCGGGAGCTGTTCACGCTGGACCCGGACCGGGTCGCGTTGTTCGACTACTACGAACGGGCGTGGCTGAACCAGATGATCGGCCAGCAGAACCCGGCCGACAACCACGGCCACGTCACCTACTTCACCCCGCTCAACCCGGGGGGCCGACGTGGGGTGGGTCCGGCGTGGGGCGGTGGCACCTGGAGCACCGACTACGACAGCTTCTGGTGCTGCCAGGGCACGGGCCTGGAGACGCACACCAAGCTGATGGACTCCGTCTACTTCTACAGCGACACCACGCTGATCGTGAACCTGTTCGTGCCCTCGGTGCTCAACTGGTCACAGCGGGGGATCACGGTCACCCAGACCACGTCGTACCCCGTCAGCGACACCACGACCCTCCAGGTCACCGGCAACGTCAGCGGCACCTGGGCCATGCGCATCCGCATCCCGAGCTGGACCACCGGGGCCACCATCAGCGTCAACGGCACGACGCAGAACATCACCGCAACGCCCGGCAGCTACGCCACCTTGACCCGTTCCTGGACCTCCGGCGACACGGTCACCGTCCGCCTGCCCATGCGGATCATCATGCGGGCGGCCAACGACAACGCGAACGTCGCCGCGGTCACTTACGGTCCGGTGGTGCTGTCCGGCAACTACGGCAACACCTCACTCAACTCCCTCCCGTCGCTGAACACGTCCTCGATCACACGGACCAGCAGCACCTCGCTCGCCTTCACCGCCACCGCCAACGGCTCCACCATCAACCTGGGCCCGTTCCACGACGCGCACGGCCACAACTACACCGTCTACTGGAACGCCAATGGCCAGGGCGGAGGCAACAATGCCACCGTCCGCCTTGTCAACGTGAGCAGCGGCCTCGTGCTGGGCGTCCAGGACATGTCCACGGCCGACGGTGGCCGCGCCCTGCAGTGGCACGATTCGGGTACCGCGGATCACGACTGGGAAATGATCGACGACGGAAACGCGGTCAGGTTCCGCAATGCCAACAGCGGCAAGGTGCTCGGCGTTCAGGACATGTCCACGGCCGACAATGCTGTTGTTCTGCAATGGTCGGACAACGGCACCGCCGACCACAGGTGGACACTGCTCGATCAGGGAGACGGGACGTACAAAATCCGTAACGTGAACAGCGGCAAGGTGCTCGGCATGCAGAACAACTCCACCGCCGTCGGCGTGTTCGCGGTCCAGGATTCGGATAACGGTTCCGCCGACAACCGGTGGCGAATCGTGAGCAACAGCTCCTGAGCTTTTCAGCTCGGAGACGCCATCAGATGTGCCCAACCGTTCTCGGTCAGGTCGATGTCGGGCGGGTAGGCGGGTAGCGGAAGACGAACCTGTGGGCGCCGGGAATGACCGGCACCCACAGGCCCCGCCACCGACCGCATCGCTCCAGGGCAGCACCCCCGCTCTTGCGCTTCACAGTCGAAAGGTGCCCAGATCCGCGGTGAACGGCCGGTCGTAGATCTCCAGGTTGCGGATGGACGCCCAGGCCCCGGCCTGCAGTCCGGTGACGGTGACCCGTACGTAGCGGGCTCGAGCGCTGAACAGGGCGACCTGCACCTGGCTGGTGCTGGTGGTGTCCGTGTGGTCGGCCAGGGTGGTCCACTCGGCGTTGTCGGTGGAACCCTCGATCCGGTACCGGTAGTTCGCGCCGTCGGACTCCCAGGCGATCCGGGTGCCGGTGAGCGACGTGGGCGCCCCGAGGTCCACCTTGAGCCACTGCCCGGTGTTGCCGTTGTTCGCACACCAGCGGGTGGCGGTGGAACCGTCGATCGCCTTGGCCGCGGTGTTGCCCTGCGACGCCTCCTCGCTGCTGGCCATGGCGGCCTTGCCCACGGCGATGTCGGTCGGCTGTACCGTCCGGTCCAGCGTGACTGCGACCACACTGTCCTCGGGGATGCGGGTGCGGTTGATGCCGGTGATGGTCACCTTGCCGTTCCCGTCCATGCTGTGGGGCAGGTTCGCGCCCGAGGTGACGTCGATGACCCGGGTGACCCGTGCGTCCCCGATCGGCGGGGTGGTGAACGAGGTGCCGCTGTAGCCGGGCAGCAGGTGGATGTAAAAGGTCTTGTCCTTGTACGTGAACCCGTACTGGCCGTCCACCGGGTTCCACGGGCCGCCGCGGGTGCCGTACACGGCCTGGCCGCAGGTCGTCATGAAGGAACCGATCCGGCGGACCAGGTCCGCTTGGGCAGTGGGCACCGCACCGGTACGGTCCGGCCCGACGTTGACCAGGCAGGTGATGTCGCGTACCCAGGCATTGACCAGGATGTTCATGGCCGTGCCGAAGCTCATCACACTCGCTCCGGAGTTGTAGCCCCAGGTGCCGCAGATGGTGAAGCACTTCTCCGCCACACGGCCGACGCGGATCGGGCCGGTCGGAACGGAAGAGCCTTCCTCGCTGGTGTAGTCGCCGATCCAGCCGGAGCGCAGGGTGGTGACGATGTCCGGCTGGTGTTTGCGCACCAACCCGGTCAGGCCGAGGGAGCGGCCGGTGGCGGGGTCGGTCTCGCTGTAGGCGGAGTCCACCGGCCATTCGTTCGACGTATCGCGGAACTTGCCGGGCTCCCAGAAGAAGGCGGCGTCCGCGTCCGAGCCCTGCTGGCCGAGCCAGCCTCCGTCCCACCACAGGTCGTCGATCTTCCCGTACTGGGTCACCAGCTCCCTGACCTGCTGGTACACCTCGTTTTTCATGATCCGTGCGTTCTCTTTGTGTGCGGGGTCGGTGACGTACCCCCATGCGTTGGGCAAGCAGTTGGTGCCGGTCACGTCGTAGTAGCCCGGATAGCGCCAGCTCAGGGGCGAGAAGTACAGGCCAACCTTCAGCCCGGCATCGCGCACGGCTGTGACGTACTGGCTGATGAAGTCGCGCCGCAGTGGAGCCTGTCCGGCATGCCAGGCGCCCGGGTGTGTGGACGGCCACAGCGCGAAGCCTTCGTGATGACGCGCCGTCAGCACGGTGTACTTCGCCCCCATGTCCTTGGCCAGCCGAGCCCAGTCGTCCGGCCTGTAGGCGGTGGCCGTGAACTGCTCGCCGGTGGCGTCGGTCACGTATGTGCGGTAGTTCTCCGGTGTGACGGCGGCGTTCTCCATGTACCACTCGCCCTTGGCCGGGCCGGAGTACACACCCCAGTGGATGAACATGCCGAGCTTGGCATCCTGCAGCCACTGGATCTTCGCATCGGGCTGCTGCTCGACTCCCATGTCGAGCTTGGGAATGCGCAGCGGCGGGAGCGGCAGCGGCTGCCTGGCGGCAGCATAAGCGGGGGTCGCCACGACCGGTGCGACCACCGCGGCGACCGTTGTCGCCGCCATACCGGCAAGCACGCTTCGACGGGTGAGCGATTCCGACACGGTTGATCCCTCCTGACTGTGCACGGGCAGCACGAACGATGCCGGGGATCAGCGTCCGGGCCGCGGATCGATGGATCCATCCAGATGCGGCGTGATTCAGGGGAGCCACACAGAGGTATGCATCCGCTGGGATGACATTGGATGTATTAATGAGCATGAACCCATGCTCTGTCCAGAGGGAGGGCAGACTTCCCCGCAAATCGGGGCGGTTTCGAAGCGACTCAGCGCAGCATGCGTGAGATACATGGGATATATGACCCCCTTGGAGGCCGAGCTATGGAAGCTGCCGCAGAGCCGACCGATGAGAAGCCGGTTCGGTCCGGCCCGTTGACGCAGCCTCTCGCGCCAGGCGCTGGATGAGCGCGACTGTCTCCTCCGACAGCGGTGGCCGGCCGGGGCCGGTTGCGGTTTGGCGCCGTTTCAAACACTGCGCCTGCCGAGAATGTCATCCGCCTTGGTCAGAGCGGGGACACCGAACTCCACGGTCGCTCGTGCAGACGCTCTCACGTAGCCGGTGGCGAGCGACCGGGACAAGGATGCGGAGATCCTGGCTCCCCGTCATCAGATCACGGTCCTGGAACGCCAACTCGGCAAGGGAAAGGCCCGGTTCAGCCCGAGCGACCGGGCGTTCCTGGCGGCGCTGCCGCACCGGCTGCCGTTGCCCGCCCTGCGGCATCTGCGACTGCTCGTACGTCCTGACACGGTACTGCGCCGGCATGCCGCTTCATCACGGCCCGAGCAACCCGGTCGGCCTCGCACCGTGTGCTCCATCCGGACTCTGGTACCGCGCCTGGTCAGGGAGAATCCGAACTGGGGCTACAGGCGGCTCCACGGCGAACTGCTGGTGCTGGGAGTGAAGGTGGCCGCCTCGACTGTATGGAAGATCCTCAAGGATGCCGACGTCGATCCAGGCCCGGCCGGAGCTCCAGCACGCGGGCCGACTTCCTGCGCGCCCAAGCCGACGCCCTCCTCGCCTGTGACTTCCACGTGTATGGACCCTGTACCAGCGCCAGTTGCGTGGTACAGAGCCTCTGCGAGCGGATATTGCTGGCCTCGCGCCGTGCGCCGTGTCCCGCTCGGGCATCATGCCAGTGGTGCAGACGGGGGGCGGTGCCTCGCGGCTTAAGGTGTGCTGTCGCATGAGGTTGGTACCACGCCGACTGGCACTCCCCTGCGTTAACGGTCCTGGCGTGCGACGACGGCCCCCACCCGGAGGACTGGGCAGGGCCGTCTTGGCGGCGCGGGCCTGCTGCTCGTCGGCGTCGCCCCGCCCGCGCCGCGCATTCGGCGCCGGGGCGACCGGTATGGCCCGCCGAAAGAATGTGCGCGGGTATGTCGATCCAGGCAGGCTCTGTTCGACGCAGGGGTGAGAGAAGGCCATCAACACGAGAGGTGAAAGCCGTGCCCAAGGTCCGCGTACACAACGTGACGATCTCCCTCGACGGCTTCGTGGCCGGCGCGAACCAGCGACTGGACGCCCCGTTCGGCGACGGCGTTGGCTGGGGCGACGACCTGCACAGCTGGTTTGTCTCCGCGACGGAAGATTCCGCCGCGGGCAAGACCGGAATCGATGTCGGCTACTTCGCCTGCGGCGAGCAGAACATCGGCGCCACGATCATGGGACGGAACATGTTCGGGCCGCAGCGCGGGCCGTGGGAGGACGAGTCCTGGAAGGGCTGGTGGGGTGACAACCCGCCCTACCACCACGACGTTTTCGTGCACACCCACCATTTGCGCCCGACGCTGGAGATGGCCGGCGGAACGACTTTCCACTTCACCGCCGAGCCGCTGGAGACGGTGCTGCAGCGCGCGTTCGACGCCGCGGGCGGCAAAGACGTCCGGATCGGCGGCGGCGCGGCGGTCATCCAGCAGTATCTGCGCGCCCGGCTGATCGACGAGCTCCACATGGTGATCGCGCCGATGCTCATCGGACGCGGGGAGCGGCTGCTCGACAATCTGGGGGACGGAATCGACGGCTACCGGGTGTCCGAGCTGGTCGGCTCGCCGACCGTCACGCACGCGGTGCTGGTCCGCCGCTGACGCGCGGGGTCAGGGTTCGCTTCGCCGGGGTGGGTGTGCTGCCGCGCCCGCCTCGGTGGTTCGTCATCGTGGTCTTGGCCCTCGTCGCTGTGCGGCGGGTAGTCGGCTGTAGTTGTGCCGGGCCCCGTGTGGCGGTGGGGCCGGCCGTTCGGTCGGGGCCGCTGGTGTCCGGACAGTCAGCGGCGACTACTGCGGAGTGTGCTTGTTGCCCTTTCCGAGGTACTTGAGCACGTACACCGCAAGGTGGTCCACGTCCCCTGCGCGTCCCTGACCGCTGAGGATGCGCCGGAGCCGGTAAGCGAACTTACGGCCGATGCTGTGGTCACCTTCGCCCCAGAAAGCTGTCACCTCTGGGTTCGGCAGCATGTCGCCCTGGCTCTGCTCATGAGTTGTGGATCATTCAGCGAGGCATACCGACTGCACGGGAGATCACAGCGTCGAAGGCGCGGTCAGGCAGGACTCCGCGCAGGGTGATGAGGGGCCGGGCGCCGAAGCCGGTGGCGTAGCGGGTTTTGGGGCGGCGGGCGGTGACGGCCTTGCCGATGGCGTCGGCGATAACGGTGGGCGGGGAGTTGCGCTTGGCGTTGGCCTCGGAACGCAGGGAGGAGGCCACAGCGGTGGCCTGGGCGGCGTAGGGGCCGCTGCTGGAGGACTTCTCCAGCTTGTCGGCGGCGATGGCGCCCCATTCGGTGGCGATGCCACCGGGTTCGATGACGACGACATCGATACCGAAGGGCTTGGCCTCCAGGCGCAGGCAGTCGCTGAGGGCTTCGAGGGCGAACTTGGTGCCGTGGTACCAGCCGCCGAGCGGCGTGTAGATCTTGCCGCCCATCGAGGTGACGTTGACGACTGTGCCGGAGTGTTGGGCGCGCATGTGGGGCAGGACGAGCTGGGTCAGGCGCAGGGCGCCGAAGACGTTGACCTCGAACTGGTAGCGGGCCTCGTCCAGGGAGACGTCCTCGATGGCGCCGTAGGAGCCGTAGCCGGCGTTGTTGACCAGGACGTCGATGCGGCCGGTCTCGGCGGTGAGGCGGTCGACGCCGGTGCGCATGGAGTCGTCGTCGGTGACGTCCATCGCCAGCGGGCGGATGCCGCGGTCGGCGAGCTTGTGGAGGCGATCGGTGCGGCGGGCGGCGCCGTAGACGGTGTAGCCGAGTTCCTGGAGCTTGAGGGCGGTGGCCTCACCGATGCCGGAGGAGGCACCGGTGACGAGAGCGGTCTTGGCGGGCATGGCTGGTCCTCACGACTAAGGTGAACGGTGGTTCACCATCTATCATGAACCACAGTTCATGTTTGTGCAAATGAAAGGGCAGGGGGCCTCATGACCCAGGGCAGGGCACCGCGCGCCGACGCGGTCCGCAACCGAAGGAAGATCCTGACCGCCGCCGGCGAGCAGATCACCGCACACGGGCCCGACGTCGGGATGGACGAGATAGCCGCCGCCGCGGGCGTGGCCGTGGGCACCCTGTACCGCCACTTCCCCACCAAGACCGACCTGGTCGCGGCCGTCGTCGCCGAGTACGTCGCCCGCGTCGCGGACGACGCCGAGGCCGCCCTCGGGCGCGTCAGCACCGGCACCCACGCCCTGGACGAGCTGACCGCGTTCCTCGGCCGCGTCATCGAGGCGTCCGTGACCGACCGCGCCGTCAAGGCCGCTGCCCAGGCCCTCGGTGCGGAGCCGGGCGACCGAGCCGCCGAGGACCGCGCGGGTGCCGCCGTCGCCGCCCTCATCCACGCAGGCCAGGTCGACGGCGACATCCACCCCGACGTCACCGTCAACGACATCTACCTGCTGTTCTCCACCGCACCCACCGACCAGCCCCCCATCGCCCGCGCCCGCTGGCTCACCCTCGTTGTTCCAGGACTGACCACCCAAGCCCGTCCTTCAGGCAGCTGAGGACCGGGATACTCGAGTCGCTGCGGCCCGTGTCAGCCATCGGCCTCACCGGGGACTGTTGCCGAAACGCTGGTCACCTGCGCGAGGCCTACGGCAGGTGATCCGCATCGCCCGTACCCTTGGCCGACCGACATCGGGCTGTCGCCCGGTGGGGCGGCACCACATAGCGGGTGCCGAAGACTGGAGGCAACATCTCATGCTGATCGCTCAGCGTCCCACTCTCACCGAAGAGATCGTGGACGGGTACCGCTCCCGGTTCGTGATCGAGCCGCTGGAGCCGGGCTTCGGCTACACCCTCGGCAACTCCCTGCGTCGCACCCTCCTCTCCTCGATCCCCGGCGCCGCCGTCACCGGCATCCGGATCGACGGCTTGCTGCACGAGTTCACCACCGTGCCGGGCGTCAAGGAGGACGTCACCGACCTCATCCTCAACATCAAGCAGCTCGTAGTCTCCTCCGAACACGACGAGCCGGTCGTGATGTACCTGCGCAAACAGGGCCCCGGCCTGGTCACCGCCGCCGACATCGCCCCGCCGGCCGGCGCCGAGGTGCACAACCCCGACCTGGTCCTGGCCACGCTGAACGCCAAGGGAAAGCTGGAGATGGAGCTGACCGTCGAGCGCGGCCGCGGCTACGTCTCCGCCGTCCAGAACAAGCAGCCGGGCCAGGAGATCGGCCGGATCCCGGTCGACTCCATCTACAGCCCGGTACTCAAGGTCACCTACAAGGTCGAGGCGACCCGCGTCGAGCAGCGAACGGACTTCGACAAGCTGATCGTCGAAGTCGAGACCAAGTCCGCGATGCGTCCGCGTGACGCGGTGGCCTCGGCAGGCAAGACGCTGGTCGAGCTGTTCGGCCTGGCCCACGAGCTGAATGCCGACGCCGAGGGCATCGAGGTCGGCCCGTCGCTGACGGACGCCGCGCAGGCGGCCGATCTGGCGATCCCGATCGAGGAACTGGAGCTCACCGTCCGTTCCTACAACTGTCTCAAGCGCGAGGGCATCCACTCCGTGGGTGAGCTCGTGGCGCGGTCCGAGGCGGACCTGCTCGACATCCGCAACTTCGGTGCGAAGTCGATCGACGAGGTCAAGGAGAAGCTGACCAGTATGGGCCTGGCGTTCAAGGACAGCCCGCCCGGATTCGACCCGACCGCTGCGGCCGCCGCCTTCGGCCCAGGCAACGACACGGGCTTCGCCGAGACCGAGCGGTACTGAACCGTTCCAGGCTCCGGGAGCCGGGTGACAGGATTGGGCCGATACGCCGAGGCGAGAAGTCGTGGACCAATCCGGGCATCGTGATCCAGCTCATCGAGGAGACCGACGGCCGCCGGTGCGTACGCAAGACCTGGGCTGCACGGGGCGAGGTCGAGGGCCCAGCGTCCTGAGAGCACCCATGCCCCGTGCCCCGCCCACGGTTGCCGCGCCACCTCGCCTGCCGGGCGGCCTACTCGTCAGGATGGACGGCCTGGACGCCGGTGTCTTCGTACGTCTCGGGCGTCAGGGTGAGCAGGAAGCGGCCGGTGGGGAAGTCGGCGGAGGGGCGAGCGGCGTGGGCGACGGCCTCGTTGTACGGGTCCTTGGGATCGCGGAGTGCGGTGGCGGTCGTGTGGTCCAGGACGACCGCGATCGGCCCCACTACGCGGCCGCCGGGTCCTGGCGGCGCCCAGGCGCTCCAGGAGACCAAAAGAACTCGTTCGCCGTGACACCGGGCATCTCCAACACCCGCCTGTTGCTTGTGAAGCTCCGGCCGGGGGACATGTCCCCCGGCC
>NZ_JBHWES010000076.1:0-55921 GCF_042734105.1 Streptomyces sp. NPDC059679 | reverse complement strand
CCGTCGGGGGCGGCGGCCCGGGGGCGGCGGCAGCGCCCCGGCCGGGGCGCCATCACTCCGGCGCGCCCGCAGGGCCCGCGCGCGGCTCTGCCGCCGGGGCCGCTACGCCCCGCCCTCCGTGGCGGCCGCCTCCTCCTGGGCCCGCTGGACGTGCAGCGCCCGGCGCAGATCGTCGAGCTCGTCGGCGAAGCGGCGGCGCAGCGTCGGGGACACGGACGGGTCGTCGGCGCTCAGGCACTCCTCCCCCAGCCGCAGGGTCGTCTCGTCCACCGTCGTCGGGAAGCCCCAGCGGGCGACCGAGTCGGCGATGGCCGGGCCGCGGCGGACGGCCAGGTCGACGGCGGCCGGGAAGTAGCCGTGGACGTACTCGGCGAGGAGGGCGTGCTGCTCGGGCTGCCAGAAGCCCAGGGCCGTCGCGGTGACGAGGTAGTTGGACAGCTCGGGGCCGTCGGCCTCGAAGAGCGCGGCCCAGGCGGCGCGCTTGGCCTCGGCGTCGGGGAGCGCGGCGCGGCAGCGGGCCGCGCCCTCCTGGCCGGTGGCGCTGGAGTCCCGGGCGAGCTCGGCGTCGATATCGGCCGGGGTGACGGCCCCGAGGACGGCGAGGCGCCGGAGGACCTGCCAGCGCAGCTCGGGGTCGAGGTCCGGGCCGCCGGGGACGGTGTCGCGGCCGAGCCAGTCGCTCAGCTCGGCGGCCGAGGTGGCGCTGTCGACGAAAGTGCGCACGGCGGCGAGCCGCAGCCCGGGCCCTGAGCCGTCCTCGGTGCGGCGCAGCAGATCGCGGCAGGTGGCGGAGATGGTGGCGAGGGCGGCGGCGCGCTTGTGGGCGGGGAGGTAACGGTCGGCGATCTGGGTGCGGGCGAAGGCGAGGACGCCCTGGACGATCGCTATGTCGGTCTCGTGCGGGAGATGGGCGCGGGCGGCGTCGAGGTAGGCGCCGGGCGGCAGTTCACCATCGCGCACCATGTCGCGCGCGGCGTTCCAGACGACGGCGCGGCTGAGCGCGTCGGGGAGGCCGGACAGGGAGCGCAGGGCGGTCTTCCAGGAGCCGGGGTCCAGCCGGATCTTGGCGTAGGTGAGGTCGCTGTCGTTGAGGAGCAGCAGGTCGGGGCGGGGGCCGGTGAACGGGAGGGTCAGCGGGGAGCCGTCGGTCAGCTCGGCCTCGACCCGGTCGCGCAGTACGAGCTTGTGGGGGGCGGCGGGCTCGTGGTCGTACAGGCCGATGGCGATGCGGTGCGGGCGGCTGGTCCCGCCATCGCCACCATCGCCGGCTTCGCCGCTTCCGCCGTGGCTTCCCTTGTGGTGGATCTCGGCCGTCCACTGGCCGCCGCTCGTGGTGATCACCGGCGTGAGGGTGTCCACGCCGTCGGTGCGCAGCCAGCGGTCGGCCCAGGCGTGCACATCCCGGCCGGATGCCTCGGCGAGGGAGTCGATGAAGTCGGCGAGGGTGGCGTTGCCGAAGCGGTGCCGGGCGAAGTGGTTGTTGATGCCGTCGAGGAAGTTCTTCTCGCCGAGCCAGGCGACGAGTTGGCGCAGCGCGGAGGCGCCCTTGGCGTAGGAGATGCCGTCGAAGTTGAGGCGCGCGGCTGCGGTGTCGGGTACCTGCTCGGGGGTGGGGGCCACGGGGTGGGTGGAGGGGCGCTGGTCGGCGTCGTAGCCCCAGTTCTTGCGGCGGACGCCGAAGTCGGCCCAGGTGTCGGTGTAGCGGGTGGTCTCGGTGAGGGTCTGGTAACCCATGTACTCGGCGAACGACTCGTTCAGCCAGATGTCGTCCCACCACTCCATGGTCACCAGGTCGCCGAACCACATATGGGCCATCTCGTGGGCGATGACCATCGCGCGGGTCTGCCGTTCGGCGTCGGTGACGGCGGAGCGGTAGACGAATTCGTCGCGGAAGGTGACGAGGCCGGGGTTCTCCATGGCGCCGGAGTTGAACTCCGGGACGAACGCCTGGTCGTAGGAGTCGAAGGGGTACGGCTCGTCGAAGATCTCGTGGTAGCGGTCGAAGCAGCGACGGGTGATGTCGAAGAGCTCGTCGGCGTCGGCCTCCAGGTACGGCGCGAGGGAGCGGCGTACGTGCAGGCCGAAGGGCAGCCCGGCGTGCTCGGTGCGCACCGAGTGGTACGGCCCGGCGGCCAGCGCGAGCAGGTAGGTGCTGATGGGCGGGGTGGGCGCGAGCTGCCAGCGGCCCTCGTGCGGTTCGCCGACGCGGGTGGCGATGCCGTTGCCGAGGACGGTCCACTCGGGCGGGGCGGTGACGTGCACCTCGAAGACGGCCTTGAGGTCCGGCTGGTCGAAGCCGACGAAGACGTCATTGGCGTCGGACATACAGCACATGGTGTAGAGGTACGTCTCGCCGTCGGCGGGGTCGGTGAAGCGGTGCATGCCCTCACCGGTGCGGGAGTAGCGCATGTCCGTCTCGACGCGCAGCTCGTGCTCGCCCTCGGCGAGCCCGGTGAGCGGCAGCCGCCCGTCGGCGATCACCTCGTCGGCGCCTGCGAGGGGGAGCTCCTGGCCGTCGAGCACGATGCGGTGCAGGGCGGCAGGCATGAGCTCGGCGAAGGTGTCCACGTCCGGCTGGCGCGCGCTGAAGCGAATGGTGGTGGTGGAACCGAAGATCTCATCGCCACGGGTCAGGTCGAGGTCGAGGGTGTAGTGATGGACCTCGATGAGGCGAGCTCGGGTCTGCGCTTCGTCGCGCGTCAGTACGGACATGGAGACATGCTGCCCTACTGCCTGCGGGCGTCACACGCCCGGGAAGAGGTTGCGCGGCGCGGTGCGGTTCTGTGTGGATTTGGGGGTGGTGCGCCGGGGGTGCGGCCTTCCCCTCCGCCCGGCGCCCCGGACCGCGCCCCCTTTGACAGCAGGCCCTGGGCAGTCCTCAGGAGCGCGCGATCGTCTCGTGGTGGCGGATGACCTCCGCGATGATGAAGTTGAGCAGCTTCTCCGCGAAGGCCGGGTCGAGCTTGGCGCTCTCCGCGAGGTCGCGGAGCCGCTTGATCTGGCGGGCCTCCCGGGCCGGGTCGGCCGGGGGGAGCTTGTGCTCGGCCTTGAGGTAGCCGACCTGCTGGGTGGCCTTGAAGCGCTCGGCCAGCATATGGACCACGGCCGCGTCGATGTTGTCGATGGAGTCGCGCAGCCGGGTCAGCTCGGCGCGGACGGACTCGTCGATCTCGTCGTTGGTGCTCATGGTGGCGGCCCCGTCGGTCCCCTCGGTCTCGGTTTGCGTCATGACACGTGACCCTATGCGGCCCGGGGCGCTGCTGTGACCAAGGGACCAGTGCGTGGACCGGGACGAGGTCCGGGGCGGGAGTCCGGCGTGGAGTCCGGGGCGGGGTCGCGGAGACCGCCCCCGACCCCTGTGGGGGGTTGGGGAGGGGCCGAAGGCGGTCGTTCCCCTTGGAGTGCTCTCCCCGGTCGAGCGCCTCCACCGTGGAGGAGTGGGTTTATGGACCCAGAGGTTCCATGTGTGTTCGGTTTTCCTCAGTGCGCCTCGCGCCTATCGTCGAGGGCATGATTGCGAAGCTCCAGTGCACCGTCATCGACTGCCCCGACCCCGTAGCGCTGGCCGGTTTCTACGCCGAGATCCTGGGCTGGCGAGTGGACGCGGCCGATCCGGAGTGGGTGTGGCTCATCTCTCCGGACGGCCAGCGGTTCGCCTTCCAGGCGGCCCCCGACCACAAGCCGCCACGCTGGCCGGACCCGGACCATCCGCAACAGTTCCATCTGGACTTCGACGTGGACACGATCGAGGACGTGGAGCGGGCGCAGCGGGAGGTGATCGCCCTGGGCGCGACCTTCCTGCACGACAGCGGCGGCGAGCGGTCGGGGTTCCGGGTCTTCAGCGACCCCGCGGGCCATCCTTTCTGTCTCTGCTACCGGCAGAGCTGAGCGGCGGCGGCGCGTAGCGCCGCTCCGGCGCCGGTGCGGATCGGGTCGCCGTGGCCGAAGCAGGCGGTCTCCACGTCCAGGGCCGCCTGCTTGTGGAAGGACCTCACGGTGTCCTCGGGGTCGACGTTGAAGACGCCCGGCATCAGCTGCCCGACGTTCGCGATCGAGTCGCCTGTGAACAGGGCGCGGGAAGACGGCAGATGGAGGGCGACGCTGCCCGCCGTATGGCCGGGCACGTGCACGATCCGCGCCTCCTGGCCCCAGTCGAGGGTGTCGCCGTCGGCCAGTTCGCGGTCGACCGGGACCGGGCGGGGCGCCGGGACCTGGGGCGCGTTGGCCTCGTAGAGGGGCCGCTCCCAGTCGGCGAGCACGGGCGGGGGGATCGTCTCCGCCCCGCTGATGGCGGCCACGTCGGCGGCGCCCGCGAGGATCCGGGCGCCGGTGGCCTCGGCCAGGCCGGCGGCCGCGCCGTAGTGGTCCGTGTGGCCGTGGGTGATCAGGATCTCGCGCAGCTCGCCGAGTCCGCGCAGCGCGTCGAGGATCCGCCGCTCGTAACCCGCCCAGCCGCAGTCGACGAGCGCGTAGCCGTCGGGGAGTCGTACGGCGTAGGCCTGGCCGACCGGGAAGCGCAGCATCCGGATGTCCGCGGTGATGGCTGTGATCTCCATCCCGCAGACAGTAGGAACCGGGGCGCGGGGTGCCGAGGCGGTTCTGCCCCTGGCAGACACGCCAGGGGCGAACGCCGGGGCCGGCGGGGAGCCGGCCCCGGGGCGGTGGGTCAGCCGCCGAGCTGGGTGGCGCCCGCCTTGATGTCCTTGGCGAAGGTGCTCACCTCGGTGTAGACGCCGGGCTTGCCGGGGCGGGCGCAGCCATCGCCCCAGCTGACGATGCCGACCTGGATCCACGCGCCGGAGTCGTCCTTGCGGAACATCGGGCCGCCGGAGTCGCCCTGGCAGGTGTCGACGCCGCCGGTGGCCATGATCCCGGCGCAGATCTCCTCGCCGGCGACGAGGTCGCTGTACGCCCTCTTGCAGGTGGTGTCGTCGACGAACGGCACGGTGGCCTTGAGCAGGTAGCGCTGCTGGCCGCCGCCCTCGACGGCGGCGCCCCAGCCCGCGACGGTGAAGTCGCCCTTGTTGTAGGCGGTGGTCTCGGCGATCTTCAGGGTCGGCTGGTTGATGGGCTTGGCGAGCTTGATCAGCGCCCAGTCCTTGCCGGTGCCGTTGTAGCCCGGGGCCTGCAGCACCCGGGTGGACTTGACCTTGACGGCGCTGGAGCTCTGCAGGTCCACCACGCCGGCGGTGGCGGTGATGGAGGTGTTGGCGCCGCTGCCGTCGACGCAGTGGGCGGCGGTGAGCACGATGTCCTGGGTGTAGAGTGCGCCGCCGCAGCCCATGGACAGCCGCACCATGAAGGGGAATTCACCCTGGGCGGCGCGGGTGCCGCCGACGACGGAGGGGCTGGGCTCGGCGCTCTTGGCCTGGGCCAGGGAGGTGCCGGGCATCAGGCTGAACGCGGCGAGCGCGACCGCTCCGACGGCGGCCGATCTCTTGACGGGCTTCCGGAGATTCCGCAACGGAGTTCCTTTCGTGGGGGGTTGAGCTACTTGCCAGGCTCATGCCAAGCAGCGTTGCGATTATCTGGACGCACCGATCGGCCTGACAAGGGTCGCTTTCCGGCCACACCCGTCGGCCACACCGACCGGCCCGGCCTGCGGCGCGATCGGGTCCGGCGCCCGTAAAGTTGAATCAGGGGGACACGAGTCAGGGGCATCCAACGGCTACGGGGTGACGGCGTGGCGGCACCGGGCAGCGACATCGAGCACGGATTCCCGCACCTGGACACCGTCCGGGCCGCGCTCACCGCGCTCTACAAGCGGCTGTCGTACGACGGGGTGCGGACCTACGAGCTCAGCGTGGCCCCCGGCGATGTGGCCTTCTGCGACCAGGACGATCTCTACCTCGGCGTCCAGCGCGTCGCCCGGGTCATGGTGCGGCAGCTGCGCCTCCCGGACGCGCGCATGATCGTCAGCTTCCGCGAGATGCGGCACGCGGGAAACATCGAGCTGGCCGCCGGACCGGAGTACTTCATCGAGCTCAACTCCCGCTTCAAGACACACCGCCGGGACATCGGCGCGGCGCTCGCCCACGAGGTCACCCACGTCTATCTGCACCGGCTCGACCTGTCGTTCCCCGGCACCCGCGCCAACGAGATCCTCACCGACACCACCGCCGCCTACCTCGGCGCGGGCTGGCTGCTGCTCGACGCGTACCGCCAGGACTCCGTCTCCAGCCAGAAGCTCGGCTATCTGACCCCGGAGGAGTTCGGATACGTCCTGGCCAAGCGGGCGCTGGCGTTCGGCGAGGACCCCGCCATCTGGTTCACCAGCCCGCAGGCGTACGAGGCGTACACCAAGGGCCTGGACGTGGCGCGCGGCGACGAGCGGCAGCCGCCACTGGCCGCGAGCGGCTGGGCGGGCCGCCGCCGCTATGCGCGGGACCGCCGGTTCGCGCAGGCCGACCCCGCGGCGCCGCAGCCGGTCGGCCCGGCCGGATACGCCTTCGAAAGCGGCTCCCCGCTGCGCGTCTCCTTCCCCTGCCCGACCTGCCGGCAGCGCATCCGGGTCCCGGTGCGCGGCCGGATCCGGGCCCGCTGCGGGCTGTGCCGCACGGTGCTGGAATGCGACACCTGACCGGTGCATGCCGCGCCGCGCGCCCGACGCCGTAGGCTCGGCCGCATGAGCCCCTCCATCGCCACCAACACCCGGGTCGGCCGCGACGAACTGCTGGAATTCGTACGGCCGCGCCACCGCGCCATCCTGATGACCCGCCGGGCCGACGGGTCGCCGCAGGCCTCGCCGCTGACGTGCGGCGTCGACGACGCGGGGCGCGTCGTCGTGTCGACCTACCCCGAGCGCGCCAAGGTCCGCAACGTACGGCGCGAGGCGGCCGTCAGCATCATGGTGCTCTCCGACGAGTGGAACGGGCCGTGGGTGCAGATCGACGGCACCGCCGAGGTGATCGACACCCCCGAGTCCGTGGAGCCGCTGGTCGAGTACTACCGCAATATCGCGGGCGAGCACCCGGACTGGGACGAGTACCGGGCCGCCATGGTCAAGCAGGGCAAGTCGCTGATCCGGATCACCCCGGAGCGCTGGGGCCCGATCGCCACCGGCGGCTTCCCCGCCCGCCTGGTCGAGGACGAGAAGTAGGGGTCCGGGCGCGGCAGGGTCCGCCTTCGAAGGCGGCCCCTGTCCCCCGTGGCCTGCCGCGCCCGGTCAGCAGGCGCCGGGCGGGCGTAGAGGACGAACACCATCCCCCGGACCTCCCGCCCGGCGCAGCGGCGGAAGGAGCGGTCGAGCACTTCGCGCTTCATCCGCTCCTGCGGGGGTGTCGTCCAGCGGCTGGCCGGGCGGGTCCATCACCACGGCGATCCGCTGGACGGTCAGCATGCGGGTGCGGATACGGGGCGCGGGCAGCTCGATATATACCCGGCCATCTGGGCGCGCTGCCACACGATGTACGCGGCGACCGCCACGACCAGGGCCGGGCCCGCCCAGAGCGCGGCCCGGTGCTGCCGCCACACCAGCCACATCAGTCCCCGAATGCGCGGCCTCCTGGCACCGGCCGTGCTCACGCCCCCAACTCCACGCCGGGCGGGCGCGCGCCCGTGGTGATCAGCGGCGGGGCGTCGGGGGCGCCCAGATAGCCGAGCAGGACCTCTTCCAGGGACGGTTCCGCGACGATCCAGCCGTCCTCGGTCACCGCGGCCGACGGGCGTATCAGCGCTGTGAGCTGACGGCCCGTCGCCCGGGTCCCGACCACGGTGTGGCGGGCGACCTCCCCCGGTGTGCCCCCGTCGGTTCCGCGCGGTCCGGTGATCAGTCGGTGGGCGGCCTGGACGGCGTCGGTGTCGCCCGCCAGGCGGAGCCGGCCGCCGCCGATCAGCAGCAGAAAGTCGCAGACGCCGTCGAGTTCGGCGAGCACATGGGTGGAGACGACCACGCTGGTGCCGCGCTCGGCGGCCTCCGCCATCAGGGCGCCCATCAGCCGGTGCCGCCGCAGCGGGTCCTGATCGGCCATCGGCTCGTCGAGCAGCGACAGGTCGGCGCGTTTACCGAGGGCGAGGGCCAGGGCCACGCAGGTGCGCCGGCCACCGGAGAGGGAGCCGACCCGGGCGGTCAGCGGAACCTCGGCCTCGGCCATGATGCGCTCGGCGGCCGACTGGTCCCAGCCGGGGTTGAGTTCGCGGCCCAGGCGCAGGGTCTCGGCGACGGTGAAGCGTGGGTAGAGCGGTTTGCCCTGGGCGACGAAGGCGATACGCCGCCGCGCCTCGGCGGACCGCGGATCGGCGCCGAAGACCCGTACGGTCCCGGTGGTCGGCGCGAGCAGATCGGCGGCCAGGGACAACAGGGTGCTCTTGCCCGAGCCGTTGGGACCGACCAGGGCGCAGATGCGCCCGGCGGGCAGCCGGAACGTGAGGTCCCGCAGGGCCCAGCCGCGCCGGTACCTCTTGCCAAGACCGGTGGCTTCCAGGGCGGTGGCTTCCAGGGCGGTGGAGGGTTCGTATCGGTCGGTCACCCGTGCTCCCTGTTCAGGGCTGTGCTGTGCCCTTGCCGGTGTCGGTGGTCGGGGCGATCGGGGCGACCGGGGCATCGGCGAAGCGCTCGTCGAGGACCGAGGCGATCAGCGCCGCGACGTCCTCGCGCTCGAGCCCGGCGGCGCGCGCCCGGTCGGCCCACGCGGCCAGTTCGGCGCGCAGCGGCGAGTCGGCGGCGGCGCCGGGCCGGGCCAGGGAGCGCTGTACGAAGGTGCCGAGGCCGGGCCGCGGCTCGACCAGGCCCTCCCGCTCCGGTTCGCGGTAGGCCTTCAGGACGGTGTTGGGGTTGATCGCGGTGGCCGCGACGACCTCCTTGGCCGTGGGTAGCCGGTCCCCCGGCTGGAGCAGACCAAGGCGGAGCGCCTGTTTGGTCTGCTGGACGATCTGCAGAGACGATCCCTGGGCAAAGTCAAGGCGAGCTGATGACAGTAGGTGCGTAAAACCACACGGCGCCCGCCCCCGGTCGGGAAGGGGGCGGGCGCCGTGCGCCGGTCCGTACGCCGTTGTACGGGCGGAGTCCAGGTGGTGCCTGGAGGTGTGGAAGAGGTGCGGAAGGGGTCAGACGGCCAGTGCGCGGTCCGTCGGGCGGATCGGGGCGGGCAGGGCGCTGGTCCCGGCCAGGTAGTGGTCCACTCCGCGGGCCGCCGAGCGGCCCTCGGCGATGGCCCAGACGATCAGCGACTGGCCGCGGCCCGCGTCGCCGGCCACGAAGACACCGTCCACGTTGGTGGCGAAGTCCGCGTCGCGGGCGATGTTGCCGCGGGCGTCCAGCTCCAGGCGGAACTGCTGGACCAGGCCGTTCTCCTGGTCGGTGCCGGTGAAGCCCATGGCCAGGGTGACCAGCTGGGCCGGGATCTTCCGCTCGGTGCCCGGCTTCTGCTCCAGCTTGCCGTCCTTGAACTCCACCTCGATCAGGTGGAGCCACTGCACATTGCCGTCCTCATCGCCCTCGAAGTGGGTGGTGGAGACGGAGTAGACCCGCTCGCCGCCCTCCTCGTGCGCGGAGGTGACCTTGTAGAGCATCGGGAAGGTCGGCCAGGGCTGGGCCGCGGGGCGCTCGTCGCCCGGGCGCGGCATGATCTCCAGCTGGGTGACCGAGGCGGCGCCCTGGCGGTGGGCGGTGCCGACGCAGTCCGCGCCGGTGTCGCCGCCGCCGATCACCACGACGTGCTTGCCCTCGGCGCTGATCGGGGCGGTGACGTAGTCACCCTCCTGCACCTTGTTGGCCAGCGGCAGGTACTCCATGGCCTGGTACACGCCCGTGAGCTCGCGCCCGGGCACCGGCAGATCGCGGGCGGTGGTGGCGCCGGCCGCGATGACCACGGCGTCGTAGCGCTTGCGCAGCTTGGCGGCGTCGATGTCGCGGCCGATCTCCACACCGGTGCGGAACTTGGTGCCCTCCGCGCGCATCTGCTCGATCCGCCGGTTGATGTGGCGCTTTTCCATCTTGAACTCGGGGATGCCGTAGCGCAGCAGCCCGCCGATGCGGTCGGCGCGCTCGTACACCGCGACCGTGTGGCCGGCCCGGGTCAGCTGCTGGGCGGCGGCCAGGCCGGCCGGCCCGGAGCCGATGACGGCGACGGTCTTCCCGGACAGCCGCTCGGGCGGCTGCGGGGTGACGTCGCCCGTCTCCCATGCCTTGTCGATGATGGAGACCTCGACGTTCTTGATGGTCACGGCGGGCTGGTTGATGCCCAGCACACACGCGGCCTCGCACGGGGCGGGGCACAGCCGCCCGGTGAACTCCGGGAAGTTGTTGGTCGCGTGCAGCCGCTCGCTGGCCTCCCGCCAGTCCTCGCGGTAGGCGTAGTCGTTCCACTCGGGGATCAGGTTTCCGAGCGGACAGCCGTTGTGGCAGAACGGGATGCCGCAGTCCATGCAGCGGCCGGCCTGCTTGCTGATGATCGGCAGCAGCGAACCGGGGACGTAGACCTCGTTCCAGTCCTGGACGCGCTCGCCCACCGGACGGGTCTTGGCGACCTCGCGGTCCGTGCTCAGAAAGCCCTTGGGATCAGCCATTGGTCGCCGCCTCCATCATCTTCTCGGTGGTCTCGGACTCGGAGAGCCCGGCTCGCTCGGCGGCGTCCTTGGCGGCGAGCACTGCCTTGTACGTGGTGGGGATGATCTTGCTGAAGCGGGGGAGGGCGGCGTCCCAGTCGGCGAGCAGGGTGCCCGCGACGGTGGAGCCGGTCTCCTCGTGGTGGCGGCGCACCACGTCGTGCAGCCACCGCTGGTCGGCCGTATCGAGCGCTTCGACGGCGTCGATGTTGCCGGCGTTGACGTTGTCCCGGTCCAGGTCGACGACGTAGGCGATACCACCGGACATGCCCGCCGCGAAGTTGCGGCCGGTCGGGCCGAGCACCACGGCCCGGCCGCCCGTCATGTACTCGCAGCCGTGGTCGCCCACGCCCTCGGAGACGACGGTCGCGCCCGAGTTGCGGACGCAGAACCGCTCGCCGACGCTGCCGCGCAGGAACATCTCGCCGCCGGTGGCGCCGTACGCGAGAGTGTTGCCCGCGATGGTCGAGTACTCGGTCAGGTGGTCGGCGCCGCGGTCCGGGCGGACGATCACCCGGCCGCCGGACAGGCCCTTGCCGACGTAGTCGTTGCCGTCGCCCTCCAGGCGCAGCGTGACACCGTGCGGCAGGAACGCGCCGAAGGACTGGCCGGCCGAGCCGGTGAAGGTGATGTCGATGGCGTCCTCGGGCAGACCCGCGCCGCCGAACTTCTTGGTCACCTCATGGCCGAGCATGGTGCCCACGGTCCGGTTGATGTTGCGGATCGCGATCTGCGCGCGGACCGGCTGGGCCGCCTCGGCGCTCTCCGCGTTCAGCGCATCGGACGCCAGCTTGATCAGCTCGTTGTCCAGCGCCTTCTCCAGGCCGTGGTCCTGGCCCACCACCTGGTGGCGCACCGCGCCCTCGGGCAGGTCCGGGACGTGCAGCAGCGGGGCGAGGTCCAGGCCCTGCGCCTTCCAGTGCGCCACGGCGCGGGTGGTGTCCAGCAGCTCGGCATGGCCGACGGCCTCGTCGAGGGTGCGGAAGCCCAGCTCGGCCAGGAGCTCGCGGACCTCCTCGGCGATGAACTCGAAGAAGTTCACCACGAACTCCGGCTTGCCGCTGAACCGCTCGCGCAGCACCGGGTTCTGGGTGGCGATGCCGACCGGGCAGGTGTCCAGGTGGCATACGCGCATCATCACGCAGCCGGAGACCACCAGCGGGGCGGTCGCGAAGCCGAACTCCTCGGCGCCGAGCAGCGCGGCGATCACGACATCGCGGCCGGTCTTGAGCTGGCCGTCGGTCTGCACCACGATGCGGTCGCGCAGTCCGTTGAGCAGCAGCGTCTGCTGGGTCTCGGCCAGGCCGAGCTCCCAGGGGCCGCCCGCGTGCTTGAGCGAGGTGAGCGGGGAGGCGCCGGTGCCGCCGTCGTGGCCGGAGATCAGCACCACATCGGCGTGGGCCTTGCTGACGCCCGCGGCCACGGTGCCCACGCCGACCTCGGAGACCAGCTTGACGTGAATGCGCGCCTTCGGGTTGGCGTTCTTCAGGTCGTGGATCAGCTGGGCGAGGTCTTCGATGGAGTAGATGTCGTGGTGCGGCGGCGGGGAGATCAGGCCGACGCCCGGGGTGGAGTGCCGGGTCCTGGCGACCCACGGGTAGACCTTGTGGCCGGGCAGCTGGCCGCCCTCGCCGGGCTTGGCGCCCTGCGCCATCTTGATCTGGATGTCGTCGGAGTTGACCAGGTACTCGCTGGTGACGCCGAAGCGGCCGGAGGCCACCTGCTTGATTGCCGAGCGGCGCGCCGGGTCGTAAAGACGCTCCGGGTCCTCGCCGCCCTCGCCGGTGTTGGACTTGGCGCCCAGCTGGTTCATGGCGATCGCCAGGTTCTCGTGCGCCTCCTTGGAGATGGAGCCGTACGACATGGCGCCGGTGGAGAAGCGCTTGACGATCTCGCTGACGGGCTCGACCTCGTCGATCGGGATCGAGGACCGCCCGCTCTTGAAGGCGAACAGGCCGCGCAGCGTCATCAGCCGCTCGGACTGCCCGTTCACCCGCTCGGTGTACTTCTTGAAGATGTCGTAGCGCCGGGAGCGGGTGGAGTGCTGCAGCCGGAAGACCGTCTCGGGGTCGAACAGATGCGGCTCGCCCTCGCGGCGCCACTGGTACTCGCCGCCGATCTCCAGCGCCCGGTGGGCGGAGGGGATACCGGAGACGGGGTACGCCTGGACGTGGCGCGCGGCGACCTCCTGGGCGATGACATCGAGGCCCGCGCCGCCGATCTTGGTGGCGGTGCCGTGGAAGTAGCTGTCCACGAAGGACTCGTCCAGGCCGACGGCCTCGAAGACCTGCGCGCCGCGGTAGGAGGCCACGGTGGAGATGCCCATCTTGGACATCACCTTGAGCACGCCCTTGCCGAGCGCCTTGATCAGGTTGCGGATCGCGGTCTCGGCCTCGACGCCCGGCAGGAACGTACCGGCGCGGACCAGGTCCTCGACCGACTCCATCGCCAGGTACGGGTTGACGGCCGCGGCGCCGTAGCCGATCAGCAGCGCGACATGGTGCACCTCGCGCACGTCGCCCGCCTCGACCAGCAGGCCCACCTGGGTGCGCTGCTTGGTGCTGATGAGATGGTGGTGGACGGCGGAGGTGAGCAGCAGGGAGGGGATCGGGGCGTGCTCAGCGTCCGAGTGGCGGTCGGAGAGCACGATCAGCCGGGCGCCGTCCTCGATGGCGGCGTCGGCCTCGGCGCAGATCTCGGTGAGGCGCGCGGCAAGGGCCTCGCCGCCCCCGCCGACCCGGTACAGGCCCGAGAGGGTCGCGGCCTTCAGGCCCGGCATGTCGCCGTCGGCGTTGATGTGGATGAGCTTGGCCAGCTCATCGTTGTCGATCACCGGGAAGGGCAGGGTGACGCTGCGGCAGGAGGCCGGGGTCGGGTCCAGCAGATTGCCCTGCGAGCCCAGCGAGGAGATCAGCGAGGTGACCAGCTCCTCGCGGATGGCGTCCAGCGGCGGGTTGGTGACCTGCGCGAACAGCTGGGTGAAGTAGTCGAACAGCAGCCGCGGCCGCTCGGAGAGGGCGGCGATCGGGGAGTCGGTGCCCATCGAGCCGATCGGCTCGGCGCCGGTCTTGGCCATCGGGGCCAGGATGACGCGCAGCTCCTCCTCGGTGTAGCCGAAGGTCTGCTGGCGGCGGGTGACCGAGGCGTGGGTGTGCACGATGTGCTCACGCTCGGGCAGATCGGCCAGGTCGATCAGGCCGGCGTCCAGCCAGTCGCCGTACGGCTGCTCGGCGGCGAGCGTGGCCTTGATCTCATCGTCCTCGATGATGCGGTGCTCGGCGGTGTCGACCAGGAACATCCGGCCGGGCTGCAGCCGTCCCTTGCGCACCACCTTGGCCGGGTCGATGTCGAGCACGCCGACTTCGGAGGCCAGCACGACCAGGCCGTCGTCGGTGACCCAGTAGCGCCCGGGACGCAGACCGTTGCGGTCCAGGACCGCGCCGACCTGGGTGCCGTCGGTGAAGGTGACGCAGGCCGGGCCGTCCCAGGGCTCCATCAGCGTGGAGTGGTACTGGTAGAAGGCGCGCCGCGCCGGGTCCATGGAGGGGTGGTTCTCCCACGCCTCGGGGACCATCATCAGCACGCTGTGCGGCAGCGAGCGGCCGCCGAGGTGCAGCAGCTCCAGGACCTCGTCGAAGGTCGCGGAGTCGGAGGCGTCAGGGGTGCAGATCGGGAAGACCCGCTCCAGCCCCTTGTCCCCGAACAGGTCGCTGACCAGCTGCGACTCCCGGGCGCGCATCCAGTTGCGGTTGCCCTTGACCGTGTTGATCTCGCCGTTGTGGGCGACGAAGCGGTACGGGTGGGCCAGCGGCCAGCTCGGGAAGGTGTTGGTGGAGAACCGCGAGTGGACCAGCGCGATGGCGGTGGCGAAGCGGCGGTCGGACAGGTCGGGGAAGAACGGCTCCAGCTGACCGGTGGTCAGCATCCCCTTGTAGACCAGGGTGCGCGAGGACAGCGACGGGAAGTAGACCCCGGCCTCCCGCTCGGCGCGCTTGCGCAGCACAAACGCCTTGCGGTCCAGGGCGAGCCCACTGCTGGCGCCGTCGGTGACAAAGAGCTGGGAGAAGGCCGGCATGACGGAGCGGGCGGCCTCGCCGAGCAGGTCGGGGGCGACCGGGACCGCGCGCCAGCCGAGGACGGTCAGGCCCTCCTCGGCGGCGATCCGCTCGATGTGGTCGGCGGCGTCGGCCTCGCCGTCCGGGAGGAACGCGATGCCCACGGCGTACGAGCCGGCCTCGGGCAGCTCGAACCCGCTGACACTCGTCCGGAGGAACGCGTCCGGCACCTGGACGAGGATGCCCGCGCCGTCACCGGACCGGGGATCGGCACCGGTGGCTCCGCGGTGCTCAAGGTTGCGCAGCACGGTCAGAGCCTGCTCCACGAGCTCATGGCTGGCCTCGCCGGTGAGGGTCGCCACGAAGCCCACGCCACAGGCGTCGTGCTCATCGCGCGGGTCGTACATCCCCTGTCGGGCGGGGTGGGACGCGGAACGCATCGGCTCTCCCGTCGTCGTCTACGGCATTTGGGTGTGCCGAGGGACGACGCTGGCCCTCCGCCAAGAAATTTTCGTGCAGGTTACATGATGGGTTGCTTCTCGGAAAGTGGATAGCACGTTCCATCATGCGGACACCGGACACGAAGGGTGAAGTAAGGCAAGGGGGGATCAAAAGATCGCCCCGCCAAAGCGCGAAGCGGGCGACGCTGCCCACGGCGCTACGGCGTTATGCCCGTCGGTAAACGGATTGAAACCGTCAAGTAACGGCGTAATCTTGCGGCTCGCCGTATGGTAAATCAACCCACGGCCGTGCCAAAGAGTATGCCCAAGGCATATGTCACACCGGCCGCCGCGCCACCCAGCGCCAGCTGCCGCAGCCCGCTGAACCACCAGCTGCGGGCGGTCACCCGCGCCACCACCGCACCGCACGCGAACAGCCCGATCATCGCCAGCGCCACGGCCGGCCACAGCGCCGTCGCCCCCAGCAGATACGGCAGCACCGGCAGCAGCGCGCCCAGCGCGAACGAGCCGAACGAGGACACCGCCGCGACCAGCGGCGACGGCAGATCGTCCGGGTCGATGCCCAGCTCCTCGCGGGCGTGTATCTCCAGCGCCTGCTCGGGGTCCTTCGACAGTTGCTCGGCCACCTGACGCGCCAGCTGGGGCTCCACGCCCCGCGACTCGTACAGCGCCGCCAGCTCCTCCAGCTCGTCCACGGGATGCCTGCGCAGCTCGCGCCGCTCCACCTCCAGCTCGGCCTCCACCAGCTCACGCTGGGAGGCCACGGAGGTGTACTCCCCGGCCGCCATCGAGAACGCGCCGGCGGCAAGACCCGCAAGACCGGTGATCACGATCGTCTGGCGGTCCACGGCGCCGCCCGCGACACCGGTCATCAGCGCGAGGTTGGAGACCAGACCGTCCATCGCACCGAATACCGCCGGGCGCAGCCAGCCGCCGTTCACATCGCGGTGGGTGTGGTTGTCACGGTGCGCGATGTGCGGAGGTTCGGTACTAGCAATGACGGACATAGTGCTCCCTTCAGGGGGTGCGGGCGCGGCCGCCCTCAACCCAACAGTTCGAAGGTACGCACGAATTCCCTGCCGCCGCCAGCAAGGAAGGCCGAACTTACCTCGCTGACCTGCGGAAACGCAAAGGCCGCCGAACCCGTGCGGGTCCGGCGGCCTCTCGGCGACGCTCGCTACTTCGAGGCTTCGGCCTCCGGCTTCGACTCCTCGTCGGCTCCGGTCTTGCCCTCGGCCCTGGACTCCGCCTTGGCCTCGGTCTTGCTTTCGGTCTCGGCCTCAGCCTTGCTTTCGGCGTTGGCCTCCGCCTCGCCGCCACTCTCGCCCTGGGCCTGCTCGGCCTCGACCGCTGCGGCGGCGGGCTCCACGATCTCCTCCCGCCCGGGGGCCTTCTTCGCGGAGATCACGAAGTAGGCCACCGCCGCCAGGAAGACGACGATCGCCGTCCAGTTGTTCAGCCGCATGCCCAGCACATGGTGGGCGGTGTCCACCCGCAGGTACTCCACCCAGAAGCGGCCTACGGTGTACGCGGCGACGTACAGCGCGAACGCCCGGCCGTGTCCCAGCTTGAACCGCTTGTCCGCCCAGAGCACCAGCAGCGCCACGCCCACGCACCACAGCGACTCGTACAAGAAGGTCGGCTGGTACGTACCGGCGACGCGCCCTATGTCTGGGTCGGCGTCGATCTTCAGCCCCCAGGGCAGATCGGTCTTCTTGCCGTACAGCTCCTGGTTGAACCAGTTGCCCCAACGGCCGATCGCCTGGGCGAAGGCGATCCCCGGCGCGATCGCGTCCGCATACGCCGGGAGCGGGATCCCCCGGCGCCGGCAGCCGATCCAGGCGCCGAGGGCGCCCATCGCGATCGCACCCCAGATCCCGAGGCCGCCCTCCCAGATCTTGAAGGCGTCCACCCAGTCGCGACCGTCGGTGAAGTACAGCTCATAGTCGGTGATGACGTGGTACAGCCGACCGCCGATCAGGCCGAAGGGCACCGCCCATACGGCGATATCGGCGACCGTGCCGACCTGGCCGCCCCGTTTGACCCAACGTCGGCCGCCGAGCCAGACCGCCACGAAGACACCGAGGATGATGCAGAAGGCATAGCCGCGCAGCGGGATCGGGCCGAGGTAGATCACGCCGGACGACGGGCTGGGAATGTATGCGAGGTTCATGTCGGAGTCGACGCTACCGTGCCGGGCGGTCAATACGGCAACCCACCCGGCGCAACGGCTCCGTAACGGCACGGGTTCCTAGCCCTTCCCGGTGACCATCCGCTTGAGCTTCCGCGGACTCAGCGGCTTGTTCGGGTCCCCGTAGATCGCCTTCCCGTCCAGCAGAACGGTCGGCGTCATGCTGTACCCCGAGCGGGTGAAGACGCTATTGGACTTCCGCACCCACCCGTCGTGCTTGCCCTCCTCGACGCATCTGCGGAACGTCTCGGTGTCCAGCCCCGGGACCTTGCCCGCGAGCTTGATCAGCTTCGACTTGTCCGCGTACGAGTCCTTGGTCTCCGACGGCTGGTTCTTGTAGAGCACATCGTGGTACGCCACATACTTCCCGGCGTCCTGCGCGCAGCCCGCCGCGTTCGCCGCGTACAGCGAGCCGGTGCCGCCCATATTGCCGTCGATGATCGTCACCAGGTGGTAGCGGACCTTCATCCGGCCCTTGTCCTGCAGCTGGTGCACGGTCTTGCGGAAGACGTCCTCGAACTGCTTGCAGCCGGGGCAGCGGAAGTCCTCGTACACGGTCAGCGTCTTCTGCGCGCTCGCCTTCCCCGTCGGGATCACCGTGCCGGTCGCGCCCCGGGGGGCCACTGCCCGGCTGCCGGACTTCCCCGAGTCCCCGCCGCTCTTCGAGGCGACCATGCCCACCCCCGCGGCCACCCCCAGCACGGCCACCACCGCCCCGGCCACGCCCAGGCCGCGCCTGCGCTTGGCGCGGATCCGGTCCTTCTCTCGCTGTTCCCGCAGCCGCTCCCGGGCGCTGCGCTTCCCCTCACGGTTTTTCTCGCTCACGCCACGACAACGAGGCGGAGGAGCCCCACTGAACCCCTCCGCCCCGTATTCGCTCTATCGAGGGACCCCTACCGGGGGACGCGGACGCCCTCCGCCAGCTCACCCGCCAGGTCCCGGACGGCCGTGAGCCCCGTCTCCAGGTCCTCGGCGTCCATCAGCCGCCGCACGAACGCCGTTCCGACGATCACGCCGTCCGCGTACTCGGCCACCTCGGCGGCCTGCCGGGCATTGGACACCCCGAGCCCCACGCACACCGGCAGCGAGGTCGTCGCACGGGTGCGCGCCACCAGCCCCCGCGCCCCCTCCCCCACCGAGTCGCGGGTGCCGGTCACGCCCATGATCGAGGCCGCGTACACAAAGCCGCTGCCCGCCGCGGTGATCTTCGCCAGCCGCTCGTCACTGCTGCTCTGGGCGACCACGAAGACCGTGGCCAGCCCATGCTGCTCGGCGGCCTTCCGCCACGCCTCCGACTCCTGGACCGGCAGATCGGGCAGGATGCAGCCCGCCCCGCCCACCGCGGCCAGATCGGCGGCGAACCGCTCGACGCCGTACCGGTCCACCGGATTCCAGTACGTCATGATCAACACGGGCGCCCCCGTCGCCGCATGCACCTCGCCGACCGTACGGATCACATCGCGGATGCGAACACCGCCCCGCAGCGCGATGTCGTCGGCGGTCTGGATGACCGGACCGTCCAGCACCGGATCGCTGTACGGCAGACCGACCTCGATCACATCGCAGCCGCCCTCGACCATCGCCGTCATCGCCCGCACGCCGTCGCCGACGGTCGGATAACCGGCCGGCCAGTAGCCGATGAGCGCGGCGCGCCCCTCCTCCTTGGCCTTCGCCAGCACGGACCCCAGCAGCTCTGCGCTCATCACTTCTCTCCCTCGTAGAGCCCGAAATACCGCGCGGCCGTGTCCATGTCCTTGTCGCCCCGGCCCGACAGATTGACCAGCACCAGCCCGTCGCCGCCCAGCTCACGCCCCAGCTCCAGCGCCCCCGCCAGGGCGTGCGCGCTCTCGATCGCCGGGATGATCCCCTCGGTCCGCGACAGCAGCCGCAGCGCCTGCATCGCGGCGTCATCGGTGACCGCCCGGTACTCGGCCCGCCCCGTGTCCTTCAGATACGAGTGCTCCGGACCGACCCCCGGGTAGTCCAGACCGGCCGAGATCGAGTACGGCTCCAGGATCTGCCCGTCCTCGTCCTGCAGCACATACGACCGGGAACCGTGCAGAATCCCCGGCTCCCCCTTGGTCAGCGTGGCCGCGTGCTCCCCCGTCTCCACGCCGTGCCCGGCCGGCTCGAAGCCGAACAGCCGCACCGACTCGTCCTTCAGGAAGGCGTGGAACAGCCCGATCGAGTTCGACCCACCCCCCACACACGCCGCGACCGCGTCCGGCAGCCGCCCGACCCGCTCCAGGATCTGCCGCCGCGCCTCCACGCCGATCACCCGGTGGAAGTCGCGCACCAACGCCGGGAACGGGTGCGGTCCGGCGGCGGTCCCGAACAGGTAGTGCGTACGGTCCACGTTCGCCACCCAGTCGCGGAACGCCTCGTTGATCGCGTCCTTGAGCGTCCGGCTGCCCGTCTTCACGGAGACGACCTCGGCGCCCAGGATCCGCATCCGCGCGACGTTGAGCGCCTGGCGCTCGGTGTCGATCTCCCCCATGTAGATCACGCACTCGAGCCCGAACAGCGCACACGCGGTCGCCGTCGCCACACCGTGCTGCCCCGCACCGGTCTCGGCGACCACCCGGGTCTTGCCCATGCGCTTGGCGAGCAGCGCCTGGCCCAGCACGTTGTTGATCTTGTGGGATCCGGTGTGGTTGAGATCCTCCCGCTTGAGAAAGATCCGCGCACCCCCCGCATGCTCCGCGAACCGCGGCACCTCGGTCAGGGCACTGGGCCGCCCCGAGTAGTTGACCAGCAGATCCTCGAGCTCGGCGGCGAACGACGGATCGCTCTTCACCTTGTCGTACTCAACGGCGACCTCATCCACCGCGGCAACCAGCGCCTCGGGGATGAACTTGCCGCCGAAGGCGCCGAAATACCCCTCGGCGGTGGGGATATGACCCTCCGGGTCCGGAACAAAGAAGTCAGACGGCATCTGACGTACTCCTCAGTCGGGGCGGATGCCCCACAGCTCATAACGGACAAATAACCACGATGATCGCTGCGCGACGGCGCCACGCGCGGGAGGTTGCGGGGGGCTTTCCCTCACCCCGCCCCTTCCCGAACTGTGGGCTCCGCCCCCAGACCCCCGGCTCCCCCAGCGGTAGCTGAGGAGACGGCGGGTCCGCGAAGCGCGGGGTGGCACGGGGCTCCGCCCCAGCCCCCAGCGGTCGCTGGGAACCGGGTGGCGTCGGTCAGGGCGCTGCCAGTGGTGACGTGAGACGTCGCCCCGCCCCGGGCACCCCTTCCGGCACCGGACCGGCCTCGGACACCCCACCCCGCCCGGCCGACGAACCGGCCGAAAGAAGCCGGGGCCACCCCGCACCCGAGCCGCATCTGAAGCCAGACACCACCTGAGAGGAAGCCGGAGCAACCAGCCCCACGCCCCAAGCCGAATCCGAAACCGGACCCACCCGAAGAGGAAGCCACAGACCACCAGCCCGGCATCCGGAACCAGGCCAGGCCCGAATCGGAGCCACCCGAGGGGAAGCCGCGCATCGGCTGCGGGTGGCGCGCCCGCCTGCCCTCGACCGGATCGGGACGACCCGCCCCAGAAGCGGAGAAGAGGCGAAGCCCACCCTCACCGCAACCGCGACGGGCCCGGGCCGGGGTCACCGGTCGGGAGTCGCCGACGAGGCGGGAGGGGGTGGGGGTGCAGGGGTGGTGCCCTGGACGCTTACGCATATTTGTGGCGCCAAGTTCCGAGCGACCCTACGTTTCGGGCCATCGGCGCCGTAAATATGCGGTCCAGGGTGACAGCCCCGGAGGCCACGCCCCCGGCACCCACCGCGAACGCTCAGCGCACCCCGCGCAACCTCAACGCAGCGAGCGATCCACGCCATCGGCGCCCGTTGACCTGCCCCGGCTCGCATCCGATGTGGTAGCGCACGCGCCGCCCCCGCACCCGCCTCGCGGGCGCACGGCAGCCACGGGGGCGGCACCCCCGGGCCAGGCGCGCGTACGTGTCCATGGCGGCCTCAGTCCCGCCCGTGCCGCAGCGCCGGGTGCGCGCCCGCCGCGACCAGGTCCGCGACCGCGCCCTTCGGGTCGCGGCCGGTGACCAGGGACTCGCCCACGAGCACGGCGTCCGCGCCGTCGTTCGCGTAGGCGATCAGATCGTGGGGGCCACGCACACCCGACTCCGCGATCTTCACGATGTGGTCCGGGATCTCCGGCGCGATGCGCGCGAAGTTCCCGCGGTCCACCTCGAGCGTCTTCAGGTTCCGCGCGTTGATGCCGATCACCCGCGCCCCCGCGTCCACCGCCCGCGCGGCCTCCTCCTCGTCGTGCACCTCGACCAGCGGCGTCAGCCCGATCGATTCGGCACGCTCGATGAGCGAGACCAGCGCCTCCTGGTCCAGCGCGGCGACGATGAGCAGGGCGACATCCGCGCCGTACGCCCGCGCCTCCCACAGCTGGTACGAGGTGACGATGAAGTCCTTGCGCAGCACCGGGATGTCGACCTTGGCCCGCACGGCCTCCAGGTCGGCCAGCGACCCGCCGAACCGGCGCTGCTCCGTGAGGACGCTGATGACCGCGGCGCCGCCCGCCTCGTAGTCGGCGGCGAGCCCGGCCGGGTCGGCGATCGCGGCGAGCGCGCCCTTGGAGGGGCTGGACCGCTTGACTTCGCAGATCACCTTGACGCTGTCGCCCTTGAGCGCGGCGGCGCCGTCCTTGGCCTGGGGTGCCTTGGCGGCCCGCTCCTTGAGCTCGTCGAGGGTGACGCGCGCCTGCCGCTCCGCGAGGTCGGCACGGACTCCGTCGATGATCTCGTCGAGCACACTCACGCGAGCGGCCCCCTTCCGGACGGGGATGGAGCTTCTGATCACTACCGGCGCAGCGGGCGTCCTCTGGGGGACGAGCACTTCACCAGGCACTGCGATGGTATCTGGCGGAGAACCGAGGTCTCGCATCCGGTTGACGCGGACCTGCACAATCCGCCGCCGTGAACCCGATACGGAACCAACGGGTACCCCCATCAAACCAACGGTCACGGCGTGAGGAAACTTCCGAAGGGGAAGTTCCGGATAACCGTGAAACCGAGAACCACCCCGCCGAGCACCCACCCATGTACGGCCCGCAGCGGGACCACCGGTCCCGCCACCCCCACCGTCCGCCGCCCCCGTACGCAGGCCACGAACCACCGCAGCCACACCACGGCGAACCCGAGGTAGCCGAGGACGGCGAGCGCATTGGCCCCGAGCGCGGTGAACGGTTCGCCGTGAGCGATCGCGTACGCGCTGCGCAGCCCGCCGCAGCCGGGGCAGTACACGCCGGTGAGCCGCAGCAGCGGGCAGGCGGGGTAGTGGCCCGGTTCATTGGGGTCGACGAGCCCGACGAAGGCGAAGGCGGCCACGACCGCCGCGAGCGCGCCCACAGGAGGGCCCAGCCGACGCACCAGCCCGACCCCACGGCCGCCGGCCCCGCGCCCACCGGCCCCACATCCGCCGGCCCCACGGCCGTCCCCCGGAACGTCCGTCGGCGCAGGTGTTTCCTCGGTCACATCGCCGAGTCTCCCCGCGGATACACGAAGGCGCAGCTCAGGGTCCGCGCATCTGCCTCCGTACGGCGCTACGACCGTACGGCCGTAGCGCCCGGACCCCGCGCCGCACCTCGAAACAGACCTGCCGGGTCGCCCCCGACCCGGCCTCGGCCTACTGCTGGGTCTGCGCCTGCGGCTGGGCCGCCCGCTGCGCCTGGGGCTGCCGCTTCGGCGTCATGCCGAGACCGGCCGCGCGCATCGCCAGGCCGACGACACCGCCGAGGGCCACCACGACCATGCCCGCCCAGAAGCCGATCGGGTTGGCCAGCACGACAAACGCACCGGCGACACAGAAGCCGATGAAGGCGATGGTGACGCCGGTCCAGGCGGCCGGGGTGTGTCCGTGGTTGTTACCCGCCATGAATACTCCTCGTTGCTCTACTGCCCCCGGGTTCCGGGCGCGCGGGGCGAACGCTCCCACGTCATTGTCCCCGACGCGCGCAAATGTCTTGAGCGGGGGGTCCTAACCGCTCAGGCCTCGCGGCTCGCCGACCGCTCTGTCGGATCCTCGCCCCGGTCAAGCGCTTTCCACAGCTCCTCGGGCCGCTCCGGATCCCCCGCGGCCCCACCGCGCCGCGCCCGCCCGGCCGGGCCGCGGCTCCCCTTGCCGTCTCCCGCGCGCTCGTACCGGCCGGACATGGCGGGCCAGTGGCGGCCGTAGCCCAGCGCGAGCACCCCGGCGAGCAGCAGCAGGAGCCCGCCCACCATGGCGACCCAGGGCCACGGGGTGTACGCGACGTCGTGGATGGCGCTGTCGGCCAGGCCGGTCGCCTGGGACGCCTTCTCCTCGAGCGCCGCCTTGTCGGACGCGCCGAGCACCGCGCTGACCACGATGCCCGCCCCGCTGAGGGCCAGCAGTCCGGAGACGACCCAGCGCCCGACGCGGTTGACGGCGAACACCGCGACGAGCGCGGCGAGGCCGACGACCGCCAGCGCTCCGGGCAGCCCGGTGATGTCGTCACCGTTGGCATGCTGCGGCAGGGTGCCCTTGGCGACCGCCGCCGTGCCCTTGGCCCAGGTGCGGCTGGTGGCCAGCAGCACGAGCGCGGCGCCGAGCGCGCCGGACAGCAGGGCGACGCCGAGGCTGCGTCTACGGCCGCGCGCGGCTGAGGCGGTGGGCTCGTGATGGGCCCGGGGCTGGGGTACGGCTGCTGCACTCACGCGTACCACTATCCCCCACGGGTCGGACAGCCCCGCCGCGGGGATGCGGTTTGCCTGATTCGACGCCGAAAACCCGGAACGTTATGCGACACCGGGCACCAGGCACCAGGCACCCGAAACGTTCAGCCCCGCTCCAGCCGCCCCGCCGTATGCACGGCCCGCAGCACCGCCGCCGCCTTGTTCCGGCACTCCGCGTCCTCCGCCACCGGGTCGGAGTCGGCGACGATACCCGCGCCGGCCTGGACGTACGCCGTCCCGTCCCGCAGCAGCGCCGTACGGATGGCGATCGCGGTGTCGGAGTCGCCCGCGAAGTCGAGATACCCGACGCAGCCCCCGTACAGGCCGCGGCGGCTCGGCTCGAGCTCCTCGATGATCTGCATGGCGCGCGGCTTGGGGGCGCCGGAGAGGGTGCCGGCCGGGAAGCAGGCGGTGAGTACGTCGAAGGCCGTACGGCCCTCGGCGAGCCGGCCGGTCACGGTGGAGACGATGTGCATGACGTGGCTGTAGCGCTCGATCGACATGAAGTCGACGACCTCGACGCTGCCGGGCTCGCAGACCCGGCCGAGGTCATTGCGGCCGAGGTCGACGAGCATCAGGTGCTCGGCACGCTCCTTGGGGTCGGCGAGGAGTTCGTCGCCGAGGGCGGCGTCCTCCTGCGGGGTGGCGCCGCGGGGGCGGGTACCGGCGATCGGGTGCACCATCGCCCGCCCGTCCTCGACCTTGACCAGCGCCTCCGGGCTTGAGCCCACGACATCGAACCCGTCGAAGCGGAAGAGGTACATGTACGGGCTCGGGTTGGTGGCCCGCAGCACGCGGTAGACGTCCAGGGCGCTCGCCGCACAGGGCGTCTCGAACCGCTGGGAGGGCACGACCTGGAAGGCCTCGCCCGCGCGGATGCGCTCCTTGATGTCCTCCACGGCCGTCATGAAGTCCGGCCCGCCCCACAGGGCGGTGTACTCGGGGAGCTCGGAGGCCGGCAGGGCGGCGGGGTCCGTGGGGACGGGGCGGGCCAGGTCGGCGGCCATCGCGTCGAGCCGCGCCACGGCGTCCGCGTACGCCTCGTCGACGCCCGTGGCGAGGTCGTTGTGGTTGATCGCGTTGGCGATCAGCAGGACCGTGCCGTCCCAGTGGTCGAGCACGGCGAGATCCGAAGTGAGCAGCATGGTCAGCTCGGGCAGCCGCAGATCGTCCCGGCCGCTCTCGCCGATCTTCTCCAGGCGGCGCACGATGTCGTAGCCGAGGTAGCCGACCATGCCGCCGGTGAACGGCGGCAGATGGACAAGACCGCCGAGGTCGCGGGGCGTGTGCAGGGTCTCGATGGTCGCGCGCAGCGCCTGCAGCGGATCGCCCTCGGTGGGGACGCCGACGGGCGGGGTGCCCAGCCAGTGCGCCTGGCCGTCACGCTCGGTGAGGGTGGCGGCGCTGCGTACGCCGATGAAGGAGTAGCGGGACCAGGACCTGCCGTTCTCGGCGGACTCCAGGAGGAAGGTGCCGGGGCGCTCGGCGGCGAGCTTGCGGTACAGGCCGACCGGGGTGTCGCCGTCCGCGAGCAGCCGCCGGGTGACGGGGATGACGCGGCGGTCGGCCGCCAGCTTGCGGAAGGTCTCGAGGTCCATCGTGTGCGCACCCTGGGTCATGGCTGGCGAGCCTACTGGCCGAGCGGCAGGACGTCGGAATCGAAGCAGGTGCGGTCGCCGGTGTGGCAGGCCGCGCCGACCTGGTCGACCTTGACCAGGACGGTGTCGGCGTCGCAGTCGAGGGCCACGGACTTGACCAGCTGTATGTGGCCGGAGGTGTCGCCCTTGACCCAGTACTCCTGGCGGCTGCGGCTCCAGTAGGTGGCCCGGCCGGTGGTGAGGGTGCGATGCAGCGCCTCGTCGTCCATCCAGCCGAGCATCAGCACCTCGCCGGTGTCGTACTGCTGGGCGATGGCGGGGACGAGACCGTCGGCGTTGCGCTTGAGGCGGGCGGCGAGGGCCGGGTCGAGGGCGGAGGGGCGGTCGGAGCCGGTCATGCGACCATTCTGCACTCTCCACGCCGGGGACTGATTCCGCACTCCCCGAGGCAGGGGGCAGGGGTGGGGCCTGAAGTCGGGTCCGTCGCGGAGCCCGATGGCTCGGTTGTCAGTGCGATGGGGCATGCTTCGGGCATGACGTTTCCGCCGTCGCCGAACGACTCCAACCGGTCTGGAAACGGCGGGGGGTTCGGGCCGCCGCCGGAGCAAGGTTTCGGACCGCCGCCCGAGCAGAGCCAGGGACAGGGCTTCGGGCCGCCTCCGGAGCAGGGTTTCGGGCCGCCCGCGCAGCCCGGCCTGCCCGCACCGCAGGGCCAGCTGCCGCCGTCGGGCGGCTTCGGGCCGCCGACCGGCGCACTGCCTCCCGGCGCACCGGCTGCCGGTCCGCTGCCCTCCGGGTCGCTTCCGCCGGGCGCGCTCCCGCCCGGCGCCTTTGCCCCCGGCCCGCTGCCGCCCCCGCCGCCGCGCCCTGGTTCGGGCGGGGGCAGGACCGCGGCGATAGCCATCGCCGCGGTGGTGGCGGGCGCGCTGGTCATCGGCGGGATTCTCATCAGCACCCGCGACGACGGCGACAAGAGCGAGGCATCCGGCAAGGAGACGACATCCGCGTCGGCCGACGCGAAGTCGTCGGACTCCCCCTCGGCCTCGGCTTCCCCGTCGGCCTCCGCCTCCCCCTCCGAGGGAGCGTCCGGCTCGGCGGACCCCGGACAGGGCGCGCCGCTGGGCGGCGGCAGCGACGCCTCCGACGGCGGTACGTCCCCCTCGGCCTCCGAGTCGGGAGGCCCCGGCGACCTGGTGCCGTATGCGGTGCTCAAGCCCGGCGAGTGCTTCGACCACCCCGCGCTGGACAGCAGCGTGACGAAGATCGAGAAGCGGGGGTGCAGCAGTCCGCACGACGGTGAGGTGGTCGCCAACGAGACGCTGACCGGGGACTTCTCCACCGAGAAGGCCATTCAGGACAAGGCGCTCTCGCTGTGCGAGACGGATGCCAAGAAGCGGCTGCAGTCCATACCGAACGACGGCCGGATGTATTACTACTACGCGCTCTATCCGGCGCTGGCCACCTACCGGATCCGGGGCGAGGACCAGGTCTCCTGCGCGTTGACGCTCAGCTCGGGCCCGGGTGGCAAGAAGCTGAGCAAGCCGCTTCCGGGGTGACGGGGCGCAAGACTGACGGGGCGCAAGGGACGCAAGGGAGGATCGCGGCCCAGGGGTGATGGCCCGGCGCCGGTGGCGGGGGCCGGACGGCGGTCGTAGGGTGGGCGGTATGTCCACTCACGCGAGGCGCGAACGGCTGCTGCTGGCCGACCTGTTGGAGACCGCCGGCTCCGATGCCCCGACGCTGTGCGAGGGCTGGACCACCCATGACCTGGCCGCCCATCTGGTGGTCCGCGAGCGCCGCGCGGACGCGGCCGCCGGTCTGCTGATCAAGCCGCTGGCCGGGCGGCTGGACCGGGTCCAGGCCGAGTTCGCCGCGAAGCCGCACGAGGAGCTGATCCGGCTCTTCCGCGAGGGCCCGCCGCGGATGTCGCCGTTCGCCGTCAAGCAGGTGGACGAGGCGGCCAACACCGTCGAGTTCTACGTCCACGCCGAGGACGTCCGCCGGGCCCAGCCGGACTGGCAGCCGCGCGAGATCGACCCGGTCTTCGCCGACGCCCTGTGGTCCCGGATCGAGCGGATCGCCAAGACGGTCGGCCGCAAGTCCCCGGTCGGCCTGGTGCTGCGCCGCCCGGACGGCCGTACGGCGGTGGCGCACCGCGGCACCCCGGTGGTCACGGTCACCGCGGAACCGGGCGAGCTGGCGGTGTTTCTGTTCGGCCGCCAGGACGCCGCCCGGGTCGAGTTGGAGGGCGACAAGGAGGCGGTGGCCAAGCTCCAGGCCGCCAAGCTCGGCATCTGAGCCGACGTCCCGACTCGGTGTCCTGACCCGACGTCCCGACTCGGTGTCCTGACTCCGTGTCCAGCCGAGCACCGGCGCACCGCCCCCCACCGCATCAGCCCTTCACCTCACCCCGGCCATCACAACACCCACACCCGCGCCCGGTTCACGGCGGCCAGCACGGCGTGCACCGACGCGGTGAGCACGGAGGTGTCCTGACCGGCGCCCCACCGCGTGCTGTCACCGACGCGGCATTCGACATAGGCCATGGCGGGGCTGCCGGGTCCGGCGGCGGTCGCGTGCTCGGCGTAGTGGAGGATGTCAACGGCGATCCCGGCACGGGCCAGGGCGTCGGCGAAGGCGGACAGCGGCCCGTTGCCCATGCCCTCGTATTCGCGCTTGTCGTCGCCCGTGCGCAGCTCGCAGACGAAGCGGTGCCGGCCGGGGCCGGTCTCCTCGGTCGTCCATGACCCGAGGGTGACCGGGCCGTCGTCGTGACCGGGGACGAGATACGACGTACGGAACAGCTCCCACAGGTCCTCGGCCGCGGCCTCCCGGCCGCTGTCGTCGGTGGCGGCCTGCACGATGCGGGAGAAGTCGGCGCGCAGCCGCTTGGGCAGGTCCAGACCGTAGTGCGCCTGGAGCAGATGGGCGATGCCGCCCTTGCCCGACTGGCTGTTGACGCGGATCACGGCCTCGTAGCTGCGCCCCACGTCGGCCGGGTCGATCGGCAGATACGGCACCGCCCATGGCGCCTGACCCTCCGGCACCCCGGATTCGGCGGCCCGCCGGGCGTGCTCGGCCAGCCCCTTGCTGATGGCGTCCTGGTGGGTGCCGGAGAAGGCCGTATAGACCAGCTCGCCGCCATAGGGGTGGCGGGGGTGGACCGGCAGCCGGTTGCAGTGCTCGACGGTGTCGCGGATCGCGTCGATATCGGAGAAGTCGATCATCGGGTCCACGCCCTGGGCGTAGAGGTTCAGGGCGAGCGTGACCAGGTCCACATTGCCCGTCCGCTCGCCGTTGCCGAACAGACAGCCCTCGACCCGCTGGGCGCCCGCCAGCACGGCCAGCTCCGCGCAGGCGACCCCGGTGCCCCGGTCGTTGTGCGGATGCACGGAGAGGACGACGTCCGAGCGCCGCTCCAGGTGGCGGTGCATGTACTCGATCTGATCGGCGTACACGTTGGGGGTGGCGCACTCGACGGTGGCGGGCAGGTTGTGGATCACCGGCCGCTCGGGGCAGGCGTCCCACAGCTCCGTGAGGCCGTTGCAGACCTCCAGTACGAAGTCGGGTTCGGTGAGGTTGAAGACCTCCGGGGAGAACTGGAACCGGATGTTCTCGGGGCGCGCCTCGGCGAGCCGGGCCAGATGCCCGGCGGCGTCCCGGATCATCCCGTACACCTCGGCGCGGCCACGGCCCAGCACCACCTCGCGCCAGACGGGGGCGGTGGCGGTGTACAGGTGCACCACCGAGCGGGGCAGGCCCTCGATGGCGGCGTACGTCCGCTCGATCAGATCGCGGCGGGCCGGGGTGAAGACCACCACGGTCACATCGGCGGGGACCGCGTCGCTCTCCGCGAGGTGGCGTACGAAGTCGAAGTCGGTCTGGCTCGCGGAGGGATAGCCGACCTCGATCTCCTTGAAGCCCATCGCGACCTGGAGGTCGAACATCCGGCGCTTGCGCGGGGTGTCCATCGGCTCGGCCAGGGCCTGGTTGCCGTCGCGCAGATCCACCGGCACCCACAGCGGCGCCCGCTCGATCCGGCGGCCCGGCCAGGTGCGGTCGTCGGTCAGCGGCACCGCGACCCTGTCGTACACGGACCGGTAGCGGTGGTGCGGCATGGCGCTGGGGCGCTGAGGGTTCCAGGAGGGGGCGTCGGCGGGGAGGGGCCCGTGCGGGGTGCGGAGTGCCGGGGGTGCGGGGGTGTTGTGCTGGATGGGTTCGTCGTACTGAACAGCCATGAGGCCGGGATGTCCTTCGCTCGATCGGGGTCGACCGGCAAGCACGGCACTCCGCGGCGGGGTGCCGGTCCGGTCAGGCCCCGCCGCGGCAGCCGAGAAGAAGGAGTCCGCGCAGCGACATGCGGGATAGGCTAGCCACATGTCAGGTCCTCAGACAAGCTGAGGACCTGCGGAGTTGGCGACGATGAGACGACGCCCCACGCCCCCAACTCTCCCGACGCTCCCTGAAAGGTGAACCGGATGCCGCTCGCCACCCTCCGCGCCACGCCCCTGATCGATCAGGCGGCCGCGCGGCTGCGCGAGGAGATCACCGGAGGCCACTGGCCGGTCGGCACCCGGCTCCCCGGCGAGACCACCCTGGCCAAAACCCTGGGCGTGGGCCGCTCCACCGTGCGCGAGGCGGTCCGCCTCCTGGCCGGAGCGGGGCTGGTGCAGGCCCGCCAGGGCTCCGGCGTCTTCGTCATCGCCACCGAGCCCGCCGAGGACTGGCCCGCCCGGCTGCGCCGCGCGGCCGTCACCGACGTCTTCGAGGTGCGCATGCTGGTCGAGGTCCAGGCCGCCCGCCTGGCCGCGCTGCGGCGCACCGACACCGACCTCACCACC
The DNA here is from genome assembly GCF_042734105.1 of Streptomyces sp. NPDC059679. NCBI lineage: Bacteria > Bacillati > Actinomycetota > Actinomycetes > Kitasatosporales > Streptomycetaceae > Streptomyces > Streptomyces sp. NPDC059679. The sequence goes on along the minus strand of NZ_JBHWES010000076.1, from coordinate 25,509 downwards.
CTGAACGCGGCCCTGGACGCCCGGAGCGCCGCCGCCGCGGGCGACGACGCCGCGTTCGTGGACGCGGACATCGCGCTGCACGCGGCGGTGGTCGGCGCCGCGCACAACCCCGTACTCACCGATCTGTTCGCCGAGTTCGTCCCCCGGCTGCGGCAGGCCCTGATCGACCTGGTGGACCTGCTCGCCCTGCGCACCGGGGTGGCCGGGACGCCGAACCCGGGCGACGAGGCCCACTCCGCCCTGGTCCGTGCCGTCGAGCGGGGCGACGCGGATACGGCGGGCCGCGTGCTCCAAGCCGAGCTGGAGCAGACCCTGACCCGGCTGCGCGACGGCGACGGCAACGGCGACGGCCACCTCGACTGAGCGACACCGCGCTGACGAATCGAGGCTGACTTTGCCCGGCCGCAGCCGGAGTGATGTCATCCGATTCGACTAGCATGCGTTTCAATTCGCGATGTGGTGCGGCGAGCCAGGGGAGCGACGGCCGCAGCGCCGGGCGCGCTGATGTCCTCTTCGGGAGGTAACGGGGAAATGTCGTTCGACAGCGAGTGGTCTCAGCTCAAGGCCGATGCGACCGGGCAGCAGAGCGCCCATACGCGACTCAACCGGCTTGCCGCGGCCGGCGGTGGGGGCGAGGAGCTGATCGCGGCCTCGTTGCGACACCGGGACGGCTCGGCCGTCAGCGTTTCCGGGATATCCAAGATAGTGAAGTAGCGGAAACGGGGAATGACGATGGGGACTCTCACTTACACGGATCTCGTCGGGGTCGATCTGGGAAAGCTCAGTACCTCGGTCACGGACTGGAAGTCCGTTGTCGACGGTTTGAAGAAGCTGGCGAGCGATACGCGTTCGGGCCTGCTGAAGAAGTCGGAGGGTGCGCGGTGGGCTGGACTCAACGCGGCCGTCACGCATGAATTCGTCCGCAAGACCGCGAAAGAGTTCGAGGACCTGCACAAGGAGGCCAGCAGCATCTATGCCATCCTGGACGACGCGTATGACCAGCTGACCAGGATTCAGTCCAAAGTCAAGTGGCTCGTCGCAAGGGCGCAGGAAGACGGATTCACGGTCTCCGACGACTCCGACGGCACCGTGAGTTTCCATGAGTCCGGGGAGGGCGGGTCGCGGTGGTCACTGGACTCCACGCAGTCGTACACCGAAGCCGTCAATCAAGAAATTCGCCGGGCCGTCACGACCGACCTTCTGGCCCAGCGCGCACTGGCCAAGATCCACGGCGGAGACCCGTCCGACGCGGGCCACGCCCAGTACCACTCTCTGCTGGACGTATAACAGGCGAGTCGTGACGGTGAAGCCCGGTGGCCATGGGAAGCCCAAGGTGTCTGCGCGGCCTTGGCCCGCTCAACCGACTCTTCGGAGGCCGGCCCGCCGGGATTCTCCGTGGCCGGCGCCTGGTTGACCGCGACGAACGGCCGCATGCGCCGCTCGTAGTCGTCGAACGCCGCGCCGTGGCCGCCGTCCGCCCCTCCCCAGCGGACGGCGGCCATCCGGTCGGCGAGCGCCCGCTTCCGCCCCTCGATGTCGCGGTGGTCGATCCACTGCTCCTGGGGCCCGGCCGCCCAGCCGAAGGTGATCCTCGAATCGGAATTTGTCGCGTACGGGTAGGAAAAAGGGACCTTCGCAGTCTCCGAGCCCATGGAACCCGGCGCAGCCGCGGTGTCACGCGACAGCCCATCCCGCACCGGCCAAGAACATTACGGGCGAACCGCCGGATCGATCAGCAATCGAACCCCGCTGACGAATCGAGGCTGACTTTGCCCGGCCGCAGCCGGAGTGATGTCATCCAATTCAGCTAGCATGCGTTTCAATTCGCGATGTGGTGCGGCGAGCCAGGGGAGCGACGGCCGCAGCATCGGACGCGCTGATGTTCTTTTCGGGAGGTAACGGGGAATGTCGTTCGACAGCGAGTGGTCTCAGCTCAAGGCGGACGCGGCCGGGCAGCAGAGCGCCCAAACGCGACTCAACCAACTTGCCGCGACCGGCGGTGGCGGCGGGGGCAAGGACGGCGGCAAGGCCTCCGATCTCATCGTTCACCAGGACGACTTGGGCGCCGTGGGGCACGAGGCCTTCGTCCTGCACGGGGAGCTGCAGAAGACGGCCGACATCGCCGGGGCCGGGGCGGACAAGGACGGCGTGGGGTCGTCCATGCAGGCGGCCAAGTCGATGAGCGACCACAACTTCACCATGGGCGACGAGCTGAGCACGACGGTGTCCGTCTGGACTTCCCAGGTGAACACCATGCTGCAGATGTGCGCCCATATCTCCAATCACCTGGACTACTCGAAGAAGAGTCACGCGAAAGACGACGAGCTGATCGCGGCCTCGCTTCGACACCGGGACGGCTCGGCCGTCAGCGTTTCCGAGATATCCAAGATAGTGAAGTAGCGGAAACGGGGGAATGACGATGGGGGCTCTCACTTACACGGATCTCGCCGAGGTCGATCTGACAAATCTCGTGCTCGCAGCCGACGACTGGAAGTCCGTTGTCGATGGTCTCAAGAAGCTGGAGAGCGATGCGCGTTCGGGGCTGCTGAAGAAGTCGGAAGGTGCGCGGTGGGCTGGGCTCAACGCGACCGTCACGCATGAATTCGTCCGCAAGACCGTGAAAGAGTTCGAGGACCTGTACAAGGAGGCCAGCAGCATCCATGCCATCCTGAACGACGCGTATGACCAGCTGACTGAGATGCAGGACACAGTCAAGAGGGTCGTCCGTACGGCGGAGGTCTATGGGTACAAGTTCTCCGACAACTCCGACGGCACCGTGCGTTTCGATCCTCCTGAGGGTGACGATTCGCGGTTGGCACGGGACATGGCGAAGTCGTACGCCAATACCATCAAAGAAAAAATTAGCCGGGCCGTCACGACCGACCGTCTGGTCAAGCGCGCACTGGCCAAGGTCCACGGCGGAGACCCGTCCGACGCGGGCCACGCCCAGTACCAGGGTGTGCGGGAGATTACATGGGGGTGACGGCCCTGGACCTCCGGCTGTCCAGTGGCACCCCCCGTCATCCTGGTGTGCCGCACGGCCTTCGCGGAGAACGGAGCCGCGGTGGAAGTCAATGAGATGGTGCTCGACGCCGCTTCCTACATCCTGGAATACGACTTCGACGCGTGACCGGGCAGTTCGGTGCTCATGTCTCCCGGACCCGGCCGCCGAAGAAGACCTGGGTCTCGGTGAGCCTTCCGTCCCGTACGGTGATCAGCTCGACGTTGCGATAGCGTCCGCCGGCCTTCAGTTCGTACTCGTAGAGGAGGAAGACGTCGTCGCCCCCGGCGGGGACCGCTTCCAGGACCTTCTGGTACCGGAGGCGGTCGACCGTGGGGAAGCAGCGTTCGAAGAACGCGGCCTTGTCGATGTGGTCGTCCTGCGGGCTCGTGAAGACGAAATCCTCAGCGATCAGCCGGTCCGCGGTGTCACGGTCCTGTGCGAGGTAGCTCTCCATGCATGCGCGGACGACGTCGACGTTGGCCATGGCTGGTCCACCTTCCGGTCCGGGTGACAGTGTCGGTCAGTCTCCTGACCCCTATGAGGGCAGACCGATCCCGCCGCCGGAACTCATCGGCGATCGCCGTCGGCGTATGTCCAGCCGCGCATGCGGCTCATCAGCCACTCCCCCGCTACGTGACCTCCATATCGGCGTGCAGCGTTGTCCGGACGAAGAGCGCGCCGTAGACCGTGCAGGCGAGCGCGCCCAGCGCCGCGGGCACGACCGCGGCGGGCACGGGGATGCGGTGGCCTCCTGGGATTGCCACATCGTGGTGAAGGCCGGCCCCTCTCTCTTCCTGGTCGCGGACTCGGCGATCACCCAGGAGGACAGGGAGGACAGCGGCCCAGGCGGCGTCCGTACACAGCTCGGGGAGCCTCGTCGTGCTCTACGCGCTCGCGGCCGACCGGCGGGCCGAGGTGCCGACGGGTTCGGCGGGGGCGGCGAGGGCCGCGGCAATCAGCCCGGGGAAGCGCCGGTCGAGCTCCTCGCGGCGCAACCGCAGCGTGCGGCGGGAGCCGATGATGCGGGTCCGGGTGATGCCGCATTCGCGCAGGATCCGCTGGTGGTGGGACATCGTCGACTTGCTCAGCCGGAGCCCTGCCTGCTCCGGCAGGAGGGTGCAGGCCAGCCCGTCGCCGGGATCAACGGCGGCCACGGCCCGGACGATCGCCAGCCGGGCCGGATCGGCCAGCGCGGCCAGCACCTTGGACAGCGGCAGATCCTCGATCGCCGGGTGGAAGACCTCATCGCTCATGGCGGCCAGTCTAGTTGAGCATTGCCGGGAGTTCCATACGTGTCGTACTCTTCGTCAGTCATCGAAGCTTTCGATACTTATCGAATTTCTCTGCACCTCGCATCATCTCGCCTCGCACGCCTCACGACTCAGGCCTCACGACTCACGGGGAGACCACGCACCCATGTCCACACCCATCGCGGACCCGCGCCGCTGGCTGATGCTGCCGGTGGTCCTGGCGGCCACGTTCCTGTACGGATTCGACCTCAACATCGTCAACGTCGCCCTGCCGTCGCTCCAGCACGAGCTGCATGCCGGACAGGAGGCGCTGGAACTCGTCGTCGGCGGCTACTCGTTCAGCTACGCCGCGGCCCTGGTGATCGGCGGGCGACTGGGCGATCTGCTCGGCTACCGGCGGATGTTCCTGCTGGGCATGGCCGCCTTCGTCGTCGCCTCGCTGCTGTGCGGACTGGCCCAGAGCCCCGCCGAACTCGTGGCGGCCCGCGTCCTGCAAGGACTGACGGCGGCCGGGATGGTGCCGCAGGTTCTGGCGCTGATCACGGCGACGTTCCCCGGCGACGAGCGGCCGCGCGCGCTGTCGTGGTTCGGCGTGGTGGGCGGCCTGGCCGGCGTCCTCGGGCAGATCCTCGGCGGGCTGCTGCTCAGCGCCGACGTCTTCGGACTCGGCTGGCGGATCGTCTTCCTGCTCAATCTGCCCGTCGGTGTGATCGTGCTCGGCTTCGCCCTGCGGCTGCTGCCGACAGCCCGCCCCGGCCGGCGTCCCGGGCTGGACCCGCTCGGCGCGGTGGCCCTGTCCGGCTCGCTCGCCCTCGCTCTGCTCCCGCTGATCTTCGGCCGGGGCCAGGGCTGGCCGCTGTGGACCTGGCTGTCACTGATCGCCGCCGCGCCGGCGCTGGTGGGCGCGCTGCTGTGGGAGCGGCGGCTCACCGCGCGCGGGGGCACCCCGCTGTTGGACCTGACGCTGTTCCGTGGCCGCGGCTTCCGGCTCGGCCTCGGTGTGAACGCCGCCTTCATGGCCTCCTTCACCAGCTCGATCTTCGTGCTGAGCCTGCTGCTCCAGTCCGGCCTGGGGCTGCCCGCCGGGCAAGCGGGCCTCGCGTTCGGGCCGTTCGCGATCCTGGGCATGACCGGGCCGCTGGTCGGCCGGCGGCTGGTCGCCCGGATCGGCGCCCGCCCGGTCATGCTGCTCGGCTGCGCCGTGGACGCGGTCGCCCTCGTCCTGCTGGGCAGCGCGCTGCACGCGCTGGGCGGCGGCATCTCCGTGCCGTGGCTGATCGTCGGCCTGGGCCTGCTGGGCTTCGGCAACACGCTGGTCCTGCCCTCACTGATCGGTACGACCCTGGGCGGCGTCCGTCCGGAGCAGGCGGGTATGGCGTCCGGCACGCTCAACACCACGCAGCAGTTCGCGGGCACGGCGGGGCTGGCCGCGATCGGGACGGTGTTCTTCTCCGTACTCGGCGACCGCACCGCCCGGGCGGCCTTCGCGGGCGCGGCCGAGAGGGTCGTCTGGATCGAGCTGGTACTCGTGGTGGTGATGGCCGCGCTGATCACCGCGCTGACCCGGCCCGCCGCCCCGGCACCGGCGACCACGAACGCCGAGCCGACGCCCCGTGCGGATCTACGAGCTGTTGACGGCCGCGCCGAGGACGGCTCCGACCCCGAGTCGAAGCAGCTCAGTTCAGGGCGGCGAGCAGGCCCACGTGGAAGGGCCTGAGGTCCGCTGTGCGATCGGTCAGGACCTTGGTGAGCCAGTCGGGGTCGCCGAGCAGCGCGCGGCCGACCGCGGCGAGGTCGAACTCGTCGCGCTCCATCCGGTCGAGCAGTTCTCCGATGCCCGTGACCGCGCCCTGCCGACCCTGGATCACATCGGTGAACTCGTTGTCGAGGCCGATCGCGCCGACCGAGATCGCGGGCTTGCCCGTGAGCTTCTTCGCCCAGCCTGCGAGGTTGAGGTCGGACCCTTCGAACTCGGGCTGGTGGAAGCGGCGGGTGGAGCAGTGGAAGGCGTCGGCTCCGGCGTCCGCCAGCGGGGCGAGCAGGGCTTCGAGTTCCTGGGGCGAGCGGGCGAGCCTGGCGTCGTAGGCGCCCATCTTCCACTGTGAGAACCGGAAGGTGATCGGGAAGTCCGGGGAGACCGCCCCGCGGACCGCGGCGACGACCTCGGCGGCGAAGCGGGAGCGGGCGACGAGGTTGCCGCCGTAGGCGTCGGTGCGCCGGTTGGTCCGCTCCCAGAGGAACTGGTCGATGAGATAGCCGTGGCCCGCATGGACCTCGACGCCGTCGAACCCGATCCTCTCGGCGGCCACGGCAGCCGTGGCATAGGCCGCGACGACATCGTCGATGTCCGTCTGGGTCATCGCCCGGCCGGACTCCGTACCGTCGACGGCGATGCCGGAGGGGCCCATGGGCGGGGCGGCGGGCACGGGCGGGGTGCCGGGCTTGCGGTCCATGCCCACATGCCACAGCTGCGACATGATCTTCCCGCCCGCGCTGTGCACCGCGCCCGTCACCTCGGCCCAACCCGCCAGGGCCCGTTCTCCGTGGATACGGGGGACGCGGTCACTGCTGCCCGCCGATTCATGGCCGATGTACGTCCCCTCGGTGATGATCAGGCCGACCCCTCCCGCGGCCCGCCGGGCGTAGTACGCCGCCACGTCCTCGGCCGGTACGCCGCCGGGCGAGAACTCACGGGTCATCGGCGCCATCACGATCCGGTTGGGAAGGGTGAGGCCACCCAGGCTGAAGGGGCGCAGAAGGATGTCCTTGGCGCGCGTGGCGGAGGTGCTGGGCATGACTGGTCTGCTTTCTCTGTCGGGGTGCGTGACAAGGCTTCAGTCCGTGGCCGTGGCCGCGATTCGCGTCCGGTCCGTCTCTTCGGCCGGATCGGACGGCTCGGCGGCCGCCTTCCCCCGGACGAACCAGGCGAGGGCGAAGGCGGCCGCGGCCAGGACGGCCGTACCGACGAGGACGCCGCGCAGTCCACCGATGAACGCCTCCTGGACGGCGTGGCGCACCTGGGCGGGCATCCTGTCGACCGAGGACGGGGTCACCTCGCCCGTGGAGGTGAGCCTTTCGGCGGTGCGGTGGCCGAGCCGGTCGGCCAGTTCGGCCGTCATCCGGCCGATGTGTAAGGCGCCGAGGGCGGCGACGCCGAGTGAGCCGCCGATCGTACGCAGCAGGGTGACGGTGCCGGTGGCGGCGCCCATGTCGCGCGGCGGGGCGGTGTTCATCGTGGTGAGCAGCGTGCTCTGCATCAGCATGCCGACACCGGCGCCGAACACGACGGGGAGGGCCGAGGCGGCGAACACCGGGGTGCCGGTGTCGAGCAGGAGCAGCAGGAACACGCCGGTGACGGTGAGGGCGGCACCGGCGATCGGCACCACGCGTTCCACACCGCCCCGGTCCATGAGCCGGCCGGTGATGAGCTGCGCCGCCAGCATGCCCATCATCAGGGGCAGGCCCTGCATGCCGCTGACGGTGGAGGAGGAGCCCTGAACGAACTGCATGTACTGGGGCAGGTAGCTCGCCACCGAGATCAGCGCGGCGCCGACCAGGAAGCTGAGGGCCTGGGCGAGGGTGAAGTCGCGGCTGCGGAACAGCCGCAGCGGGATGACGGGCTCCGTCGCGCGCCGTTCCACCCGGATGAAGGCGGCGAGGGCCGCGGCGGCCACCGCGCCGAGCAGCACGATCTGCGGTGAGGTCCAGTCGTAGCGGGTGCCGCCCCAGCCGGCCAGCAGGGTGAGGGACAGGATGGCGGTGGTCAGCAGGGCCGTACCGGGGTAGTCGATCCGTCCGCCGACGCGCGCTTGTGGCAGCCGTACGCCCTTGCCGACGGCGAGCAGCGCGGCGAAGCCGAAGGGCACGTTGACGTAGAAGACCCAGCGCCAGTCCAGGACGTCGGTGATGAATCCGCCGAGCAGCGGCCCGCCGACGAAGGCGACGGGCAGCATCACGCCGATCATCGACTGGACGCGGCCGCGGTCCTGAGCGGGGATCAGTACGCCGATGACGGACATCGCACCGACCATGAGACCGCCGGCCCCGAGGCCCTGGGCGGCGCGGAAGGCGATGAGTTGCCCCATGTTCTGTGCGAGGCCGCACAGGACGGTGCCGATGAGGAAGAGCACCACGGACCAGAGGTAGGCGCCCTTGCGGCCGTAGAGGTCGCCGAGTTTGCCCCAGATCGGGGTGGTCGCGGCCAAGGTGAGCAGGTAGGACGTGACGGCCCAGGAGAAGTGGTCGAGGCCGCCCAGGTCGCCGACGATGGTCGGCAGTGCGACGCCGACGATCTGTCCGTCGAGCGTCGCCAGGAAGATGCCGAGCATCAGACCGAAGATGCCCAGGTAGGGAGGGTTCCGCCGGGCGGGAGGGGGCGTATCCCCCATGTCGCCGGTCATGGCGTCGCCGGTCATGGCCGCGCTCCCCCGCCTCAGCCGGTGTACGGGCGGGCGGCGCGGGCGTCCCGCAGCGCGAGCCCCCACCACGTCAGCTGGTCGAGCAGGGACTTGGCCGCGGCGTCGCACTCCGGGTCCAGGGGCTTGCCGTCCGCGTCGAACTTGTCACCGTAGTTGTGGAAGCTGACCGTGTTGCGGATGGTCACCGCGTGCAGTTCGGCCAGGACGCCCCGCAGGTGTTCGACCGCGCGCAGGCCGCCGGAGATGCCGCCGTAGGAGACGAAGGCGACCGGCTTGGCGTGCCACTGCGGGTTGTGCCAGTCGATCGCGTTCTTCAGGACCGCCGGGTAGCTGTGGTTGTACTCCGGCGTGACGATGACGAACGCGTCGGCCGCCGCCAGCCGCGGGGCGACGGCGCCGAGCAGCGCCATGTCCTCCTCCGACGGCTGCTGCCCGAACGCCGGCATGACGGTCGGGACCGGGGTCTCGACCAGGTCGACGAGGTCGGCCTCCAGGTCCTCGCGCCGGGCGATGTGGCCGGCCGTCCACTCGGCCACCACGGGACCGAAGCGGCCGTCCCGGGTACTGCCGACGAGGACCGCAACCCGCAGGGGGCCGTCGTTGAGGTCGTTCATGGAGAGACTCCGTTCGATGTGTACAACGTATCCAGCGCGATACAACGTACACATTGATGTGTACGTTGTCCACACACGGATACTCTGTACACTGGGCGGCCCTGAAAGGAGCTCACCCCATGCCCCCTCGGAAAAAGCGGGAGCCGCAGACGACGCCGGAGCGGCCCGAGCGGCCGGAGCCTGCCTTCCTGTGGGAGCGGCTGGACCGTCCGGCCCCCGCCCCGCGCTCCACGCTCACCCCCCGGCGCATCGCCCAGGCCGCAGTGGCGATCGCCGACACGGAAGGGCTCGACGCCGTCACCATGCGCCGCCTCGCGACCGATCTGGGGGTCGCGCCGATGGCGGCGTACCGCTATGTCTCCGGCAAGGGCGAGCTCCTGGAGCTGATGGTCGACCATGTGTACGGCGAGATGTCGCCGCCGGAGGGCGCCAAGGACTGGCGGCAGGCCATGCGTACGCTCTCCCAGCGCACCAGATCCGTGCTCCTCCAGCACCCCTGGGTGGCCCGCGCGGCGGTGTTCACGCTGACCCCGAACCAAGTGGCCGTGGTCGAAAGCGCCCTGGCCTCACTCGACGAACTCGATCTGGACGTCGACACGATGATGGCGGTCTGCCGCGCGGTGGACTCCTACGTGAAAGGCGCCGTGGACCGCGAGATCGGCCTCGCGGAGCTGATGCAGGAGCAGGGGTGGGCCAGCGCCGACGAGACGCGCATCGCCCTTGCCCCGCGCATGAACTGGCTGATGAACACGGGCCGCTATCCGACCTACCAGCGCTATATCAACGAGGCGACCCGCAAGGACGACGCGCAGTGGCAGTTCGAGACGGGGCTCGACGCCGTCCTCGACGGGATCGCCACCCGCCTGGGCATCTGAGCGGCCACCACATGCGAGCGGAGTGGCCGAAATACAGCGCCCGCGCCCGCTCCGTCGATAACGGTTCGGCAACCCATGGGAGTAGGCACCGCTAGGGTTCAACTCGGAAACGTCGTCCGTTGCTTTGCCTTCCGTCGCACGATCCATGGCCTGACTCGCCCCAGCGTCAGCCCGTGCCTCGGACCAGTGACGGCATGGGTGTCGCTCCGATCCCCGTGAAAGCGGGAACCCTTGAGCAACCCCACCCCCGGTGTCGAGAGTTCGCACTGGTACGTCGACGATCGCTGTCTGAACTGCAATATCGCCCGTCAGTACGCCCCCGGCCTGATCGGCTACCAGCCCAGCGGGGACTACGGCGGCTCGTCGACCGTCCTGCGCCAGCCCGCGGACGAGGAGGAGACGCGGCAGCTCTACATGGCCGCACACGCCTGTCCGACCCGGTCCGTGCATCCGCCCGCCAATGAGTGGGCCCCGGATTCCGACCCGTATCCGATGGCCCTGGACGAGGACGGGATCGTGCTCCTGTGCGGGCATGCCTCGGCGCAGACGTACGGCGCCACCTCATATCTTCTGCGCCGCCCCGGCGGCACCGCGATGATGATCGACACCCCGCGCTGGCAGCCGGCCCTCGCCCGCCGCTACGAGCAAGCGGTCGACAAGATCACCGATGTGCTGCTCACCCACCTCGACCACGTCGCCCACGGCCGCAAGTACGCCGACGCTTTCGGCGCCCGGCTGTGGATCCACGAGGGGGATCTGCACTCCCGCCCCGATGCCGACTCGGTCATCCGCGGTCAGGATCCGATCGAGATCGGGCCGGGTGTGATCGCTCACCCATTTCCCGGCCACACCAAGGGCAGCACGCTCTTCATCGCGGACGACAAGTTCTGCTTCAGCGGCGACGCGGTCTTCTGGTCGCGCTCCGAGCAGGACCTGGAGGTCGCCGACAGCGTCGTCTACGACTCGATCAAGACGCTGGCCGAGTCCGTGGCGCGCGGCGCGGAGGAGTTGACGTTCGAGTGGGTGCTGCCGGGACACGGCAGCTACCACCGGCTGCCGGCCGACGAGATGCGGCGGCGGATGCGGGCCCTCGGGCAGCGGGCCGCCACGTATCCCGTGCAGGAGGTCGACTACGGGAAGGTCCGCTACTGACGGCGGCCGGAACCTTCTGTTCCTGGTCCCGCCCTGGGTGCAACTCCACGGCGTCGATCGTCGTCTGTCCTTGTGTTCATGCGGGCCGCAGGTCGTGGCCCGATCGGTGGACGGGGGTTGGAACGAACAATGACGTACGAGGACGACAGCGGCGCGCCCGGGCAGGGCGCGCCGAACGGGCAGGGCGGGCCCTACGCCCAAGGCGGAAACGGGCAGCCGGGACTGCCCTCGTATCCGCCGTATCCGCAGGCGCAGCCCGGGGGCGGCCCCGCTCCCGCGGCCCAGTGGCCGCCGCCCCCACCTCCGCCCGTGCCCCCGCGTCGCGGCGGGGGCAAGGTCGCGACCGTCATCGCCATCGTCGTGCTGCTGCTGGCGGGCGGCATGGCGGTCGCGCTGTCCAAGCACAGCGCCTCGGGCTCCGAGGGCTCCGGCGGCCCCGCGGCGCAGCAGTCATCGCCCCCAGCCAACGCGCTGCACCAGAAGTGGCAGACGGAACTGCCCAAGTCGCACATCCTGGGCAACCTCAGCGGGCTGCCCGCGCTGTGGACGACCGAGCGCGGCCCCGTCTACGCCGACGACAACGGCGTACGCGCCTTCGACCCCGAGACCGGCAAGAAGCTGTGGACGGTGAAGACGCCCAAGGGAGCGAGCGAGGTCTGCGCCATCGCTCCGCAGCCGAACTCCGATGGCGTCGGCGCCGCCGTCTACGACGCGGGCGGCAACGACTGCGCGTTCCTCGTCGTCTTCGACACGGAGACCGGAAAGACCCTGTGGTCGAAGAACCTGTCGAGCGGCTACAAGACGGTCGCGCCGCACGTCGAGGTCAGCGATGACACGGTGGTCGCCAGTATCGGCGTGGTCTCGGCGTACTCCATCTCCGGGGGCGACAAGAAGTGGACCGTGCACTCACGCGGCCACGACTGCGGCAATGACATCGTGTGGTCCTCCGGCCACCTCGTCTACTCCAGCAGCTGCAGCGACGCCAAGCCCGAGAACCAGCTGAGCATCCTTGACCTGCGGTACGGCGACTCCTGGAAGTTCCCGAACGAGAAGCGGGACGTGGAGCAGGTGCTGGGGGACGATCCGCTGACCCTGGTCCTGTCCGAGCAGGAGGGCAACGACGACCCCAAGCGCACGCTGCAGACCTATACGAAGGACGGCAAGCCCGACAAGACCTTCCCCCTCACGGGCGCGCTCAAGGACCTCCAGTTCGGCGCCACGACCACCGTCGACCGGGACAGCTCGGTGCTGCTGTCCTACTACGACACCACCTCGGGCATGGCGGCCACCGACCTCAAGACCGGCAAGGTGCTGTGGTCCAAGAAGGAGACGAGGCAGGTGGGCATGGAGGACGGCAAGGTGATCGCGCTCAGGGCACCCAAGACGCTGGGGCAGGATCCGGCGCTCGTCTCCCTCGGACTGCGGAACGGCACGGAGGAGTCCCGGGGCGTGCTGTACACGCCGAAGCACACGCTCCAGCGTGTCGACTCGATGAGCGCCGGCACCTGGGGCGACACGCTCTATGTGATCGGCAATCCGATCGATGACCCCCAGGGCCAGGGCAAGCTCGTCCTGCGCGCCTTCGACATGGGGCGCTGAGGGCGCTGAGAGCGCGCTGAGGCGGGCCGTAACGGAGCGAGGACCGGACGCCCGGCCCGGTCCTCGCCCGGCCGCGGCCTACAGCCGCACCGGGTGCCCCGCCTCCCGCAGGGCCTCCTTGACCTGGCCGATGCGCAGATCGCCGAAGTGGAAGACGGAGGCCGCGAGCACCGCGTCCGCACCCGCGGCGATCGCCGGGGAGAAGTCGGCGAGCTTCCCGGCGCCGCCGCTGGCGATGACGGGGACGGTGACGTGCTTGCGCACCGCCTCGACCATGGCGGTGTCGTAGCCGTCCTTGGTGCCGTCGGCGTCCATCGAGTTCAGCAGGATCTCCCCCGCGCCCAGCTCGGCGGCGCGGTGGGCCCATTCGACGGCGTCGATGCCGGTGCCGCGGCGGCCGCCGTGGGTGGTGACCTCGTAGCCGGACGGGGTGACCGTGCCCTCACCGCAGCGGCGGGCGTCGACGGACAGGACCAGGACCTGGCTGCCGAAGCGCTCGGCGATCTCCCGGATCAGCTCGGGGCGGGCGATGGCGGCGGTGTTGACGCCGACCTTGTCGGCGCCGGCCCGCAGCAGCTTGTCGACGTCCTCCACGGTGCGCACGCCGCCGCCCACGGTGAGCGGGATGAAGACCTGCTCGGCGGTGCGGCGCACCACGTCGTACGTGGTCTCGCGGTCGCCCGAGGAGGCCGTGATGTCGAGGAAGGTCAGCTCGTCGGCGCCCTCCTCGCCGTAGATCTTGGCCATCTCGACGGGGTCACCGGCGTCCCGCAGGTTCTGGAAGTTGACTCCCTTGACGACCCGGCCGTTGTCCACGTCCAGGCAGGGGATGACTCGGACCGCCAGGGTCATGACGCTCGGGCTCCTCGGAATGCTTCTACTTCGACTTCCACCAGGACGCGCGAGTCGACGAAACCGGACACCACGACGAGGGTCGCGGCGGGGCGTACGGCGTCGAAGAGCTCCTTGTGCGCGCGGCCCACCTCGTCCACATCGCGCGCGTGGGTGAGGTACATACGGGTACGGATGACCGATTCGACGCCGAGGTCGAACTTCCGCAGCGCGTCCAGCGCGTTGCGGAAGGCGGCCAGCGTCTGTTCATACGGATCGCCCTCACCCTGTAGGACCCCGCCCACCAGCGGCATCGTCCCGGCGACCAGGACCCGGTCGCCGGCCGCGACGGCCCTGGCGAAGCCGATGGTCTCTTCCCAGGGGCTGTCCGCCTGGACGCGCCGCACGGGCTCGGCTGAGGTCATACGGATACCGCCTCCAACGCCTCTTCCAGGGTGAACGCCTTGGCGTAGAGGGCCTTGCCGACGATGGCGCCCTCCACACCCTCCGGTACCAGGGTCGCAAGGACGCGCAGATCGTCAAGGGAGGAAACGCCGCCGGAGGCGACGACCGGCTTGTCGGTCGCGGCGCAGACGTTCTTCAGCAGCTCCACGTTGGGGCCCTGGAGGGTGCCGTCCTTGGCGATGTCGGTGACGACGTAGCGGGCGCAGCCCTCGGAGTCCAGGCGGGCCAGGGTCTCGTACAGATCGCCGCCGTCACGGGTCCAGCCGCGGCCGCGCAGGGTGGTGCCGCGGACGTCGAGGCCGACCGCGATGCGGTCCCCGAACTCGGCGATGACCTTGGCGACCCACTCCGGGGACTCCAGCGCGGCGGTGCCGAGGTTGACGCGGGTGCAGCCGGTGGCGAGGGCGGCGGCGAGCGAGGCGTCGTCGCGGATGCCTCCGGAGAGCTCGACCTTGATGTCCATGGTGCGCACGACCTCGGCGATCCGCTCGCGGTTGTCGCCGGTACCGAAGGCCGCGTCGAGGTCCACCAGGTGCAGCCACTCGGCGCCCGCCCGCTGCCAGGTGAGGGCGGCCTCCAGCGGGTCGCCGTAGGACGTCTCGGAGCCGGACTCGCCGTGGACGAGGCGTACGGCCTGGCCGTCGCGGACGTCGACGGCGGGGAGGAGTTCGAGGCGTTGCGTGCTCATGGGAGACCTTACGGTGAGGTGCGGGCTGGTACGGGAAGGCCAGGGCGGGTCGGGCCGCCGGTCAGAGCGTGTCGAGCCAGTTGCGCAGCAGCTGCGCTCCGGCGTCGCCGGACTTCTCGGGGTGGAACTGGGTCGCCCACAGCGGCCCGTTCTCGACCGCGGCGACGAACGGCTCGCCGTGCGTGGCCCAGGTGACCTTGGGGGCGCGAATGTTCGGGTTGGTCACTTCGAGCTCCCAGGTGCGGACCGCGTAGGAGTGCACGAAGTAGTACCGGGCGTCCTTGTCCAGGCCCGCGAAGAGCTGGGAGTCCTCGGGCGCCTTGACCGTGTTCCACCCCATGTGGGGGACGACGGGGGCGTTCAGCTGCTCGACGGTGCCCGGCCATTCGTCCAGGCCCTCGGCCTCGACGCCGTGCTCGATACCCCGCCCGAAGAGGATCTGCATACCGACGCAGATGCCCATCACCGGCCGCCCGCCGGCCAGCCGGCGCCCCACGAGCCAGTCGCCACGGGCCTCGCGCAGCCCCTTCATACAGGCGGCGAAGGCGCCGACGCCGGGGACCAGAAGGCCATCGGCGGCGGTGGCGCGGTCGTAGTCACGGGTGATCTCGACGTCCGCGCCGACGTGGGCGAGGGCGCGCTCGGCGGACCGTACATTGCCGAATCCGTAGTCGAAGACGACGACCTTCTTGGCGGCCTTGGCGGCCTTCTTGGCGCCCGCGGTCAATTCCACACCTCCAGCCGAAGGATTCCGGCCATGAGTGACATCGTGGCGCCGATGCCGAGCAGCACGATGACGCTCCTGGGCAGGCCCTGCTTGACGAAGGAATAGACCCCGCCGAGCAGAAACAGGCCGAGAACGATAAAGGCAGTGGAAAGACCGCTCACAGGGCGCCCTTCGTGGAGGGAAGAATTCCGGCGGCCCGCGGATCGCGCTCGCTCGCATAGCGCAGCGCCCGCGCCAGCGCCTTGAACTGGCATTCGACGATGTGGTGGGCGTTGCGCCCGTACGGGACGTGGACGTGCAGGGCGATCTGCGCCTGTGCGACGAAGGACTCCAGGATGTGCCGGGTCATCGTCGTGTCGTAGGTGCCGATCATCGGCGCCATGTTCTCCGGTTCGCTGTGCACCAGATACGGGCGGCCCGAGAGGTCGACGGTCACCTGGGCCAGCGACTCGTCCAGCGGCACCGTGCAGTTGCCGAAGCGGTAGATCCCCACCTTGTCGCCGAGCGCCTGCTTGAACGCGGCGCCGAGCGCGAGGGCGGTGTCCTCGATGGTGTGGTGAGTGTCGATGTGCAGGTCGCCCTCGGTCTTGACGGTGAGGTCGAAGAGGCCGTGGCGGCCGAGCTGGTCGAGCATGTGATCGTAGAAGCCGACGCCCGTCGAGACGTCGACCTTCCCGACGCCGTCGAGGTCGATCTCGACGACGACCGAGGTTTCCTTGGTGGTGCGCTCCACACGGCCCACGCGGGTCATGCGCTTGTCTCCTTCATCAGCTCGCGGACCGCGTCGAGGAACGCGTCGTTCTCGGCCGGGGTGCCCGCGGTGACCCGCAGCATGCCCGGTACGCCCAGGTCACGGACCAAAACCCCCCGCTCCAGCAGGGCCTGCCACGCCGTCTGGGCGTCCTCGAAGCGGCCGAACTGTACGAAGTTGGCGTCCGACTCGGTCACCTCGCAGCCGAGTGCGCGCAGCTCGCGCACCAGCCGGTCGCGCTCGGCCTTGAGCGCCTCGACGTACCCGAGCAGGGTATCGGTGTGTTCGAGCGCGGCCAGCGCGGTGGCCTGGGTGACGGTGGACAGGTGGTAGGGCAGGCGGACCAGCTGGACGGCGTCCACCACCGCAGGGTCGGCGGCGAGGTAGCCCAGCCGCAGCCCGGCCGCGCCGAACGCCTTGGACATCGTCCGGGTGAGGACCAGCCGCGACCGTCCCTCGATCAGCGGAAGCAGGGAGGGGCGGTGGCTGAACTCGCCGTACGCCTCGTCGATCACCACCAGCGCCCCGGCCGCCTTCGCCCGCGCCTTCTGGGCCGCGTCGTGGAGGGCCAGGACGGTCTCGGCCTCGACGGCGGTGCCGGTCGGGTTGTTCGGCGAGGTGATGAAGACGACGTCGGGGCGGTGCTCGGCGATGGCCGCGCGGGCCACGTCGACATCGATGGTGTAGTCGGGGTTCCGCGGGCCGGAGATCCAGCCGGTGCCGGTGCCGCGGGAGATCAGCGCGTGCATCGAGTACGAGGGCTCGAAGCCGATGGCGGTGCGCCCGGGCCCGCCGAAGGTCTGCAGCAGCTGCTGAAGCACCTCGTTCGAACCGTTGGCGGCCCACACATTGGCCACACCGACCTCGTGCCCGGCGGTGCGGGTCAGATACTTCGCGAGCTCGGTTCGCAGCTCGACCGCGTCCCGGTCCGGGTAGCGGTTGAGGTGGCGGGCCGCCTCGGCGACCCGCTCGGAGATCCGGGCCACCAGCGCCTCGGGCAGCTGGTACGGATTCTCGTTCGTGTTCAGCCGTACGGGCACGTCCAGCTGGGGGGCGCCGTACGGGGACTTGCCGCGCAGCTCGTCCCTGATGGGGAGATCGTCGATCCGGGTCACTTGTCCCCTGGCACCTTCCAGTCGAACCTTGCCTTCACCGCGGCGCCGTGGGCGGGCAGATCCTCCGCCTCGGCGAGTGTCACCACATGGCCGGCGACCTCCGCCAGCGCCTCCCGCGTGTAGTCCACGACATGGATGCCGCGCAGGAAGGACTGCACCGAAAGGCCCGAGGAGTGGCAGGCGCAGCCGCCGGTGGGCAGCACATGGTTGGACCCGGCCGCGTAGTCGCCGAGGCTCACGGGCGCATATGGACCGACGAAGATCGCCCCGGCGTTCCGCACCCGGGCCGCGACCGCCGCCGCGTCCCTGGTCTGGATCTCCAGGTGCTCGGCGGCGTACGCGTCCACGACCGCGAGGCCCTGGTCGAGGCCGTCGACCAGCACGATGCCGGACTGGCGCCCGGTCAGCGCCGGGCGGATCCGGTCCTCGACATGCCTGGTCGCGGCGACCTGTACGTCCAGCTGCTTCTCGACCGCCGAGGCCAGCTCCTCGGAGTCGGTGACGAGCACCGAGGCGGCCAGCGGGTCGTGCTCGGCCTGGCTGATCAGGTCGGCGGCGACATGCACCGGGTCGGCGGTGGCGTCGGCGAGGATCGCGATCTCGGTCGGGCCGGCCTCGGCGTCGATGCCGATACGCCCCTTGAGCAGCCGCTTGGCCGCGGCCACCCAGATGTTTCCGGGCCCGGTGACCAGGGAGACCGGGCGGCACTCCTCGGTGCCGTACGCGAACATGGCGACGGCCTGGGCACCGCCCGCCGCGTACACCTCGTCCACGCCCAGCAGCGCGCACGCCGCCAGGATGGTGGGGTGCGGCAGCCCGCCGAAGTCACGCTGGGGCGGCGAGGCGACGGCCATCGAGCCGACCCCGGCCTCCTGCGCGGGCACCACATTCATCACAACGGAGGACGGGTAGACGGACCGGCCGCCCGGCACATAGAGCCCCACCCGCTCGACCGGCACCCAGCGCTCGGTGACCGTGCCACCCGGCACGACCTGTGTGGTGTGGTCGGTGCGGCGCTGCTCGCGGTGGACCAGCCGGGCGCGCCGGATGGACTCCTCCAGAGCGGCCCGCACGGCCGGGTCCAGCTCCTCAAGGGCGCGCGTCAGCGCCTCCTGGGGCACTCGCACCCGCTCGATGGTCACTCCGTCGAACCGCTGCGCGTAGTCGATCAGCGCCGCGGTGCCGCGATGGCGCACGTCGTCGCAGATCGGCCGCACCTTCTCCAGGGCGGCCTCGACGTCGAGCTCGGCACGGGGCAACAGGTCGCGGTCGATCCCGCCCTCCGGGAAGGCGGCGCCGCGCAGATCGATACGGGAGATCACGCGATCAATTGTCTCAGACCCGCACCGGCGGCCTGCCCCCCGTATCAGTGAGTGATACGTACCCCCTAAGTTGACCCTGGAAGTTGACCCTGACCGCAAGCGTTCAAGCGGTTACTCAGCGGGAATGGGGATCCGTACGGGGGTACGGAGAACAGGAGGGGACACGGCTGTGACCGAGCCACGCGACGGCGATCCACCCCCGGGGCTCGACCTGACCACCGCGGAGTGGGGCATGTGGCAGGCGTTCCGCAACGGCAGCACCCACGATCTGCGCACCTCCCACCCCCAGCGCAACGACCCCTCCGGTCCCTACGCCTGGGGCCCCGAGCGCAGTGTGCGCGCCCGGGTCGTGGCCCTGCTGCTGCTCGACGGCCCTCCCCCGCAGCCGGGCCGGGTCGCCGCGCTCAAGCTCAACGGGGTGCACATCACGGGCACGCTCGACCTGGCCGGCGGCACCGTCGAACCGTATGTGGAGATGAAGAACTGCCGCTTCGAGCAGGAGGTGCTGCTCCCCGAGGCCCACTTCACCACCCTCCGGCTGGTCGGCTGCGCCCTGCCCCGGCTGGAGGCGGCCCGGGTGCGCACCGAGGGCGATCTGCATCTGCCGCGCTGTGTCGTGGAGCACGGCATCCGGCTCACCGACGCCCATATAGGCACGGATCTGCTGCTCAACCAGTTAGTGGTGCGCCGGGACCGGCGCGGCCAGTCGATCAGCGCCGACGGTCTGACCGTCGGCCAGGACCTTCAGGCCGAGATGATCGAGTCACACGGCGAGCTGAGCATGCGCGGTGCGCAGATCGGCGTGTCGCTCAGCCTGCGCGGCGCCCAGCTGCGCAATCCGTACGGACGCCGGGCGCTGAACGCCCCGCAGCTGACCGTCGAGCGCAGCCTCTACCTCACCGCCGCCGGGGTGAGCAGCTACAGCAGCGGTTCCACCCCGCCGTACGGCACCAGCAACACGCCGACGCGCGGGACGCGTATCCAGCGCTTCGAATGCGAGGGCGGGATCCGCCTGGACGACGGGCGGTTCAATGACGCGGTCGACTTCGACCAGGCCCGCTTCGTCATGGAGAACGACCAGGAGCTGTCGCTGCGCCGCATCCAGACGCCCGAGCTGCGGTTCGTCGGGGAGCGGCCGCAGCGCGGACGGGTGATCCTCTCCGGTGCGCGGGTGGTCAACCTGGTTGACAAGTCGGTCAGCTGGCCGGGCCCCGGCGGGCTGACCATGGCGGGCTTCTCCTACGAGTGTCTGATCCCGGTCGGCCACTTCCCGCTCGCCCGGCGGCTGGAGTGGGTGGCGGCCGCGACCCCGGAGTTCTCCCGGGGGCCGTACGACATGCTCGCCACGGCGATGCGCACCAGCGGCGAGGACGCGGAGGCGCGCGAGGTGCTGCTCGCCATGGAGCGGCGGCGGCGCGAGACGCTGCCACCGGCCGGAAAGCTGTGGGGATATCTCCAGGACTGGACCGTGGCCTACGGCTACCGCCCCGGCCGGGCGGCGGTGTGGATGGCGGTGCTCTGGGCGATCGGCTCGGTGTTCTTCGCCCACAACCAGCCGGACCCCATCAAGCCGAGCGAGTCGCCGCACTGGAACGCCTCGCTGTACACCCTCGACCTGCTGCTCCCGGTGATCGATCTGGGCCAGGACGGCTACTGGAAACCCGACGGCGCGGTCCAATGGGCGGCCATCGTGATGGTCATGCTCGGCTGGATCCTGGCCACCACGATCGCCGCCGGCGCCTCCCGGCTGCTGCGCCGCCAGTGATCGGGGCGCGCGGGGCCATTAGGCTTAACGCCCGTGACCTCCGCGCGCCTTCCGCTCTTCCCGCTGAACACGGTGCTGTTCCCGGGGCTCGTCATGCCCCTGAACGTCTTCGAGCAGCGGTATCGCGCCATGATGCGCGAACTGTTGGCGATGCCCGAAGACGCACCGCGCCGCTTCGGTGTCATCGCCATCCGGGACGGCCGCGAGGTCGCGCCGACGGCAGTCGGCCTCCCGGACCCCACCGCCGACCCCGAGCGCGGCGCGGCGGCCGGGTTCGGGCCCGATCCGATGAAGTCCTTCCACGCGGTGGGGTGTGTCGCGGACGCGGCCACCATCCGGGAGCAGAAGGACGGCACCTTCGAAGTGCTCGCCACCGGCACCACCCGCTTCGAACTGCGCTCGGTCGACGCCTCCGGCCCGTATCTGACGGCCGAGATCGACGAGCTCGACGAGAAGCCGGGCGACGGGGCCGGGGCGCTGGCCTCCGGTGTCGTACGCGCCTTCCGCACCTACCAGAAGCGGCTCGCCGGGGCCCGCGAGCGGACCCTGGCCGCCCAGCAGGACCTGCCCGGCGAGCCGTCCGTGCTCTCCTACCTGGTCGCGGCCGCCGCCGTGCTCGACACGCCGGCCAAGCAGCGGCTGCTGCAGGCCCCGGACACCGCCACCCGGCTGGCCGAGGAACTGAAACTGCTGCGCGCGGAGAGCGCGGTGATCGGTAAGCTCCCCTCGCTTCCCGCGGTCGATCTGACCCGCCACCCCACCAGCCCCAACTGAGGCCCGCACCGGATATGGCCAAGAAGAAGACCTCCGCCGGCACCCCGGCCACCACCGCCCTGACGGCCGCCGGCACCGCCTTCACGGTGCACGCCTACGAGCACGACCCGGCGGCCCCCTCCTACGGCGAGGAGGCCGCACAGGCCCTCGGCGTGGACCCGGCCCGGGTCTTCAAGACCCTCATCGCGAGCGTCGACGGCGGTCTCACCGTCGCGATCGTGCCCGTCTCCGCCACGCTCGACCTCAAGGCCCTGGCGGCGGCGGTGGGCGGCAAGCGCGCGGCGATGGCGGACCCGGCGGCGGCCGAGCGCACCACGGGCTATGTGCTGGGCGGGATCTCACCGCTCGGCCAGCGCAAGCGCCTGCCCACGGCCCTGGACGCATCGGCGGCCGACCACGAGACGATCTGCGTCTCGGCGGGGCGGCGGGGGCTTGAGGTCGAGCTGTCGCCCAAGGACCTCGCGGCGCTCACCGACGCGGTGCTGGCCCCGATCGCGCGCAACAGCTAGCCCGGCGCAACAGCCGGCCCGGCAGCTGCGCCGTCGACGCACCTCACCCCGCCGGCTGCGCCGGCACACCTCAGCCCGCCGGCTGCGCCGGCTCGTCGTCCCGCGGCCCAAAGAGCGACGTGAGCCCCAGGTGCACCGCCATGGCCGCGAACGACCACGCCAGCAGCGCCGCCTTGGCCCCCAGCTTCAGCGGCGCGTCGAACGTCACGCCCTTGCCCACCGCCTTGGCGTGCGCCTCGATGCTCGCCTCGGGTCCGAGCCACACACCGAGCCGCCAGGCGATCACCGAAGCCAGCACCCCGCCGATCGCCAGCCCCACGACCAGCGCGACACCGCCCCGCCGGAAGAACAGGAAGACGAGCCCCGCGGACACGGCCCCGAAGGCCAGCGCCCACAGCGTGAACACCCCGTCCGCCCCCATCGCCTGCTCGCCCTCGGCGTCCTTCGGGTAGATCCCGTCGCCGATCCAGACCAGCGGAATCCGCGGCGCCAGCCACAGCCACACCAGCCCGAGCAGCACCCCGGACACCGCCACCCCGATCGCCACCAGCGCCGCCTGCACCAGTTCGGCGCGCAGCTCGGGGCCGGGCTCTGAGTAGTCAGGAGCCGAGGGGCCCGGCCCGGAGGGGTCCGGGGCGGTGGGGTAAGGCACTGCACCTCCCAGCGGAGACGGGTCGTGCGGCGAAGGCTGCCCAGGCTGATCGTGCGGAGTCAACGGTGCGGTCACCCCGTCATGGTGCCAGGCCACGGACGTACATCGGGCGGCGGGAGTCCCGCCGCGCCGCGTCAGCGCACGGCCGCGCGCCGATACGCCCAGGTCGCGGCGGTCAGCGAGACCACCGCCACACCCGCGCACACCCCGAGGTCCGCGCAGACCACCAGCCAGTCGGGGTTCCCGTCGAAGGACCGCGCCAACGCCTCCACACCGTACGTCGAGGGCAGCACATCGCGCGCGTACGACACCGGCGCGGGCATCCGCTCGGCGGGCAGCACGCCCAGCAGCAGCGCGGCCGACATGCCCAACTGCCCGCACAGCGTGGCCAGTTCCTGGCGGGGCGCGAGCAGCCCGAGCGCCGCGCCCAGGCCCGCGAGGGCGGCGCCGGACAGCGGGATCACCGCGACCAGCACCCACAGATGCGCCATCGGCAGCTGGAACAGCGCGCTCCCCACCACCGCGGTGACCAGCGTCCCGGGCGCGGTGAATGAGGCGTACGCGGCGGCGGCGCCGAGTACGACGGCGGCGGGCGGCACCGGCAGGGTCGCGTAGTGGTCGAGCCCGCCGCTCGCCCGCAGCTGCCCGAAGTACTGCGCCAGCAGGTTCAGCGCGACGAAGGCCACGACCAGCACGCTGGACCCGGCGACCACGGACCGCGCCTCCATCCCGCCGTCCACGACCCCGCGCATCAGGATCATGATCCCCACGGACTGGAAGGTCGCCACGAACAGCAGCGGGATCCGCGCCACCCGGGCCCGGGACAGCTGCGCCCGGTAGACGGCGGCCAGCGCGGGCAGCAGCCGCGCCCGCGCCGCCAGGGGGGCGGGGGCGGCGTCGCCGCCGGGCCATGGCGCCTCGGCGGCCTGGGCCAGGGCTTCTCCGCCGGACACGGCCTCCGCGGGCACGACACTCACCTTGCGCTGCTCCTGTTCCCCGTACCGGCCGCACCCCGTGCGGGGTCGGCAGTGCTTACGGCAGTGCTTACGGTCGTCACGCCTTCACCAGCCCCTCCACCCCCTCCGAGCGGCCGCCCAGCGCGAGATAGACGTCCTCCAGGCTGGGCGTGGCGAGCGTGAAGTCGTCCAGCGCGGCGAAAGCCGGGCCGCCGGTCACCGTGGCGATCGCGGCCCGGGCCTGCTCCGGGGCCATCCGCAGCGTCCAGCGCCGCCCGGAGGCCAGCGCGGCCTCCCGCAGCGCCGCGACCTCGGGCACCTCGAGCGGCGGCTCCCCGCGCCATACGAGGTCCACCCGGACCTCGTCGGCGACCAGCGCCTTCAGCCCGGCCGGGGTGTCGCAGGCGATGACCCGGCCGCGCTCCAGCACCGCCACCCGGTCCAGGACGGTCTCCGCCTCGATCACGTTGTGGGTGACCAGCAGCACCGTCGCGCCCCGCTCCGCCCGCCGCCGGTCGACGGCGGCCCATACGGCCCGCCGTGCGACGGGGTCCATCCCGGTGGTCGGCTCGTCCAGCACCAGCAGCGGCCGCTCCCCGACCAGCGCGGCGGCGAGGCAGGCCAGCCGCCGCTGCCCGCCGGAGAGCTTCTTGAGCGGGCGCCCGGCCACCTCGCCGAGGCCCAGTTCCCCGATCACCGCGTCCCGCTCCGCGCGGGCCGCGCGGACGTCAAGACCGCGCAGCCGCCCCGTGGTCTCGGCGGCGAGCGCGACGGTCAGCTCGTCCAGCGCGGTCGAGTCCTGCCCCAGATAGCCGAGGAGGCGCGCCGCGCGCTCGGGGTGGCGTACGAGATCGTGGCCGAGCACCCGGACGCTGCCCTCGTCGGGGCGGAGCAGCCCGGTGAGCTGGCGGACCAGGGTGGACTTGCCGGCGCCGTTCGGGCCGAGCAGCCCGAACACCTCACCGCGGCGTACGTCGAGGTCGATGCCGTCGCTGGCCCGGACGGCGGGCGCGGCGGGCACGCCCCGGCGGCGGCGCGCGGCGGGATAGGTCTTGACCAGGCCGCGCACGGTACACACCACATCGCCGCCCGCAGCCTGTTTCGCGCCCGTCCTCACGAGCTATGAGGGTACGCGCCCAATCACCCGTACCTGCTTTCGGGTCGCCCGCAGGGCTGGGTTCCGCCTGCGGGCGAGTGAGCCGAAGGGGCGCGGTCGCCCGCGCCGGAGGCGCTGATGTCACCGTGAAAGGGAGAGCGCGCGGAGGCCCCGAGGCTGCAATCGACATGCGGCTCCGCCGCGCGGAGGGGCCGAGGCTGCGGTCGATATGCGGCTACCGCCGCGTGGTCGACCGTCAACAGGGGCTGTAGCGCCCCCCGGGGGGCACCTCCCAGCGGTAGCTGGGGGAGAACCGAGCCCTCAAAAAAGGGTCAGTCGGCGGGCGGGGCGTGGTCGGCGGCCGTACGGGTGTCGATCTCGCGCCAGAAGCCGGCCCGGATCGCATAGCGGTCGTGCTCGTCGATCTGGTCGTCCTTGTGGGCGAGCAGTCCGAAGCGGGCCGCGTAGCGCAGCAGTTCCCCGTCGATGCGGTGCGGGATGCGCGGGTATTCGGTGGAGAGCTGCTGGAGGTGGCCCGGGTCGGAGAGCCGCTCGATCCAGCGGCGGGCGAAGACCTGACCCACCTCGAAGGGGTCGCCGCTGACGGTGGTGATGTCCTCCTCGCGGTCGGCCCAGCGCTGCTCGGGGCTGGTGAGCTGGGCCAGCATGGGCAGCCCGGCGGTCTCGGGCGGTTCGCCGAGCCCGGTGCCGGAGCCGCGCTCGATCCAGCCCTTGTCGGAGGACCAGCGCAGGGTGGCGCTGGGGGCCGGCTGGGCGCCCGCCTGGCCGCCTGCGGGGCCGCGGCCGAGGTCGGCGAGGTCCTTGGGGGTGGGCACACCTCTGCCGCCGGGGGCGGAGCCCGCCTCCGTGTCGTCCGCGGGGGCGGTGCCGGGGCCGGCGGCGACGGCGCCGGAGGCGCCCGCCGGGGCCGCGGCCCGCCCGGGGG
>NZ_JBHWES010000075.1:0-56211 GCF_042734105.1 Streptomyces sp. NPDC059679 | reverse complement strand
TTGGTGTCATAGGGAGAGGAGATACGTAGGTGGCCGGGTGGGCGGCCGTCACCGCCTTCATCGGTCTTCTCCCGCCGCTTGACGACCTCGCGGCCGCCTTGGGTGGTGGTGCGGGTGTGGTTCTGCAGCAGCACGCACCGCAGGACCTGCACCGCGGGCAGTTCGCGCAGCCAGACCGGGGAGTTGGAGTGGTGGACCGCGCCCAGCAGGGCGAAGCCGTCCCGGGCGAAGTCCACGGCCAGTTTCTGCTGCTTGGTCCGGGGGGTGGGCAGGTGCCAGCTGTCCACCCGTGGTCCGTACCGCTTGCTCCATGAGGTCACGTCCACCGCCTGTGCGACCCAGTCCGGATCCGTGCAGGTCAGCGCTTCGAGTGCGGCGCGAACCGCTTCGCCGGTCAGTTCCAGCCGGTTCAGGTCGCGCACCGCTGCGATCACGTGGGTGGAGTCCGTGCGCTGCTTGCCTCCTTTGGCCAGTAGGCCTTGTTCGACCAGCCTGGCCACCAACAAGTCCAGTACCTTCTCTTCCAGGCCATGGGCGGCGACCCGGGTGCGGAACTGGGACAGGACACTGAAGTCGAAGCCGGGATCCTCCAGGCCCAGTCCGAGCGCGTAGGACCACGAGAGTTTGTCCCGCACGGCCTCGGCAGCCTGCCGGTCGGTCAGGTTCTCGGCCATCTGCTCCACCGTGACCAGTGCCAAGCGGCCCGGTGACCAGCCACGTGGCCCCGTTACCGCGAACGCTTCCGCGAACTCGGCATCCGGGAACAACTCACCGAGCCGATCACGTACCACGACCCGGTAGCGGCACCTGACGGCCGGAGTACTTTGCCCGCACCGCCCGCGCTACCTCCGGCGCCGGCTCCGGCCACGACTGCGGCTGCATCGACACAGGGCCCCTCCCGCTCCGTGACCGGGAACGAGAAGGACCGGCCACCAGACCAGCCTGCCGCAACCATCAACACCCCGACCAGCACAAACAGCAAATAGGCAACAGGATCGGGCAAGGTCAGCAGTGAAAGCAACCCCTTCGCGGGCGAAGCCAACAGCGGTGCCACCTGGACCAACGACGTCAGCCACGGTGGCCTGGTCCGCAACAACCCCGACCAGACCATGACCATCGACCCCTGTAACCTGCGGCTCCTCTGCCAGAGCAAGTCCCCCATCACACCCGCGATCGCGATGTGGTGCGGTCCGCCGACGCGTAGATGAGCGGTTCAGGGCGTGGGCGACTCCACCCGCTGACTGAAACTCACCGCTTCGAGGAACCCCAGCCGCGTCGGCTGGGGTTCCTCTCTTTCAGTGGACCTTCGTCGTGAGTACGGACCGAAGCACTACGACGGCAAGGGGGACCCACCCCTTACCGACCGTGTTGTCAGCCGAGCAAAGCGACGACGTAGGCCCCCTCGCGGACGAAGACGGGAATGCGCTCCAGCGGGGCGTCCACTTCGAGCGTCGTACCGCCCTCCACCCCGTGTCCGGTGACCGGGTCGAGCCAGCGCGCGCCGGACGGCAGATACACTCGGCGGGTCCGCGCGCCCGCCTCGTACACGGGCGCCACCAGTACATCGGGGCCGAGCAGGAACTGGTCGTCCACGTCCCAGGCGCGCTCGTCGTCCGGGAAGTCGAAGAACAGCGGGCGCATCGGTGGGGCGCCGGTGCGGTGGGCGGCCTCGGACAGCGCCCTCAGGTACGGGCGCAGACGCTCGCGCAGTATCAGGTGGTCCCGGAGGATGTCGTACGCCTGCTCCCCGTAGGACCAGACCTCGTTCGGCCCGCCCGTCATGTCCGCCGAGAACGTAGGGTAGTTGGGCTCCCGGTCCCCGTGCAGCCGCATGATGGGGCTGAAGGTGCCGTACTGGAACCACCGGATCAGTAGCTCGCGGTAGGCGGGGTCGTCCGGGTCGCCGCCGCCGAAGCCGCCGATGTCGGTGTTCCACCAGGGGATGCCGCTCATCGCGACGTTCAGCCCGGCCCTGATCTGGCGCGAGAGGGAGTCGAAGGTGGTGGGGATGTCGCCGGACCACAGCGCGGCCCCGTACCGCTGGCTGCCTGCCCACGCGGAGCGGACCAGGGACAGCGGCCGGTCCTCGCCCGCCGCGCGCAGGCCGTCGGCCACCGCGCGGGTGTGCAGCACGGGGTAGAGGTTGGCGGCCTCGGCGGCGGTCCCGGCCGCGTAGACGGCGCGGTCGGCGGCCTCTCGGGGCAGGTCGGGTTCGCAGGCGTCCAGCCAGAAGCAGCCCACGCCAACCGCACGGTAGTTGTCGTTCAGCCGCTGCCACAGCGCGGCGCGTGCACCGGGGTGGGTGGCGTCGTAGTACGCCATCGGACGTATCAGCGCGTCCCCGCTGTCCCGGGACGGCCACGGGAAGGTGAGCAGACCGCCGTCCGCGTCCCGAACGAGGTGTCCGGAGGTGCGCAGCTCGTCGTAGGTGTCGCTGCCGGGTTCGACGGTCGGCCAGACCGAGACGGCGAGCTTCACCCCGAGGTCTGTCAGCTCCTTGACCATGGCGGCGGGGTCGGGCCACTCGCTCTCCTCGAAGCGCCAGTCGCCCATCTTCGGCCAGTGGAAGAAGTCGCAGACGATCACGGACAGGGGCAGTCCGCGTTCCTTGTACTTGCGTGCAACCGCGAGGAGTTCGTCTTGGGTGCGGTAGCGCAGTTTGGACTGCCAGAAACCGGATGCCCACTCGGGGAGGAGGGGCGGGCGTCCGGTGGCCCGGGTGTAGGAGTCCATGATCTGGGCCGGGGTGTCGCCGGCGGTGATCCAGTAGTCGACGCGCCCGCCGGCGTCGGCGGTCCACCGGGTGGTGTCGGCGCCTAGCTCGACACGCCCTGTGGCGGGGTTGTTCCACAGTAGTCCGTAGCCGCGCGAGGAGTGGAGAAAGGGGATGGCGGCCACGGTGTTGCCCTGGACGAGGTCGATCACACACCCCTTCTGGTCCAGGCGTCCGTGGAGATGCTGTCCCAGGCCGTGCAGCCGTTCACCGTCGTACGCCTCGAAGTGCTGCTCCGTCCGGCCGCCCGCCGCATGGACACGGGGGCCGGCATGGTGGCTGTACGGGGCGTTGTCGGCGAGGAGTTCACGGCCCGAGGCGGCGTGCAGGAACCTCAGCCGGCCGTCCGCGGCGGCCTCGACGGCGAGGCGGCCGTTGACCAGGCGGCCAGAGCCGTCGTCCCGTACGGAAGGTTCGGCGTGCGGGGAGGGGCAGGGGCTCTCCAGCGCTCCGGGAGCGGCGGGATCGACGACCCCGGCCGAGGCCCGGACCCGCACCGCGTGCGGCCCCCAGGGCTCGATGCGAAGGACTTCTTCGGCGGTGTGGCGCTCCAGGCCGCCCGCGCGGATGCTGTAAGTCACGGCGATTCCTCTGTTCTTATCAAGGCCCGCACACGTGCATCCGTTCGGACGCAAATGCCACGGTGGCCGGTATCGTGTGCGGCGGTGCCTGGGGCGCCATGGGCGGTCTGACGCCTGCCGCCCCAGGTGTCGTGCGGCAGCGGCCACTTTCGCAACAGGCTCTGGCTCGTGGCCGTGCCGTCCGCGCTGCCGTGGCTGAGGACCGCCCCGCTTTCGTACGCGAGCATTTTCACTGCTGCGCCGCTAGGCGGCACAGCTGGGCACGCGGGAGGGCTACTGCCCTCAGCCATGGTGGGCGCCGCACCCGGCGGTGCCCCCGCCATCGATGTTCTCCCGGGGCCCTGGGCCGGGCTCAGGGCCCCGGGAGCGGGTTATCCGGCGGTCAGAGCGGTCCACTTCTGGTTGGCGCCGCCGTTGCAGTCCCACAGCTGGAGCTGCGTGCCGTCGGTCGTGGAGGAGCCCGGAACGTCCAGGCAGCGGCCGGAGGCTTGGTTGCGGTAGCCGCCGTTGTAGGGCTGCCAGACCTGGTTGGCGCCGCCGTGGCAGGACCAGAGCTGCACCTTGGTGCCGTTGGCGGTGCTCCCGCCGGCGGCGTCGAGGCACTTGCCCATGGAGCGCAGGGTGCCGTCGGTGTAGGCGGACCAGAGCTGGTTGGCTTGGCCGCCACAGCTCCAGATCTGGACGGCGGTCCCGTCGGCGGTGCCGGCGCCGTTGACATCCAGGCACTTGTCGGCGATGCCCGACTGTACGCGTGCGGGGGCGGGGGCGGGGTTCTTCAGCCACCCGGCGCTGTCCGCGGCCTGGATGCCGCGGTGGAAGGCGTCGGCCATCTTCTGGTAGCCCGCGTCGTTGGGGTGCAGGGGGTCGGCCAGGTCGGCCGTGGTCAGGCTGCTCATGTCGACGTAGGCGACGTGTTTGCCCGCGGCCTGTGCGTCGTTGACGATTTGCCGGGTGGCCTGGTTGTACGTGCCCCGCCACTGCTCCTCCGAGCTGCTGGTGGACACGACCAGGGAGGCGACGAGGACGGTTGCGTCGGGGACGTCGGCGGTGATCTGGTTGACCAGCGACCTCAGCCGGGCGATGGCGGTGTTGACCTCCGAGGCCCCTTGGAGGTCGTTGGTGCCGATGTGCAGCGTCACGACGTTGGGCCGGTAGCGGGTCAGCGAGGCATCGGCGAGAGCGGCGATCTGGTCGACGCGGTACCCGGAGTGGCCTTCGTTGTCGGGATCGGACATCGAACCGCCGCGCAACGTACCCACGAAGTCCAGCGGATGGCCGTCCGCCGCAAGCTGGTTCCACAACGGCCCGCGGTAGCCGTTGCCCGTACTGCTTCCCACGCCCCAGGTTATCGAGTCCCCCAACGGCATGACCCGCAAGGGCGTGTTGGAGGCGGCGGAGGCAGGGGTCACGCCTGCCGCCATCACCCCGAGTGCGGCAGCGACTAGCGAGATCAGGGGACGAAGCCAAGACCTTCTCATGCAGGCGTCCTCTTCTGCGAGTGAGTGATGGAACAACGGGGCTGATCGCCGTTCGTGCCAGCGACTCGGCCGCTGTGCCCTTCCGTCGGGGTCGGCGGCCGCCTGACGTACTGGTAGAACGGCGTGGCTGGGGAGCCTCTTGCGCTGTGAGCGTTGACAAAACCGAGCCTGCCCGGTGAATCCCTCTGTCCCGGCCCTCATGTACCGAGAGGGTCGGCCTGAACCGGCCTCACAAGCGCATCCGTATAGATACCACGATCCGGACCGAGACATCCCATGAATACCCAAGAAATCAGGGATCGGCGACATGGGGCGAATCCGGTGCTGCTCGTGCCAAGGGTGCTGCACCTGCGGTCGGTTCGCCGCTCTCTCCCTCGCTGGTATCGGCTCGCGAACATCCTATGTCTGGTTGCGCGGGCCGCCGCCATCGCCCAGCGCCAGCTGTGCGTAGTCCGGGATCTCGGTGTATGGGACGGGAGGGTCGCCGTGCGTGGTCATCGTCAGGCCGAGCACTCCGCCGCCGCGGGTCAGGGGATGGGCCGTGTCGGCCGGGCGTAACCGAGTTCGCGTGCCGCGATGAACACGCGCTGTCTGGTCGCCTCGGAGAGTCGTCCGGTGCTGTTGAGCGCGTTTGACACCGTGGCCGCGGACACCCGGCCCGTGCGGCCACGGCGCCGAGCGGGGGACACCGCCGGACACGCCAGCTCTTCATGTGTACCTCAACAGCCCTGTGACTGCGCCTTGCGGCATGCCCTCCCCGTGCTTGGCCGGGGGAAGCCTTCATGGCCGACTCCCTGTCCGACCCACATCAGTTGTGCGATAAATCGAACAGCGTTCGTGGGGTCGGGCAGAGATTAAGTGGGGGCGGCGGGACGCGTCAATACCTTCGGCATCCGTAGTCCATGGGAGCTGAAAGGCTGGTCAGGGGCGGCGAATGTGCGCGCATGGCGTTCGAGGTTTCGGACTCCGTCGCTGCAAGGGCTTTGAGTGTTCCGCACCCGTCATGGCACCGGAGGAGACCTGGGGCGAGGTGCTCCGCAAGGTACGGCAACCTCTGCCGGCTTGACGGACGGTCGTGCGGCTCAGGTGAGGAGCGATGACGCCATACCTCAGAAACGTGGGATGAATCGGTGAAACATCGAGGGTACTCCTGTCGGGCATGAGGGCCGATGCTCCCGAGAGTGCAGGCCATTCACGAGCCATTCCCGACTGGCTGACATTAGACATGGGATGATTACCTCGCGGTAACCATTGACGAGGGCATGCCCGGTGTCTAGTGTCCCGGTGGCAGTCTGAACAAGATTCAACATTCGAGCCTGTCGTGAGGAGTACCGTCGGCCTCGAGACCACCATGATCCTGCCCCTGGTACCCCCCAATCAGCAGTTCCAGCGGCCTGCGGTGTGAGGCGGGCGCGCCCGGTGGCTCTCGCTGCATCTGGCTGTGGAGCAGAGGCAAAAGCCCATGGCGGTCGTCGTCACGGCTGGGCAGCGGGGTGACTCCCCGCAGTTCGAGGCCGTCCTGGGACGTGTCCGGGTTCCGCGCCTCGGCCCTGGCAGGCCCCGCACGCGGCCGAGGCGAGTCCGCGCGGACAGGGCGTACGCCTCCCGCGCGAACCGCGCCTACCTGCGGCGGCGTGGCACCGGTGCACCATCCCGGACAAGGCCGACCAGGCGCGCAACCGCAAGAAGCGGGGCTCTCGCGGTGGTCGGCCGCCGAAGTTCGACACCGTTGACTACCGCGCGAGGCATGCGGTCGAGTGCGGCATCAATCGCCTCAAGAGACACCGGGCGGTGGCCACGCGCTATGACAAGTTGGCGGTCCGCTACGAGGCGACCATCCTCGTCGCGGTCATCAACGAGTGGCTATGACCAGCGCATTCAGTAGCCCTATTCCTCGCCGGAGAAACGCTCCCACGCGGACTGGCGGGTCATCCCCAGGGGTCTCCCGGATGCGCGCCCAGGTCACTCCCAGCGCACGTGCCTTGAGCACCAGGCCCACATGAACGATCAGATTCGCCCCGTCGGACGTGGCGGAGACCACCGAAGCGGCGTGAGAGAACTTCACTTACGAGATGCCTCACGGATCGTGTGTGCCGAAGCCTGTGACAAGCTCATCATCCGAGGTCACGAAGCATCTCTATGTTCCGGCTCCTGCATCACCCGCGGACCATACCGGTGATCGAGGCCAAGCGGTGCCGTCGGGTGGCGGACTGGGCCGAGGTCCACACGTCGAGGTTAGCATGATCCGCCGCTACATCATCCGGCGGAACCGTCACGCTGACGGTCAACAGCTACGAAGGGATCGAGCATGCCCCGCAGTTGGCCGTCGATGCTGACGGCGGCCTGTCCCGACCGTTCCGGGACGCGCAGCCCGATGGGCTCATAGGGGGCGGTGACGATGGAACGGTCGAAGGCCATGTGCGCGGCGACCGGCGTGAAGACGAGGGCCTCCGCGCGGGGCGAGACGACAGGGCCGCCGGCGGCGAAGCTGTAGGCGGTGGAGCCGGTCGGGGTGGCCATGAGCAGGGTGTTGGTGGAGCAGGAGGCCAGGGAGGCGGCCGGAGACCTGGACGCCGATCGAGACCTGGCGGTCCTGGCCGGCTTCTCCAGGACGATGTCGTTGAGCGCGGGGAGGTCCAGCGGGATGCCTCAGTCGGCGTCGACGTCGCAGTCGGGGCGTACCTGGGGCGGCGGCAGGAGTGGGCCACGGCCGTACCGCACCCACACTCGATGTCCTTCGGCACCTTCAGTCGGCGGGAGGCCCGCAGGGCAAGCAGCATGCGGCTGTCGATCCGGATCCGGTCCTCGCGCACCGCGTGCAGTGCCGCACGCCCCCGGCGGCCGACATCTCCGTGAGGAAACCCACCCGCCCCAGGTCGACTCACAGGGCCAAGGAGCCGTTCTCCGCGGCCAGCCGGGCACCGCCCGGGCAGACCAGATCGCCCCCGACGTGTCCAAGGCGCTGAGCCCGCTTGACCTGTACCGGCCGCTGACGCTCATCTGGGGCACCAGCGCCGGCCCCAGCGCTCTCCGGCAATGGCCCATCAAGAGAATGACATCCGATGTATGGGATCCATTCTTACCTGCTACCACTTGCTGCCGGTGCGGCGTGCTCATCTAGCTGTCATACCGCAACCGATGGTCAATGCTGCACGCCTCTAGATATCCGATCTATAGCCCAGCAAAGATGGTGTGCCCTCGGCGAATTCGATGAGGGCGCACTTGCCCCTGCACAAGACCATCGATGGCTGGGAGAACTTGCCGTGACCCATGCATCCCAACCGCAGCGAAGAAGCATCCTGAAGTTCGGCGGTGCCCTTGCCCTCGCGCCTCTGGTCACTCAGCTGACTGGCGCAACCTCTGCGGGACAGGCCGCCGCCGCGTCGGCCGTCCACTGGCCGACCCTGTCGCGCAAGGCGCTGAAGTATCAGGTCCCCGCCGTGGACTGGCGGTCGCAGGCCCTGCCGATCGGCAACGGCCGACTCGGCGCCATGCTCTTCGCCGACCCGGACGAGGAGCGCATCCAGTTCAATGAGCAGAGTCTGTGGGGTGGTGTCAACAACTACGACAACGCCCTCGCGGGCAAGCCGGACAGCGCTTTTGACACCAGCATGACCGGCTTCGGCTCCTACCGGAACTTCGGTGACATCGTCGTGACCTTCGCTTCCCGTGCCAAGGTCACGGCCCCAGGAGGCCCGTACCGCACCTCCTCGTCGGAGGGCGTCGACAAGACATACGACGGTAACCCGAGCACCAAGTGGTGTATCGAGGGGCCCGATTCGAAGGTGCAGTGGCAGGTCGAACTCTCCGACCCCATCGAGGTCGCGTCCTACCGTCTGACGAGTGCCAACGATGTGCCGCAGCGCGACCCGCAGGAGTGGACGTTCTCCGGTTCCGTCGACGGCACCACCTGGACCACGCTGGACAGCCGCACGTTGGCGGCGCCCTTCGAGAGCCGTTTCCAGACCAAGGAATTCACCTGTGACCACACCGGGGCCTACCGCTTTTACCGGTTCGTCTTCGTCCCCAAGGCAGGGATCACCCACTTCCAGGTGAGCGAGATCGGTCTGTCCGGTGTCGACCTGGGAGGGGCTTCGATGTACCTGTCGTCGCCGAGCGGGCACTCCGAGGGATCCGGTGCCGGCGCCGGGTCCCGGGCCACGGACATCTCGTGTTCGGTGGACCGCGATCCGGCCATGGTGTGGCGGGTCGACGCCGCTGCACCGGCGGTCGTCTGGCAGGCCGATCTGCCCCGCGCGGTCGCCGTCACCTCGTACGCGCTGACGGCGGCCCCGGACCGTCCGCAGGACGACCCCCGGCGATGGGTGCTCGAGGCGTCACAGGACGGGCAGGCCTGGGTGACCCTCGACACGCAGAACCCCGGTGCGCCCTTGGCCGACCGCGGTGAGACCCGGAACTTCCGGATCTCCAACAGCACGGCCTACCGTACGTACCGGCTCACGTTCACCCCCGGCGAGTCGTCCGCCGGCTTCCAGATCGCGGAAGTCGCCCTGGAAGGCCGAGGGTTCGACACGCGCACGCAGCGCACCATTGTCGACTACCAGCGCGCCTTGCATTTCGTCGAGGGTATCCATGTCACCCGCTTTGGCGCGCCGGGGCGGCGCGTCCTGCGGGAGGCCTTCGCCAGCCGGCCCGCGGACGTCATGGTCTTCCGGTACACGTCGGACAGCGACCGGGGACTCTCCGGAGCCATCTCCCTGACGTCCGGACAACAGGGTGCCCCGACGACCGTGGACGCCGACGCCCGGCGGATCGCCTTCCGCGGTGTCATGGGCAACGGCCTCAAGCACGCGTGCACCGTCCAGGTCGTGCACACCGACGGCGACTTCCACGCCGACGGGTCGGTGCTCCGGTTCACAGGCTGCACAACCCTGACCCTGCTCCTCGACGCCCGCACCGACTACAAGCTCGACGCCGCCGTCGGGTGGCGCGGAGCC
Organism: Streptomyces sp. NPDC059679; assembly: GCF_042734105.1. NCBI lineage: Bacteria > Bacillati > Actinomycetota > Actinomycetes > Kitasatosporales > Streptomycetaceae > Streptomyces > Streptomyces sp. NPDC059679. Next base: position 46,421 of record NZ_JBHWES010000075.1, on the reverse strand, counting down.
GATCCCGGACCGGTCATCGCCAAGGCGCTCGCCAAGGCGGCTGCTCGGTCCTACGAGGAGCTGCGCGCCGAGCACACCGCCGGGATGCGCGCCCTCATGAACCGCGTCTCCGTGTGCTGGGGCACCTCCGACGACGCCGTCGTCGCCCTGCCGACCAACGCCCGGCTGGCGCGTTACGCGGCGGGCGGGCAGGACCCGACCCTCGAGCAGACGATGTTCGACCTCGGCCGGTACCTGCTGATCAGTTCCTCGCGCCCGAAGGGCCTGCCCGCCAACCTCCAGGGTCTGTGGAACGACAGCAACACACCGGCCTGGGCCTCCGACTACCACACCAACATCAACGTCCAGATGAACTACTGGGGAGCCGAGACGACGAACCTGCCGGAGTGCCACGAGGCGCTCGTCGGGTTCATCGAGCAGGTGGCGGAGCCCAGCCGCGTGGCGACCCGCAACGCCTTCGGCGAGGACACGCGCGGCTGGACCGCCCGCACCAGCCAGAGCGTCTTCGGTGGCAACGCGTGGGAGTGGAACACCGTCGCGAGCGCCTGGTACGCCCAACACCTGTACGAGCACTGGGCGTTCACCCAGGACATGATGTACCTCCGTACTGTCGCCTACCCGATGATCAAGGAGATCTGCGAGTTCTGGGAGGACCACCTCAAGGAGCGCGAGGACGGACTGCTCGTGGCGCCGAACGGCTGGTCCCCCGAACACGGGCCGCGCGAGGACGGCGTCATGTACGACCAGCAGATCATCTGGGACCTGTTCCAGAACTACCTCGACTGCGAGGCGGCGCTCGAGGCCGATCCCGCCTACCGGGCCAAGGTCGCGGACATGCAGGCGCGCCTCGCGCCGAACAGGATCGGTCGGTGGGGCCAGCTCCAGGAGTGGCAGGAGGACATCGACAGCCCCACCGACATCCACCGCCACACCTCACACCTCTTCGCGGTCTACCCGGGCCGCCAGATCACCCCCAGGACACCTGACTTCGCGGCCGCCGCCCTCGTCTCGCTCAAGGCACGGTGCGGTGAGAAGGAAGGCGTCCCGTTCACCGCCGCGACAGTGTCGGGCGACAGCCGCCGCTCGTGGACCTGGCCCTGGCGGGCGGCCCTCTTCGCCCGCCTCGGTGACGGGCATCGTGCCCAGATCATGCTGCGCGGACTGCTCACCTACAACACACTGCCGAACATGTTCTGCAACCATCCGCCCTTCCAGATGGACGGCAACTTCGGCATCTCGGCCGCCGTGGCGGAGATGCTCCTACAGAGCCACGACGGCGTCATCCAGCTGCTGCCCGCACTGCCGGACGACTGGAGAGCCAAGGGTTCCTTCACCGGGCTCCGTGCCCGCGGCGGCTACCAGGTCGACTGTGAATGGCGGGACGGGAAGGTCACGTCCTACAAGATCGTGGCCGACCGGGCACGGAATCAGGGAAACATCACCGTGCGGGTGAACGGCGCCGACAAGAAGGTGAAGCCGATCAAGCCCTGACAGCGGCGACACCCCGGACGGCGGCCGAGGTGCCACGACCGAACACCGACCCGTTTCGCCGCCCGTGCGCCGCCGTCGTCATCGCGGCCGGTCCTGACCTCTCCAGTCGACCGGCACAGGACGCGGCGAGCGAGACGACCGTCCGCAAGGGTGTGTTCGAGCTGGAGGCCGGTGAGGAGCTGTTGGGGCGGGTGCGGCGGCCGGGCGGCGGACGCAAGCGGCTTACGGATCTCGACCCGGGGCTGCGACCGGCCCTGCTGGAGCTGGCCGAGCCGGACACGAGCACGGAGATCCGATGTCGCCGTTGCGGTGGAGAGTGAAATCCACCCGCACTCGCGCGGAAGCTGACCCAGGTCGGGCACAAGGCCAGTGCCGACACTGTTGCCGGGCGCTGCGGGAGGAGGGCTTCAGCCCTCAGGCCGCGAACAGGCCCTGGCCACCCTGCTCCACCTGCGGGTCGCCCTGGCCGCAGAACCCCTGGCCGCCCTGTTCGGCAGCAGCCGCACCGCCATGCGTGGTTGGTGGAGTACCAATGGTCCTTCGGCTGCTCGGCGACCTGGTGGTGGTCGCGGGTAGGGACCAGGTGAGGTCGGCCCGGGGCGCCCCGCCGGCGTTTCCGTCGGTGGGTTTCCCCGAGCCGCCTCCCGCACCCGCCGTGCGCGTTTCCACGCAACGGGCGCTCCACAAGTCCCAGCGATTACGCCTGGTTTCTCTCCCATGCTGCGCTCGGCCACGGCGAGGGGATCTTCGTTCGCCGGTAGGAGTAGTAGGTAATCTTCACTGCTCCTGGATTGAACAGAGTCACCTCGCTGGTGGCGGGCCACCATCCGTCATTGGTGTTCTTGCGGCGGATTTCCTTTCAGTTGGATCGCCGGTGCTTGCGGCGAAGCCATCCAAAGACCTGCTTCCAGGTGTATGCCCGCAGGTAGTTGAAGGTCGCCTTCGACGAACCGTGCTTGAAGTATGCAGTCCGGCCCCGCAGTACCAGGTTGAGTTGGTAAAGCAAGGCTTCGCGCGCGGCAGGTTCACGTCCTGCCAGCACAAGTTCTTCACCTTGGCCATGATGGAGCGAAGCGCCTTCTTGGCCGGATACAGGTATACGAAGTATTTGCCGGTGCCTCGCTTTCGGTGACGTTGGATACGCCAGCCGAGAAAGTCGAGACCGTCCTCGATGTGGGTCATCAGTGTCTTCTCCCGCGACAGGCGCCCGGGGCGTAGAGCCCCCGGGGACGGATCGGCGTCCTGACTGGCGAGGCCGGGAACGCGGAGCGTGTCGCAGCGGGCGGCCCTGTTCACCGCTCCTATTCGGGCAGGGCCGGCGACCCTTCGATGCGGATGGTGTTCGCGTACCACTCGGCATAGGAGGAGTGCTTGAACCATCCGCCTTCGGGCTCGGGCTCGCCTGGCACGTGTTCCGGCTCGGCCCAGGCGGGAACCGAGTACGGTCCCCAGTGGATGAAGATGCCGAGGCTCGCTTCCTTCGCCCATCCGGGCATGCTCTCGCGGTGCGTTCCCGTCATGATCGGTTCTCCTTAACGAGGTATTCAATCCAGTCAGGCCCGATGCGGCTGCCGGCGCCGGCTTTCGGCTTGCAGGCCGCCCCACGTCGCGTGGGGCGGCCTGCTTCGTCAGTCGGCGATGTCGCCGTAGATCACGCCGCGTGCTGACAGATAGACGCGGCCAAAGATGTCCGGGTCACCGGTGATGGCGCTTCCGGCGAAGGCCCCCTGGTGATCGTCGTCGTTGATGCGGAACCAGCGTTCGCCGCCGTCGGTCGAGCGGAAGATGCCGTCCTGGCCTTCGACCGTGGCCGAGGTGTAGATCGCAGGGTAGCCGGATCGCTCGGCGGCCTTGCCGGAGCCGACACCGATCGCCAAGTCGATCGCGCTGATGCGCTTCCAGGTCGTGCCGCCGTTCTTGGAGCGCCACAAGCCGGTTGCGACCTCCGCTTTGTCGCTGCCCCCGGCGAGCCAGACGTGGCCCTCGCGGCCGGGGACGACCCGGAAGTCGTCGACGCCTTCGGCGGGCAGGCCAGTGGCTCCGGTGTCGGTGAACGTCAGTGGCACACCGAACCGGTCCGACAGCGCGTGGTCGCCCGAACGATGGGCGTGGAGCAGCGGATACAGGTGCAGCGCCCACCCGTTGCAGTGGTCGAAGGCCCGTCCGTCGCCGTCCGAGTACCAGCCATCGCCCCGATACCAGGTCTCCATCAGGTCGAGCGCCCGCTCCCTGGCCCGGGCCGTCGCCGCATCACCGCGGCCCGCCGACTCCAGGAAGGACGCCACGGTGAACGGGAAGAGGAGCCAGTTGTTCGGCGCGGGGGTGTGTGAGGGCGCCGCGCAGCCACCGCTCGGTCCGGTCCTGTACGTCACCGTCGAGCCGGTCCCACAGCCACGGCCGGGTCAGGGACAGGCCGAGTGCCACCGACGCCGACTCGACCATCGGCTGGCCCTGCACATGGTGGTCGAGGATGAGAGGCCACGACTCGGTGTCGTCCCGGCCGGGTGTGCGGGTGTTGCCCGCCGCGAGGCCGGCTGCGTACCGCTCCAGCCAGCCGCGCGGGTCCTTGCCGTCGGCGCAGGCGATCCGGAAGCCGGCTGCCAGGAACGTACGGGCGTAGCCTTCCAGGCCGTCCGAGCGGACGCCGGGCCTGGAGGGCCGGCCCGGCAGGTCGAGCAGGGCGCCGCCAGGGGTCGCCCAGTGCCACGCGGCGGCGAGCAGCCCGTTGGCGGTGGCCTCCCAGTGCGCACGGGTGTAGCCGGTGTACGGGCTCAGCTCCCGGTTCTCGTCAGGTAGGTGGAACGGGATGGTCATGCGAGGAACGCCGGCCTTTCGCGTCGAACGGGATGGGCGAAGCCGTCGCCGGCGGCCCACCGGGCCACCTCGCCGACGGCCGTGTCGGCGAGGAGCTCCCACTCATTGCCCTGGGAGCCAGCGAGGTGAGGGGTTATCAGTGCGTTCGGACACTCCCACAACGGGTGCTCCCTGGGCAGGACGTCCGGGTCCGTCACGTCCAGGACCGCCCGGATGCGGCCCGCGCGCACCACATCGGTGAGCGCGTCCTGGTCGACGACGGCGCCGCGCGAGGTGTTGATGAGGGCGGCACCCGGCCGCATGGAGCCGAGGAGTTCGCGGCTGACAAGTCCGCGCGTGGCGGGCAGCAGCGGTGTGTGGATGCTCAACAGGTGGCGTCGGGCGAAGAGTTCGGGCAGCTCGACCCGCTGAACGCCCAACGTGGCGGCGTCGGCCTCGGTGACGTACGGGTCGTACAGCAGCACCTCGTAGTCGAAGGGGCGCAGCAATTCGATGACGCGCCGTCCGATCAGGCGGCGGAGAGGACGCCCACCGTGCGGTGGTAGTTGCCCACGTCGTGGGGAATGCCGAGCCAGTCGCCGCGGTCGCGGTCCCGCCGGAAGTCGCGGGCCCGCTCCAGGACGTGCTTGCCGTGCAGCAGGATCATGCCGAGCGCGTACTCGGCGACCGGCAGGGCGTTGGCCGCGGCCGCCGACGACACTTCCACGCCCCGGTCCCAGCAGGCGTCGGTGATGTGCCGGCGCACCGAACCGGCCGCGTGCACCACGGCCTTGAGCCGGGGCGCCGCCGCGAGCACACCCGCGTCGAGCCGCGGGCACCCCCAGCTGGTGACGAGCACCTCGACATCAGGGAGGACGCGCTTCGCGCGTACGGTCGTCAGGTCGTCGAGCACGGGCAGCGGCGCCAGATCGCATACGTCCCCGAGCGCGGTCAGCGACCGTGGGGTGAAGACGGCTGCCGCTGCCGAGGACGACATGGCCAACGCCGCTCTGGGTCTGCTCACTTGCCCGCCTCGGGGTCGTCGGGCAGTCGGGTCACGCGGATGGCCATGTACGGGCGGCCCGGCAGTGCCACGCGCACACTGGTGTCCGTCGCCACGCCGACACGGTCGATCGTCATGGCCCAGGTGTCGATCACGTCGATCGCGAACCGGCCGGGACGTACCCGCCGCGGATCGCACCCTCCCAGCAGCGCCGTACCAGTTCCTCTCCTGTGAGGTTCCCCCACCCGTGCTCGACCCGTCGCACCGCATAGCGTGTCAGCCGGTCGTCCGACTCGATCCCCAGCTCACGCAGCGCGCGCACCTCGTTCTGGAAGCGCTGGAAGAACCGGGCGGCGAACCGGGTGGTGTCCCAGCCGTCCGCCGGGGAGCCGGGGAAGGGATACAGCTCGGGCTCGTCGGTGTTGTAGTCGTACGCCTTGGGCAGCAGGCACATCCGTATCTTGGTGAAGCCACTGGCCGCCAGCGTGCGCCGGGTCGCGGCGCGCAGGCGTTCCACCTGGTGCGTCCAGGCGTACGCGAAGTGATGGCGATCGACCACTCGCACGGGCCCGTGGCGCCCTGGTGCGGTCGGCCCGGGGTTGCCGTGCGATGGCCCGTCGATCTCGACCTCGAACACATCCCACTGAGCACAGTGTTCGTCGTGGCGCATACGTCCTGTGGCCTCGGCATGGTGATCCATCCATGGAAAACCTTCTGGTTGAGGGCCCAGTGGGAGCTGGGTGCGGAATCCTCCCGGGTAGCGGGCCCGCGTCGGCGGCTGTGCGGCGAAGTGCCGCGCAGCCGCCCGTAGGGCGCCGTTCTGGTGCTGCTCAGATGTTGTTGGGCGGCTGGGTGTAGGTGGTGCCGCCGATGGTCGTGGTGAGTGTGCCGTCCGCCTTGAAGTTGCCGCCGATCAGCGTGGCCGGGCCGAGGGTGAAGCCGCCGGGTCCGGTGCGCTTGGTGCCGGTGTGCTCGCCGGACAGTGTCAGGTCCTCGGTCCAGGTGACACAGCGGAGGGCCGTGGCGGTCCCGGGCGTGCAGCCGAGAGCCGGGTTGGAGGTGCGCTCCACCCGCTCGCTGCCGTCGATGATGTTCGTCCCGTCGTCGCTGTAACCGTGGTACTCCACGGCGATGCTGAGGGCTGGGTGCCGTCGCTGTCATTGGTGATCCGGACGGTGGCTGAGCCCTGGGCCTTTCCGGGCAGGGTGTAGGTGCCGGTCGGTACCGGCTGCGCCGGTGGCGGGGCTGTGTCCGGGATGTGGGGGAGGCCCCAGGTCGTGTCGGAGGCCGGCGCGGGGGGAACCGGCTTGCTGGGTGTGAGGGTCGGGAAGCGGGCGATCATCACCCTGCTGTTGCGGCCCCCGGGCTCGGTCGAGTCGGGGCAGCGGTGAGGTGTCGGATTGGCGCCGCAGGCCAGGTTCTCGGTGTAGACCGCGGCGGTGCTGTCGGCCAGCCACACCGGGTCGGCGGCGAGGTTCCAGTCCGGGTCGGCCCCGGTGTTGATCTGGAAGCCGCGGCCGGTCTTGGGGTCGACGAGCCAGGGCAGGAAATGGCGGCGGTTGTGGTCGTTGCGGATCCCGGAGATGTAGCCGGTGGTGGAGAGCTGGTCGGTGAGCGGTGGGATTCCCGGCATCCCCGAGATGAAGTCCATGCGTCCCGAGCCGTTGACTTCCCCGGCGAGCAGCCACTTGCCGTCGGGGGACATCGCCATCGGGTCGGTGTAGTGGGAGTGCCGGGTCAGCGGCCGGGAGCGGCCGGTGGCCAGGTCGGTCGCCCAGCCGTCGACGTTGTCGGACTCCAGGGTCTGGAAGCCGAGGGTGGCCCGTCCGTCGCTGGTCCAGCCCCGCGGCTCGGCGACCATGCCGGCCTGGTTGAACCGCAGCTGATCGCTGGGCCCGACGACCATCGGCCGGTAGGCGGGCGAGGGGTTCTGCAGGACCGAGACGTGAGTGAGGTCGTAGCGGCGGCTCTGCGCGTCGTAGGAGAGCCGGCCCACGAACGGGAGCTCCGTGATGGCCTTGAGGTCGAGAGTGTTGCACACCAGGTGCACCCCGTCGGGGCTCTGCCGCCACTCCCGGCCGTTGGCGTTGCCGTCGCCGTCGGGAGCGGACAGCGGCTCCCCGTTCCAGTAGATGGGGACGATACGTGTGTTCGCGGGAGTGCAGCGCGGGTCGGTGACTGCGTAGTCGGTCCCGTCGGCGCCGCACTCCAGGATGCCGTTGCCCACCAGCACGCGCTTGCGGTCGGGCAGCTCATGGGCGGGCGGGTAGGGGAACTGGGTGGGGTCGATGGCCGATCCGAAGGACACTCCGCAGGTGATGCACTTCCATGCGTCGCCGTTCGGGAACGTGGTGCCGTCGGTGCGGACCGCCAGGACCTGAGGGCCGCTGTAGATGCTCGTCGGGCCGGACTCCGGTGCGCCGACGTAGGTGATGCCCAGCAGGACGTATCGGGGATCCCAGGAGAACCCGGGTGTTCCGATGCCGCTCCAGTTGGCCGAGACGCAGCCGGTGGGGTGGATGCAGATCCCGTCCGCCGGGACGGTCGGGGAAGGGTGTTGGCCGCGTCGATGGCGGCCTGCAGGGCGTGCCTGCCGGCCATGATGTCGCCGGTGGCGTTGATGGAGAACGCCTGGCCGGTGCTGGTCGGGGAGTTCTCCATGGAGAAGGAGGGGACGAAGACCGCCTTGCCGCTGGAGTCGGTGCAGGTGAGGAAGTCCTCGTAGAACAGGGCCAGTTCCATCAGGGCCGGACCGAGCTTGTTCTTCAGGAAGGCACTGTCGCCGGTGACCTGGTAGTACTCCAGAAGCGGGTAGAGCAGCCAGTCGGCGCCGCCGGTCCAGGCCTCGCCGGGGAAGCTGCCGCTGTTGAAGTGCAGCATGTGGCCGTACTCGCCGTCGGTCCGGGACGGGGCGAGGAAGCCGCGGGCGCCGTAGAGGTTGGTGGCGTTGTCGCGCCAGTGGGCGAGCTGGCCGAGGATGAGGTCGAAGTAGCCCTGCCTGGCGTCGGTGAGGTCGAGGATGTTGCCGCCGGCGACCTGGAGGTTGATGTTGGCGCCGGCGACCTGGAGGTTGATGTTGGCGTCGGTGGTGATGTCGTCGGCCCAGGAGCCGTTCCAGGTGCCGGTCCAGATGCCGGTCAGGCGTGGTGGCAGGACACCACTGGAACTGATGAAGAGATAGCGGCCGGAGTCGTACATCCGCTCCAGCAGCGCGACGTCGATGGCGGACGCGTTGCTGTTCTGGCGGGCTATGAGCTCGCTGGTGGCCAGCCGGCGGTCGGCGGCGGAGACGTTCAGGTCGATGCTGGAGCGGTCGTACATCGCCTGGTGCTTCGGGGCGTGTCGGCCCAGGAGGGTGGCGTAGTCGGCCGTCAGCGCGGCGAGGGCGGTCTGCAGGGGCTGGCTGTTCCACCCGGTGGAGGTCTCGTACCGGCCGAGCTTGGTCAGCAGCAGCACCTTGGTGGCCTTGGCGACCACCAGGGTCTGCCCGTCGGCGGTGACGGAGGAGCCGCTGCCGGAGACCACGACGCGGGTGACGCCCTCGTAGCCGTAGGCACCGCCGGAGGGGTAGGTGCCGCGCAGGTTCAGGTAGCCGTCGCCGCTGGTGACGGTGGCGGTGGCGGAGAAGGACACGCTGGTCGGCACGCCCGCAAGAGCGGTGTTGACGCTGATGGTGGTGTCCACGGTGCGGCCGGTGGCGGGCAGCAGCTTGTGGACGATGACCTGGTCGGCGCGGGAGACGAAGACGTGGCGCTTCCAGGTGCCGTACTGGTCGGTCCAGGTGTGGGTGACCTCTCCGGTGCGGAAGTCGGTGATGCGGGCGAAGTCGTTGACGGTGGTCATGCCCGGGGTGCTGAGCTGGAGTTCGTAGCCGGGGTGGAAGGTCTGGGTCCAGCGCAGGCTCCAGCCGTGGGCGAAGGTGGAGGAGGCACCGGAGTAGTTGCCGGCCAGCGCCTGGTCCCGGGCGGTCTCGAGATACGGCGAGATCACCGGGGCATGACGCTCCGGCTGCCGTTGGGCAGCACGAACCGGTGATGATTGAAGATCATCTTCTTGAGCGTCGGCGCCCCGTAGTAGACGGCCCCGTACTCGCCGTTTCCGCTCAGGAACCCGTCGGTCCACGCGGAACGGTGGCGTTGTCCCAGGTCGACTCCGTTGTCGGACGGTGAGTACAACTGAGTACAACTGGGCACAGGGGTGCCACCGGTGCGGGTGCGGTGGTGAACAACAGCGCTTTGCCAGACATGCGGTGGCTGCCTCAGTCGTCGACGGCAGAACCGGACGGCTGAGGCCGGCCCGCCCCGCGGGGACGGACCGGCCTCGAGTGTCTACGGGGTCACGGTCACCCCGGGCGCCATCTCGGCGGTCCCGTTGGTGAGCTTCCCGGAGCCGGTGGCGCCTTCCGAGCTGACGAAGCGCAGCTCGTGGTTCGTGCCCCCCGCATTGCAGACGGCGAGCAGGAGCGTGGACTGGTTGGCCGCGTAAGCCTTCTGGACGAAGGAGGTGATGTCGACGGTGATGTCGTGGCCGTCGATGGCGTTGCCCTGGTGGGTCCCGCCGCCCTCGGGGATGAGGGTCGAACCGAGGGTGAAGGTAGCCGACTTGGCGACGGAGGGGGTCGTGGCGGTGAAGCTCGGCCGGTTCTGCCAGGTCATCGTGTTGATAGGGCAGGACGTGCCACCGCCGGTGCACGTGGTGTCGCTGACGGGTTGCACGAGGAGTTGGTCGGTGTCAGTCGACGGGACCGACGAATAGCGGTGGCCGACGTACGTGAGATGGAGTGTCGCCTGGCTTGGTGCCTTGGTGAGGCCGCTGAGGGGGAACTGGATGTAGGAGAGCTTTCCGTCTCCGGATCCTGTGGTGTACTGCTCGCCCATCAGGCCGACCCCGGTGTTGCGGGTGATGAGGGTCAGGTCCGAGGAGTTGTTCTTGGTCTGGTCGCCGGTCCAGGCACCCACCCAGGTGTCGCCGTTGGTGAGGGCGCCGGGCTTGACGTTCTGGGTCCGGCCGTTCGCGTCCGTGTAGGTGGTGGTCAGCGTACCGATCCCGCTCGTCGTCAGCGGGAACTGGCTGGTGTATCTGACGAGCTGGCCGGCGACGCGGAGGTTGTTCAGCGTCACGTTCGTGGCGCCGTTCAACGGGTTGCTGTTCGTCTTCTGCTGCGAGAACCACACGTTGTCGAGTTTGAAGGTGCTGATCGGGGTCTTGGTGTACGTGTACGCGGTGCCCGACCCGTCGGGGTTGGGGGCGAGCCCGTAGTTCGCCTGCTCGTCGGCGGTGATGGTCTGGGTGGATCCGTTGCCGCCGTTGAGCCTGATCGGTCCCGACGTGTACCGGGAGGTGTCGAACGAGCTGTTCTTCACCACGATGCTCGAGATGCGTGGGTACGGTTTGGGGCTGTTCTGCGTGAAGATGCCGCCGGCCGGCGCCGACACGGAGTTGAAGTTGTCGAACGTGTAGTTGTTGAGCCGGTATCCGTACGAATTCCATCCGATTCGGATCGAGTTGCCGGCACCGACGGACCAGTTCAGCGTGTTGCTGACCGAGATGTTCTTCGAGTCCTGGCTGTCCCAGTGGTAGGAGTCGAACCCGAGCTCGTCGGCGACGGTGTCGTGGGCGCCTACCGCGTTGACATAGCCCTGGACGTCGGGGGTGGAGGTGCCGAGCTGGAAGTTGTTCCACACGCCGGGGGCCAGCGGGGTGAATCCGTCGCTGGGGTTGTAGTGGCCGGAGGCGAACGCGTCGTCGTTGCCGAGGGTGAAGACGCCGTTGGCGGTGATGTCCTGGCCGCTCGCGAAGTCCGTCCCGTCGATCCATGGCTGGCGGTACGGGGTGAGGGCCTTGATGTTGTTGAACGTCACCCTGGTGGCGGTGTGGGTCTCATAGTTCCACTGCTTCGCGTCGCGCACGTAGGTGTCGTTGAACGTGATGTCCGACGAGTGCATGACCATGACGCCGCCCTGGTGCTGGCTGCGGTAGGCGTCGTGCGAGTCACCGATGCTGCGGGCGTTGTAGTTCGCCACGCCGTTGCCGTCGAAGACGCCGCGGCCGTCGAATTCGATGTTGCTCGAGTTGATGATCCCGACCGCCGGCTCGAACGCCTCCATGTACCCCTGGACGCGGTTCTTCAGCAGGGCCCCTTCGTCGGTGTAGATCTTCAGCTTGCCGCCCTTGAGCTTGCTGCCGTCCAGACCGTTGACCAGGAGACCGGACGACACGTACGTGCCGTTCGGGAAGTAGAGCGTGTTGAGCGCCGTGGGGTTGGCTTTGATGGTGTCGATGGCGGCCTGCAGGGCGTACGTGACGTCGTTGGCGGCCATCACCCGCACATTCGGGTACCGCACATTGACGCTGCTCGCGCTCACCAGGCTCCCGGCCGAGGTTTTCTGACCGGCGGGGATGGCGGTGCCGTTGACGGTCTTGCCGGCCATGGAGCTCGTCGTCGCGGCGGGAGCCTTCTGAGCCGCGCTGTTCGGGTGCGCCGCGAGGTACTTCGCGGCGAACTCCTGGAAGTTGAGGACACCGGTCTGCAGGTTGACGCCGGAACCGTCCGGTGCGCTCGTGGTGTTCGGGCGCCGCGCCGGGTCTTCCAGAGGGTCGTTGACGACCGCCAGGTAGGGCTGTCCCGTGGCGTTGGTCGAGTCGCCGTTGACCATCACGATCGCTTGGTTCAACCCGGCGTCGGCTGACATCTGGAACGTCAGGGTGTGCTTGTCCGCGCTCACCGAGACGCTGCTGGACGGGTAGTAGCGGGCCGGATAGATGTTCACCGTGTCGATCGTGGTGCTGGGCAGCGTGACCGTGATCGTCGGTGTCCGGGAGTCCGACGCGAAGCGCGCGATGTCGAAGTTGTGGCCGTTCTCGGTGTACTGGACAGCCTGGACGGGCGTGCCGGCGACTTGCACCTGGTACTTGGTGGACGCCACGTCCGGGGACGTCGTCGTACCGCCTCCCACTCCCGTCGGTGCGTACGTGTGGACGGCGGTGGCGGCGTGTGCGGGGACGACGCCGGTGAGCATGAGGTTCGCCACCGCAATGGTGGCGCCGGCAGCGGCCGCGATGAAGCGCTTCACGCGCGAGCTGCGTCGCGCCGGGGCAGGGTTCGGGTCGGCGTCGCCGCCGGCCGGTCTGATCATGCCTGTCTCTCCTCAGGACGAGACCGTTACAGGTCTGTTCAGGCGCTCGCCGTCTGCTGGAGACGGCGCGGAGCATTCGCGATGCCGGGGCCGTCGGGGTCGAGGGGACCACCACGACGCACCGAGCGGGTGACGCGGGTGAGGTCGAGTGTTGTTTCGCGCGGTGGCCCAGGGTGGCTCCACTGCATTGACCGATCCACGGGATCGGGCGTGGCGGGGACGTTACTGCCGTATTTCCGGAACCGTCAATGCTCCGTGCACATCACGTCGCGGAAACAGCGGTGACCTGCCTGCGACGCCCTCGCCGTGCTCTGTAACGGCTGAATCACGGTCGCTGCGCGAAGCCTTGCCCTGTTGCGACAGTCGCCCTACGCTGACGCCACTTTCGTGGATCGATAAACGTCTCAGGAGGCGTGGCGTACGTGGTGACAATGGCGGAGGTGGCAGCTCGGGCGGGAGTCACCAAGCAGACCGTCTCCAACGTGGTGTCCGGCAAGAAGGTGCGGCCGGAGACCCTGGCGAAGGTGAACAAAGCGATCGCCGAACTCGGCTACAAGCCGAACCTGGTGGCGCGCTCGCTGCGCACCGGCAGCACGTCGACGGTGGGGCTGTTCGTGCCGTCGGTGGCCAACCCGTTCTATTCGGAGGTGGTCGAGGAGGTGGAGAACCTCCTGGTCGGCCACGGATACAACCTGCTGCTCGCCACGACGCGCGACGATCCCGACTACACCCGGGCCCACCTGGAGAACCTCGCCGCGCGCTCGGTGGACGCACTGCTGGTCGCCTGCGACAACGGCGTCGCACAGCAGCTGCCGATGCTCGTCGAGGCCGCCTTCCCGGTCGCGCTGTTCGCCTGGGAGGGGGACCCGCCGACCATGCTGCCGGTGGTGTCCATCGACTACGAGCACGCCGGGTTCCTGGCCGGGCGCTACCTGAGGGATCTCGGCCACCGGAACGTCGCGGTGATCGCCGATCTCCCCGCGCACGAGCCGCGCGTGGTCGGGTTGCGCCGGGCGTTCGCCGACCACGGGCTGGCCATCGACGACCGCAAGGTGTTCCCCTGCACCAGGGACGACGCCGCCGGCGGCTTCGACGCGGGCTGTGCGGCACTGGAGGCGGATCCGGAACTGACGGCGATCTTCGCCACCCACGACATCCTGGCCCTCGGTGCCGTCGAGGCGGTGGTCCGGTCCGGGCGGCGGGTCCCCAGCGACGTCAGCGTCGTCGGCTTCGACGACATCGCCCAGGTCGGTCGGATCCAACCAGCGCTGACCACGATCACCGTCCCGAAGCGGGAGATGGCCCAGCAGGCCGTCGAGCTGCTGCTGCGCGCCGTCGACTCCGGCCGGCCGCCGACCAACGTTCTCACGCTGCTGCGCCCGACCCTGACCATCCGGGACAGCAGCGCCCCGCCCCGGGCGACCGGATAGCACCGGGCACCGCTCCACCTGCACGTCACCCCATGAGTCGCCGGCACGCTCCTGCCGGGCCGGCCTCCCGCCACCGCTACGAGTTGCGACAGAAGGCACGTCCACTGATGAAAGACCTCGACCCCAACGCCTACGTCGAAGACCGGTCGCCGGGCACCGGACGACTGCGGCCGCGCGCCGCGTTCGCTTCCGACCTGCCCACGATCGCGCTCGACGGCGACTGGAGATTCCGACTGGCGACAGGGCTGGACGACCTCACCGGGGACTTCGCCGCGCCGGACTTCGACGACACCTCCTGGGACCTGCTCGCCGTGCCGTCCTGCTGGCAGATGACCGGCCTGCCCGACGAGCCGCGCTACGGTGCCCCCGCCTATACCAACATCCTCTACCCGTTCCCGGTCGACCCGCCGCGGGTGCCCCGGCAGAACCCGACCGGCGAGTACCGCCGCGAGTTCGACGTTCCGGACGGGTTCCCGGCAGCGGCCTCCGTGCTCCGGTTCGAGGGCGTCGACTCCGCGTTCGCGGTGTGGCTCAACGGGATCCGGCTCGGCGACGGCAAGGGCAGCCGGCTGACGACCGAGTTCGACGTCTCCGGCAGTCTGCGGCCCGGCCGGAACGTGCTCGCGGTCCGCGTGCACCAGTGGTCGTCCGGCAGCTACCTGGAAGACCAGGACATGTGGTGGCTGTCCGGGATCTTCCGGTCGGTGTCCGTGGCAGCCCGCGGTGTCGAGGACTTCTTCGTCCACGCCGCCTACGACCACACCACGGGCCGGGGCACCCTGTCCGTAGACGTCAACGCCCCGACCCGCGTGTCCCTGTCGGTGCCCGAACTCGGCATATCCGCCGCCGATCCGGCCGGCCCGCACGTGATCGACCGCATCGAGCCCTGGTCGGACGAGCGGCCGCGCCTGTACTCGGGGGAACTGGTTTCCGAGGCCGGGGAGCGGATCGCGCTGCGCATCGGCTTCCGCACGGTGGCCGTCGTGGACGGCGTGCTGACCGCCAACGGCCGGCCGATCTCGCTACGGGGCGTCAACCGCCACGAATGGCACCCTCTGACGGGACGCACCCTGACCGAGGACGCCATGGTGACCGACGTGCTGCTGATGAAGCAGTACAACATCAACGCGGTGCGCACCAGCCACTACCCACCCGACCACCGTTTCCTGGACCTGTGCGACGAGCACGGGCTGTGGGTGTTCTGCGAGGGCGACCTCGAGACGCACGGCTTCGAGCCGGGCGGCTGGCGGCGCAATCCCAGCGACGACCCCGCGTGGCGCGAGGCGTACCTGGACCGGGCCGCGCGGCTGGTGGAACGCGACAAGAACCACCCCTCGGTCATCGTCTGGTCGCTGGGGAACGAGTCCGGCACCGGAGCCAACCTGGCCGCCGCGGCCGCGTGGATACGGCAGCGCGACGACAGCCGCCTGATCCACTACGAGGGCGACCACGAGAGCTGCGCGTACGTCGACCTGTACTCCCGCATGTACATCGGTGTGGATGAGCTGGCCGCGGTGGGGCGCGGCCAGGAATTTCCGACAGCTGATCCGATTGACGACGCCCACCGCCGGGCCCTTCCGGCCGTGCTGTGTGAGTACGGGCACGCCATGGGCACCGGCCCCGGCGGCTTGTCCGAGTACCAGCAGGTCATCGACGCGCACCCGCGCCTGGCCGGCGGATTCATCTGGGAGTGGATCGACCACGGGATCCTCCGGCGCACCGAACAGGACGCCCCCCACTCGTTCTACGCCTACGGCGGCGACTTCGCAGAGGAGGTCCACGACGGCAACTTCGTCGCCGACGGGCTGCTCTTCCCGGACCGCACGCCGTCGCCGGGCCTGGTCGAGTACAAGAAGGTCATCGAACCGGTCCGGATCCACGTCGACCCGGCGGCGCGGCGGATCGCCGTGCACAACCTGCACCACGTCCGCGACACCGGCTACCTGGACTTCCAGTGGACCGTCGAGGACGGCGGCGAGCCGGCCGGCTCCGGCGGCCTGACCGTGCCCGCGACCGCGCCGGGCGCCACGACAGCCGTCGAATGGCCCGCCGACCTCGCCGCCGCGTTCGATTCGGTGCGCAAGAACGGCTCCGGCAACGAGGTGTGGCTGACCGTGACCGCGGTGCTCGCCGCCGACGAGACCTGGGCCCGGGCCGGCCACGAGATCGCCTGGGCGCAGGGGCTGGTCGTGGCTCCCGTCGCCTCGCCCGTCCCCGTCACGCCGGCGCCGGCGATCGCCCACGACGGGGACATCACCCTGGGCCCCGCGCGGTTCGACGCCCGCAGCGGGGTGCTGATCCGGCTCGGCGACCTGGAGCTCGACGGGCCCAGGCTGGACATCTGGCGTGCCCCGATCGACAACGACCTGCTCAATGCCTTCGGCGAGCCGCAGATCACCGCTTGGCTCGCCGCCGGACTGCACCGGATGCGCCACGATGTCCTGGGTGTCGAGCCCGACGCGTCGGGACTCACGGTCACCGCCCGGCTCGCCGCCGTCGGGTCCTCCTCCGGGCTCGGCCTGGTCTACCGCTGGACGGCCTGCGACGGACCGGACACGGGCCAGGCCCGGCTCCGGCTGGAATGCGCCGTCACCCCTGACGGCGCATGGTCGGTGCCGCTGCCCCGGCTGGGAATCGCGATGTCGCTGCCCGGCACCGACGCCGAGGTCGAGTGGTTCGGCCTCGGTCCCGGCGAGGCGTACCGCGACTCCCGTACCGCCGCTCGCGTAGGCCGCCACCGGTCGACTGTCTCGGCGATGCAGACCCCCTATGTCCGCCCGCAGGAGAACGGCAACCGCCACCAAGTCCGCCGCACCCGGATCACTACCCCGGACGGCACCCTGCTCATCACGGGCGACCCGGTCATCGACCTGACCGTGCGTCCTTGGAGCACCGCAGCCCTGGCTGCCGCGGCCCACCAGCACGACCTGGTCGGCGACGGCCGACTCCATCTCCACCTCGACCACGCGCACCACGGCCTCGGCAGCGCGGCCTGCGGGCCGGGCCCCTCGGCATCGCACGCCCTGGCCGCCGTCCCCACGGTGTTCCGCGTGGAGTTCAGCACCGGCCGGTAGGCGGGCCTGGCCGCCCGCCCACCGACAGTCCAGCAAGTCACTCCCCGTCACGAAGGGTTTCCCTCACATGGACCGCACCACCATACGCACCCGCAGACTCCTGGTGCTCGCCACCGCGACGGCCATCACCTTCGGCGTCGGCGCGTGCAGCAATGACAAGAACGACTCCGCCGAGGAATCGGACCACAGCGGGCCGGTGAAGATGGAGTTCTGGGGCTGGGCCAAGTACGAGAAGATCGTCGACCAGTGGAACGCCGCCCACCCCGACATCAAGGTCACCTTCAAGAAGATCCCGTCGGGCCCCGCGGGCGGCTACACCCAGATCAGCAACGCGCTCACCGCCGGCAAGGGCCCGTGTCTGGCCCAGATCGAGTACCAAGCCATCCCGTCGATGCTCGTGAAGAACTCGGTCATGGACATCACGCAGTACGCGAGCGACGGCATGGACAAGTACGTCCCGTCGGCCGTCTCCTCCTCCAGCGTCGGCGGCAAGATCTACGGGGTTCCGGTGGACGTCGGCCCGATGGTCCTCTTCTACCGCAAGGACCTGTTCGCCAAGTACGGCATCACCAAGCCGCCGGCCACCTGGGCCGAGTACAAGGCCGACGCCGAGAAGGTCACCGCCGCCGACCCCGATGTGAAGTTCGGCACCAAGCTCGGCGACGCCAACGGTATGGCGGCCTTCACCCTGCAGACCGGCCACTCCTGGTACTCGGCCAAGGGAGACAGCTGGACCGTCAGCATCGACAACCCCGGCACCCGCAAGATCGCCTCCTACTGGCAGGACCTGAAGGACAAGGGTCTGGTGTCGAACACCGGCAGCGCCTGGGACCCGCAGTTCAACAAGGCCTCCGAAGCCGGCAAGGTGCTGACGTTCGTCAACGCGGCCTGGGCCGCCGGCGGTCTGAAGTCGGACCTGAAGGCCCTGTCCGGCAAGTGGAGGGTCGCCCCGATGCCGACCTGGAAGGCCGGCGACGGCAAGAGCGCCAGCAGCGGCGGCTCGGCCACCTCGGTGATGACCGGATGCAAGACGCCCCGCGAAGCAGTGCAGTTCGCCGATTTTCTGTCCAGTGACCCGCAGGCCGTGAAGACGGGCATCGAAGGCGGGCTGTACCCGGCGTCGAAGGCCGGACAGGAAGACCCGTCACTCACGGGGGGTGACCCGTACTTCGGCGGCCAGAAGGTCGGTGACGTGTACAAGACCTCCGCCGCGCAGGTACCCAGCACCTGGACCAACGGCCCGACCTTCCAGCAGGTCGAGACGGACTTCACCGGTGCCATCGGTCAGGGCACCCTGCCGGACGCGGTCACCAAGGTCCAGGCCTCGACGGTCGCCGCGATCAAGAAGCTCGGACTGTCGGTGACCAACTGACGCAGCGGGACTCCCGCCGCCCCGAAGGATTCCCGCGGCCGCCCGTACTCGGCGCCGCGGGGATCCGCTCCCTGACGACGAACCGCCCAGCGAGGTTTCCATGAGCAGTCCCAGCAGCACCCGGACCGCGTCACCGCCGCGGTCGGCGCCCGCGGCCACCCGCCGCGTCTCCCCCGCCGGCCGACCGCGGCTCACTGGCCGCCGCAGCGCGTTGACCGCGTCGGGTTTCCTGGCGCCGTTCGCGGTCCTCTTCCTGACCATGATGGTCGCGCCGATCGGCTACGCGATCTACCAGAGTTTCTTCACCGTCCGCCGCGCCGGGCTGTTCGGCGGTGCGCAGTCCACCGAGTTCACGGGACTGTCCAACTACGCCGACGCCTTCAGCGACCACGACTTCATCGCATCGATCGTCCGGGTCGCCCTGTTTGGCTGCGTCCAGGTCCCGGTCATGCTCGGTCTGGCCCTCCTGCTCGCGCTCCTGCTCGACTCCCGCTCGGCCCGGCTGCGCAAGACCTTCCGGCTCACGTTCTTCCTGCCCTACGCGCTGCCGGGTGCGATCGCCGCGCTGATGTGGTCCTTCCTCCTGGTGAAAGACCTCTCGCCGTTCACCGGACCGCTGTCCCACATCGGAATCGACACTGACTTCCTGTCGCCGTCGTGGGTTCCGGTCTCGATCGGGAACATGATCACGTGGGGCTGGACCGGCTACAACATGCTGATCATCTACTCCGCGCTACAGACGATCCCGGCCGAGGTGATGGAGGCCGCCGCGCTCGACGGCTGCACCGGATGGCGCCTGGCGTGGGCGGTGAAGATCCCGCTGGTGCGTCCCGCGCTGGTGCTGACCACGGTCTTCTCCATCATCGGGACGGCGCAGCTGTACACCGAGCCGGCGGTGCTGGTCGGCGCGCGCATCCCGGGCGTCGACCCGAAGTTCTCCCCGATCATGAACACGACCGTGGGTATGGACGTGGGCGGCCAGAACCTGGCTGCCGCCCAGTCCGTCGTGCTCGCGTTGATCACGCTCGTGCTCTCGTTCGGATTCCTCAAGTACAACCAGCGCAAGGGAGCGATGGCATGAGCGTGATTTCGGCCGGCCGACCGACCCGACCGGCCCGCCGCGGCACCGACCTCGCGAGCAAGGCCGTCGTCAACGGCGTGCTGGGCCTGATGGCCCTGTACACGCTGATCCCGCTGTGGTGGCTGTTCGTCTCCGCGACCAAGGAATCGGGCTACCTCTACACCGGCACGCCCCTATGGTTCTCCCACTTCGACCTGGTCACCAACATCAGGGATGTGTTCAGCTTCGAGGGCGGCATATTCTCCACCTGGCTCGCCAACAGCGCGCTGTACAGCCTCGCCGGCGCCACCGTCGGCACCCTGCTGTCCGCGATGGCCGGCTACGCGCTGTCCAAGTTCAGCTTCCGCGGCCGCGAAAGCGTGTTCAACGTCATCCTCGCCTCGGTCCTCATCCCGGCGCCGATGTTCGCCCTGCCGTTGTTCCTGCTCATGGCCAAGCTCGACATCACCAACTCCTACTGGTCGGTGCTGCTGCCCAGCTGTGTCAGCCCGTTCGGCGTCTACCTGTGCCGGATCTTCGCCGCGGCGTCCGTCCCGGACGAACTCCTTGAGGCCGCACGGCTCGACGGAGCAGGCGAACAGCGCACCTTCTTCCGGATCGCCCTGCCGCTGATGTCCCCGGCACTGGTGACCGTCTTCCTGTTCCAGTTCGTCGGCATCTGGAACAACTACCTGCTGCCCTCGCTCATGCTCAACACCCCCTCACTCCAGCCCGTCACGGTGGGCCTGGTGCAGTGGCGCTCGGAGTTCGCCAGCGGAGTGCCGCCACTGCTGCCGATCACCGGTGCGTTCCTGTCGTTGATCCCTCTGCTCGTCGCCTTCATCAGTCTCCAGCGGTTCTGGCGCAAGGGCCTGACCGCAGGCTCCGTCAAGTAGCGCGTTCGCTGCCCCACCACCCCCATCCTGAACTGCAAAGGACCACTGCATTGCCCCGCGCCCACATCGTTCTCGACAAGCAGGCCGTCATCGCTCCTGTCCGACGCCGCACCTTCGGCTCGTTCGTCGAACACCTCGGCCGTTGCGTGTACACCGGGCTCTACGAGCCGGAACACCCGAGCGCGAACGACGAAGGGTTCCGTATGGACGTCGTCGCGCTCGTCAGGGAGCTCGGCAGCACGACCATCCGCTACCCGGGCGGCAACTTCGTCTCCGGCTTCCGCTGGGAGGACTCGGTCGGCCCCCGCGACAAGCGCCCGGTGCGCCGCGACCTCGCCTGGCACTCGCTGGAGTCGAACCAGGTCGGCCTGGACGAGTTCGCCCGCTGGCTCAAGCTCACCGACTCCGAACTGATGCTCGCGGTGAACCTCGGCACGCGGGGCATCCAGCCCGCCCTGGACCTGCTCGAGTACGCCAACCACCCCTCCGGTACGGCGCTGTCGGACCTGCGTGTCGCCAACGGCACGCCGGACCCGCACAACGTGCGCATGTGGTGCCTCGGCAACGAGATGGACGGACCCTGGCAGACCGGCTTCATGACGGCCGACGACTACGGCAAGCTCGCCGCCCGTACCGCCGGCGCGATGAAGATGGCCGACAAGGACCTCGAACTCGTGGTCTGCGGCTCCTCCGGCTCCTGGATGCCGACCTTCGGCGACTGGGAGCGCACGGTGCTCGAGCACACCTACGACCACGTCGACTACGTCTCCTGCCACGCCTACTACCAGGAGCTCGACGGCGACCTCGGCTCCTTCCTCGCCTCGGCGACCGACATGGACTACTTCATCGACACCGTCGTCGCGACCGCCGACCACGTGGGCTACAAGAAGCGCTCCAAGAAGAAGATCAACATCTCGTTCGACGAGTGGAACGTCTGGTACCAAAAGGAGTTCCATGAGTCCGACGAGGTCAACGACGAGTGGCGGCACGCCCCCCGGCAGCTGGAGGACGTCTACTCGGTGGCGGACGCCGTCGTCGTCGGCAACCTGCTGATGACGCTGCTCAAGCACAGCGACCGCGTCACCTCGGCCTCGCTCGCGCAACTGGTCAACGTGATCGCGCCGATCATGACCGAGCCCGGCGGCCCTGCCTGGCGGCAGACGACCTTCTACCCGTTCTCGATCACCAGCCGGCTTGCCGCCGGTGAGGTGATCCGGCCCGTTGTCGAGGCGCCGACCTACACGACGGAACGCCATGGCGAGGCGTCTGCCGTCGACGCCGTCGCGACCGTCGACGAGGACCGGGCCGCGGTCTTCCTCGTCAACCGCGGGCTTACGCAGGCCACTCAGGTCACGGTCGATGTGCGCAGCCTTGGCTCCTCGCGGGTTCTGGAGGCGGTCACACTCGCCGACCCGGATGCGTATGCGAAGAACACACTCACCGAGCAGAACCGCGTGACCCCGCACGCGAACCCGAGCGCGATCCTGTCCGACGGGCTGCTCAGCATCGAGCTGCCGCCGGTGTCGTGGACCGCAATCGCGCTGGGCTGAGTACCGCGACGACATGACGGCGGGCCTGGTTCTGCCCAGCGCCGGCCCGCCACCCGCACCACCGCACTGCCGTAAGGCGGCCGGATCCCCAAGCACGGGCCCGAGTGGCCGGGGACCGCTGGGAGGATGCTCTCCTCTGTCCCGTCTGAGCCGCGAGAACGGCATCAGCCGGTCGTGTCGTAGGGCTGCCATGGGGTGGGTTGTCGGCAGGTGGGGCAGGTTCCGTTCCGGGTGGCGATGAGGTGTTGGAGGAGGTCCAGGGCCTGGTAGAGGGTCAGGCCCTGGCAGGGGCTTTTGGGCAGGTCCGCTGTTCGGTCAGGAACAGGTGGGCTGCGGTGACGAGGGTGACGTGTCGGTGCCAGCCGGTGAAGGAGCGGCCTTCGAAGTGGTCCAGGCCCAGGGCGGTCTTCAGTTCGCGGTAGTCGTGTTCGATCCGCCACCGGGACTTCGCCAGCCGGACCAGATCACGGGCGGGGATGTCGGCGGGCAGGTTCGAGATCCAGTACTTGACCGGCTCCATCTCGTCTTCGGGCCACTGGGCGATCAGCCAGACCAGGGGGATCGTGCCGTCAGTGGCGGGTCGGGGGCGTCGGCCGGCGAGGCGGACACGAAGGAACACGAAATGCGAGCTCATCGCGGCTTTGGAGCCCTTGCGCCAGGTCAGGGTCCGGCCGTGGTGGCGCCCGGCAGCCATCACGTGGTCACGTAAGGACACCGGGGAGGTGCGGTAACGCAGCAGCGGCCTGGGGCCGAGCCCTCCGTAGGCAGGCTGGTGCGGTTCGGTGTCCTCGTGGGCGGTCATCCCGGCCTTGGCCTGGAGCACGTAGGCAAGGCCGCGGTCTTCCAGCCCGCGGCGGAAGCCGGCGTTCGCGCCGTAGCCGGTATCGGCGACCAGGGCGGCCGGCCTCAGGCCCTGGCCGCCCAGCTCGTCGAGCATCTCCGGAGCCAGTTGCCATTTGGGCTGGTGGTGCTCGGTAACGGGGATCCGACAGCGTTTTCTGCGGTCGACCGCATCGGGCCCGTCCCACGAGGCAGGCAGGAACAGCCGCCAGGACAGCGGGCACGAGGCCGTGTCGGAAGCAGCGTGGACACTGACCCCGATCTGGCAGTTGCCGACCTTGCCCAGAGTCCCCGAATACTGGCGGGCCACCCCTGGAGAGGAGACACCGTCCTTGGGGAAGCCGGTGTCGTCCACCACCCACACCTGCGGACGGACCACCCGCACAGCCCTCCATGCCAAGCGGACCCGGACGTCCCCGACAGGCCAGGTCGAGGACGTCATGAACTGCTGCAGTTGCTGGTGATCGATGCCCAGTGGCTCTGCCATCGGCTGCATCGACTTACGCCGGCCGTCCAGCAGCAGCCCCGCAAATAGAAGGCGCCCTTCTCACGCTGATCCCGCCGCACCAGCGGCGCGAACACCTCGGAGGCGAACCCTCCAGCCGAACCCGACACGCGGCAAGCTCCCCGGCCCTCATACAGCCAGCGAACTACCACACACCCAGCACGACAAGACCACCTAACAAAGCACTACTAAGCCTTCGTGTTGGCACAGTTCTGTCACGGAGTGGCCGCTACGCGGGAGCGCGCGCTTCGGCGGCGATATCAACGGCGCCAAAGTCTCCCGGCAGCCGGTCGCGGCGACCCTCGGCACCTGCCGCCGGGACTTCGGAGTCTGCGGCCGTCGAGCAGACCGTCTTGGTAGCACAGTCTGCGGGCGGGCTCGGCTGGGGCGGTACGGCAGGAGCCGGCTGCCCAACCCGGGTACGACAGCCGCGATGGGAGCGGCAGCAGACCCTTGAGCCCCCTGGCCCGCACACCGCGGGCAAGGCCATGAGGCACACCGGCACAGAGCACAGGGTCGGCGAGTCTCTTTCCAGCGGACCCCGTAGCGCTCCAAAATGGCTTCACCGGGCCTGACCTGAGGCAACGCACCTGACCAGCAGGTACCCGGCATGATCAGTCCTCGTGCTCGTTCGACTTGTCTACCTCATCGGCACGCGAATCTTCGCGTGGCTGTTCCTGATGTCTCGATCTTCTGCGGCCAAGAGCGCGGAGATACTGATCCTTCGACACGAGCTCGCGGTTCTACGTCGGCAGGTCGCCCCGCCCAAGCCCGGCTGGCCGGACCGTGCACTGCTCGCCGTCCTGACCCGACTGCTCCCCCGCGCCCTGCGCGAACACCGGAACGTCTCACCGCGCACCCTGCTGGCCTGGCACCGGCGTCTGGTGAATCAGAAGTGGACGCAGCCGCCGTCTACCGGGCGACCGCCCCTGCCGGAGGAGATCCGCAACCTGATCATCCGGCTCGGCACCGAGAACCCCCGATGGGGATTCCGACGCGTACACGGCGAACTGCACCGCCTCGGGCACAAGGTCAGCCCCGCCACCGTCAGGCGTGTGCTGCGTGCCGCTGATCTCGGTCCCGCGCCGCGCCGCCAGCCGGCGCCCGGTGAGTGGGCTGCCTTCCTCAAAGCCCAGGCCAACGGCCTGCTCGCCACCGATCTCTTCCATGGCGACACCATCAGCCTGCAGCGGCTCTACACGCTATTCATCATGGAAGTGCGCACCCGCACCGTCCACATCCTCGGAGTCACCGCCCACCCAACCGCCGCATGGGCCACTCAGCAGGCCCGGCAGTTTCTGTGGCAACTCGGGGATCGGGCCGCCGAATTCACTCACATCATCCGTGACCGGGACGCGAAGTTCACCGCCACCTTCGACACCGTGTTCGCCAGCGAGGACATCACCGTGGCCAAGATCCCTCCACACAGCCCCAACTGCAACCCACACGCAGAACGTTTCATCCGCTCAGCACGGGAAGAGTGCACCGACCGTGTCCTGCTCTTCGACCGTGGCCACGCCGAGAAGATCCTCCACGACTACGCACACCACTTCAACAGCCACCGACCCCACCAAGGGCGAGGCCAGCTCGCGCCCAGCGACAATCCGAACGTCATCCCCCTGCCCGCAGCCCGGATCAAACGCCGACAAGCCGTCGCAGGCCTCATCAACGAGTACCACCGAGCCAGCTGACCATAAGGAAACATTCCAGCTCGCAACCAGTGAAGCCATTCTGAAGCGCTACGGAGGTGCGGCAACCGCGTTGCGCGCGGCCTGGTTGGCGATGGCCGCTCCGAAGTCCTCGCGGACCAGGTGCAGACAGAGGTCGATTCCGGCGGAGGTGCCGGCGGAGGTGAGCACGGTCCCCTCGTCGACGAAGAGCACGTTGCGGTCGACGGTGATGTCGGGGTGGCCCCGGGCGAGGCGCTCGATCTGGATCCAGTGGGTCGTCGCCCTTCTTCCCGTGAGGAGGCCGGACTGGGCGAGCGCGAAGGCGCCCACACAGAGTGAGACCACCCGCTTGGACCGCTCGTGGCAGGTGCGCAGCGCCTCGGCGACGTCCTCCGGGATGCCGCGTTCGAACGCGTAGGCGGGGACAACAACGGTGTCCGCTGTCGTCAACTCCGCCAGCGAACCCGCCGAGGAGAGCCGCAGTCCGTTATCTGTGGTGACACCCGACTCGGTGGGTGTCACCACGGACACCGAGTAGGGGGCACCCAGGGACTGAAGGATCGTGAGCGGCATACCGAGTTCGAAGGAGAGCACCCCGTCGAGAGCGAGGAGCGAGACGCGATGACTCGTCATGTCAAGAATCTATCGCCGAATGGCAGTCCTGCCAGTCGTCGACCCTGCCAGGGTCAGCCACTGTGGCTGCATGACCATCAGTAACGCATCAGGGCTGTCCCTTCCGGACCTCGCCTCCTCGCCCCCCGCCAAGCCGTCGTCGAGCATGTCCTTGAGATCGAGGCCCCCTCCATCGCGCATCACAGCCTCCGTAGCTATTTCTTCGCTCTCAAGGTCGCCGAATTCCGCCGACTGGGCCGGGACGTCGATTACGACGACGACGCGCTGTTCTTCGCGGCGGTACTGCATGACCTCGGCCTGTCGGACCAGGGCGAGGCCCGGCCGGACCGTTTCGAGGTCGCCGGTGCCGACATGGCCGCGGAATTCCTCGCCCGCCATGGGGTTCCGTCCGAGGTGAGGGACGTCGTCTGGCACGCGATCGCGCTCCACACCAGCCCTGGCATCACGCAACGCCGCAGTATCGTCTGCGACCTCGCGAGCGCCGGCACCGGGGCCGACCTCGGCTACGAGTCCGGCTTCGTCTCCGACGATCAGGCCGCTGTGATCAATGAAGCGTTCCCGCGGCTGGACATCAACACGGCCATCGGCCGACTGATTCGTCGAACAGGCAGAGCGCAACCGCGCCGTCAAGGCGCCGCATCTGTCGGCCGCGGACTATTTCTACCGTTCCGTTCACGGGTTCGACATGAGTTTCGTGTCCCGGTGGGGCGCGGTCTGAGTTTGCGTGATCGGCAAGACATCTCCTGGCTCGAAAGAATTCCTCGGCCGGGGGATTCCATCTGAGGCAACGTCGGTGCCACGGCCAGAACTTGTAGGTCATCTCCGCTCCGGACCACTGCCCGGTCCGGGGCTCGCCGGTCTGCCCGAGCCGCGATCACGACCCGAGCTTCTGCTGTTGCCCGCTCCGGCCGAGCGTATCCTTGCCGCCAGCGCGCCGACGGCGCGGGAGGCGTTCGAAGCGGTGGAACGGTTCTTCGGCACCACCCGCGTGATCGTGGATGGTGTCGGGTTCTAGGTCTATCTGCGAGTACTCCTGGCGCCCGTTGACGGCATCTGCCTGGGGCGGCGGGTGGCGCTGATCACCGACACGGACGTGGCGCCCGGGGAGCCGGAACCGGCACGGCTTCAGTCACTGCGGGAGCTCCCCCGCCGCTGGGGTTCGCCCGGCGCGCTGCACCTGGCCGCGGCGCCTCGGACGCTGGAGCCGGCCCTGTGGCCGGAGAACAGCATCACCGCCCTGCGGGCGGCGTTCCTGCGCTGCGCACCACGATCCAAGAAGCGCTGGGAGCAGGTCGTCCAAGCGGACGATCCCGCTCTGGCATTCGGGGAGCTGTTTGTCCCGAAGGCCGGCCGGACCGTTACCGGAACGGACGGAGAGCTCGCAGCGGGGACCCCCGTCTCCAAGGGAGAGTTCGCGCAGGAACTCGCCGACGTGCCGGGCGACCGGGCGATGCCGTTCACCGTGCCCATCTGCCTCGCGGACGCCATCCGCTTCATCACCGCCTCTGACGCCAGCACCCCTGCGGTGGGCGCGCCATGACCGGGCGCGGTCACCGGGCGCTCCAACGGGTCGAAGTCCGACCGGGATCCGGCAGAGTGGCTGCCTGCGGCCCAGGCCGCTCACTGCCGCTACGTGGCCGAGTGGACCTCGGCCAAGGCCCGGTACGGGCTGACCGTGGACGCGGCGGAGAAAGCGGCGCTGCCGACCGTGGCCGCGGGCTGCCCTAACGGGCCGATCACCTGCACACCGGCCGAGTAACCCAGCGCCCCGCTGCCCGATCCGATACCTCACCCCGGGCCGCGGGGACCGCCACGTCGGCCCGTTCGCGTGTCAGACCGTTTCTGAGAGCTGGGACAACCCTGGCTGCTGGGCGGTTGCGGAACCGCTGTCACGTGCTGAGCCAGGCGAGCGCTGCGACGGTCAGGGCGCTAACGCCGGTATCCAGGGTCGGCTGGGTGATGGGAGCGAAGGTGGGGCTGTGGTTGACCGGAATGTCCTGGGCGATGGTGCCGTTCTCGGCGGCCTGGGCGTACAGGTCGGGGTCGATGCCGCCGATGCCCCAGTAGGTGAACGGCGCGCCGAATGCTTTGGGGATTTCACTCATGTCCTCGCTGGCGGTCTGCAGGTCGATGGTGTGCGCGTCGTCGCCGAAGTGGGCGGCGAACGCCTCGGCGACGCGCCGGGTCGGGGTCTCGTCGTTGACTGTGGGCGGGAAGGTGGCGGTTTTCTCGATCTCGGGTGCCTTCGGCGACCGGGACGCCTCGCACTCGGCCATGACGATCCGCTCGATCGCGTGCAGGACTTGGGTGCGCGAGGCGTCGTCGTAGGTGCGGACGTTGAGCTGGATGACGGCGCTGTCGGGGATGACGTTGGGGCCGGTGCCGGCATGGATGCTGCCCACGGTGACGACGGCGGGGGTGGTGGCGGCCAGTTCCCGGGAGACGATGGTCTGCAGGCGCACGACGATCATCGCCGCCATCACCACGGGGTCGACTGCGGCCTGGGGCATGGAGCCGTGCGCGCCCCGGCCGTGGACGGTGATGCGCAGGCTGTCAGCGGCCGACAGGAACGGTCCGGAGCGGGTGCCGACGTAGCCGGCCGGATAGGGCAGGACGTGTTGGGCGAGTACCACGTCGGGTCGGGGCGCCTTGGACGTCAGACCGTCGTTGATCATGGCGTCGGCGCCGTCGCCGTTCTCCTCCGAGGGCTGGAAGAGCGCCACGAAGGTGCCTCGCCAGGCATCCTTGGCCTGGGCCATCAGCCGTGCGCAGCCGATCAGGCAGGTCACGTGCATATCGTGACCGCAGGCGTGTGCCACTGGCTGCTCGGTGCCGCTGTCGCCGGTCACGGTGGTGGTGGAGGCGTAGGGCAGGCCGGTCTGCTCGCGGACCGGGAGGGCGTCCATGTCGGCGCGGGCCATGACGATCGGGCCCTCGCCGTTGGCCACAATCCCGATCACGCCGGTGCCGCCGATGCCGTCGGTGACCTCGTAGCCGCAGCCCCGCAAGGCGTCGGAGGCCTTCTTTGCCGTGCGGTGCTCCCGCAGGCCGAGTTCGGGGTGTCTGTGCAGGTCCTTGTAGAGGTCCTCGAGGTCGGAGCGGATGCCGTGGAGGCCGGCCAGCACAGGGTGGGCAGGGTCGGTCATGAAGACTCCTTGCGCGAGCGGGACTTTCCTCCGCGGCGGGGGTCGGAACGGAAGCGGCGTCGCGTCAACGAGGCCAGTTTGGATTGAGGCTGCCAGTCCAGGCCGCTGGGCAGGTTCCAGCCGTAGTGCACGGCGGTGAGCCGGAAGACCAGGGCCATGGCGATGCCCAGGCCGATGCCGACCCGGGGAATGCCGAGGTACGAGCAGAGCACTGTGACCGCGGCGACGGCCAGGGCGACGGTGGCGTACAGGCCGTTGCCGCCGAACACCGCGGGCGTCCGGCCGAGGATGACATCGCGCAGGGCGCCGCCGCCGACGGCGGTAAGGGTGCCCAGCAGGACGGCCGGGAGCCAGCCCAGGCCGACCGCCAGCGTCTTGTTCGCGCCCGCCACCGCCCAGAACCCGATCACCGCGGCGTCGAGCACGGTGAACAGCCGGCTCCAGTGCTGTTCACTGACCAGGATGAGGAAAGCGACCACGGTACCGGCGACGGAGGTCAGCAGGTAGGCGTAGTCGGTCAGAGCGACCGGGGTGCCGTGCTGCAGCAGCACGTCCCGCATCACGCCTCCGCCCAGACCGGAGATGATGCCGACCACCAGGAACCCGAACAGGTCCAAGCCGGCCGTACGGGCCACGGCACCACCCAGCACCGCGCACGAGAAGACGCCGGCAAGGTCCAGACAACGCGTCGCAACAGCAATCCCAGCAGACACCGAAGAAGACGACATTACGGACATCAAGGACATAGGGAGAGCCTACTTACGGTCCACCCCAGTGACCGTCAGCCCAGCGGCCGCCGGGCCCCACCAACCGAAAATCACCCGCAGGGCCATCGTGTGACCCGCTCCCCGATGCCGTCGCCATCGTCCACGTCGCCGCCCAGATCACGCAGGAGCCAAAGCCCCCTCACACGGAAAGAAAAGCGAACCAACGAAATGCGGGTGCCGCAGTTCGGACCGGCAGCTCGACTCTGTCGGGGATCTTGGTGCCGCAGAGGTCAGCCGCCCAGGGTTCGCCAGGACTTCGGCTGGGGTATCTCGCGCTGGTCGAGGTAGTTCTGGAAGGCAGTCGGTCGGCGGGGCGTGGGGGCTTCTTCGGTTGGTGGCAGTCCGCTGAGGCGCTCGATGTTGACGGCGATGGCCGTCAGGACGTGCTGGATGTGGGCCTTTCCCTGTCCTCGGTAGCGGCAGCGTCGCATGCCATATCCGTGGGCGAACTCGTTGACCGTGCCTTCCACTCCGGAGCGGACCGCGTAGCGGGTCTTCCACTCGGGTGTCTGTTGCTCGGTGCGGACGCGAAGTTGCAGGTCGCGGAGTTCTCGTGGGGGAAAGCCCACGGTGCGGGTGTTTTCGCGGGAGGTGGTGCATTGGGTGCGCGCCGGGCAGGGCTGGCACTGGCTTTTGGTGAACCTGGCCACGATCAGCGGGGCCGCTGTGGGGGAGGAGGTCGGGTAGGGGCCGTGCCAGCCTTGGCTGACCTGGCCCTGGGGGCAGGTGACCTGCTGACGGTTGTAGTCGATGTGGAAGTCGTCCCGGGCGAAGCCCTCGTCCCGGCGGCGCTGACGGGTGGGGTTGCTCCGCAGCGGTCCAGAGACGGTGACCTGGTGTTCACGGGTGGCTTGTTCCAGGTGGGGCAGGGAGGTGTAGCCGGCGTCGACCAGGTGCTCGGCGGGCAGGAGTCCGCGGCGGGAGAGGCGGGTGTGGATGCCGGGCAGGACCTTGCTGTCGTGGGTGCTGGCCGCGGTGGTGGCCACGTCCGTGATCACGTTGGGGCCGTCGGGAGCACAGGTCTCGGTCAGGTGAGCGGAGAATCCCTTCCAGCTGATGATGTGTCCGTGCCGTGCGTAGCGGGCCGAGGTGTCGTAGGGAGAGACGACCGCCCGGGACGAGGGCGGCAGCCCGGGTCCGCCTTCCTTCTCGGCAGTGCGCCAGCGCAGGTGGCCTGCGGCGTCACGGTGGTAGTTCTGCACCATGATCTGGCGCAGGGCCTGGATACGAGGGCCGGACGCGCGGTCTGCTCCGTGCCGGTAGAGGTGTTCCAGGAGCCGGACGGCGTCGTTTCCAGTGGCAAGGATCCTGGTCTTGGGCTTGGTGGGGTTCTTGCCCAGGCGGACCGGTCGGCCGTAGCGGCGCCCCCAGCCCTCATCGACCAGCTCGTCCAGCAGGTGAGGGGAGATACCGGCGACCTCTTCCAGTGCGGCGCGGACCGCCTCGGTGATCAGCTCCAGGCGGGTCAGGTCACGCACCGCGGACAGGACATGGGTGGAGTCGGTGCGCTGGGTGGTGCACTCGTGCACTAGGCCGGCCTCCTTGAGGCGCGCTAGCGCGAGGTCGAGGAGGCGGTCAGCACGGTCGCCTTCGGCGAGACGATCGCGGAAAGCGGCCAGCACGCTGTGATGGAACCCGGGGTCATCCAGCTCCATGGCCATCGCGTACTTGAAGTCGATGCGGCAGCGGACCGCCTCGGCGGCCTGCCGGTCCGACAGGCCGAGCAGGAACTGCAGCACACAGACTGCAGCACACAGACGGTGGCCAGTTGAGCAGGCGAGCCTTCACAGCCCGTCCAGCCGGTCTCTCACCCATATCGCCGTCGTGCCGCCCGGGTTGCTCGCCCGCGCGACCTGCGCAGTCAGAGACGGGACCTGCTCACCGGAACGTGGGCGGAGGGACCACGGGCGCCTCGACAACTGCATCGGCCATCGGAACTACCCGAGCATGCCCGTTGACCATGCTGCCGCACCGCAAAACTCCAAGATCACCGACAGAGTCAAGCTCAGTGGTCGGGTCGCCCGGGGGAATCTCACCCCCGGGCTCCCACAGAACGGAGCGTGACGATCTCTCGTCACTCCGCTCTTGTCATCCTGATCACCAGAAGCCCGGTGTCCATGCCCAGTGGGCGAAGTGCCTGGGGTGCTGGCGGGTGACCCGTTTCCAGCACGCGTGGGCCTTCTTGAACTTCCGGAGCCGTCGGTACTTCTTGCGGATCCATCGCATCAGGTAGGCGTTGATGCGCCGCAGGAGGTGGTGCAGTGCGGAGCGGTAGTACGCGCCGTAGTACTGCATCCAGCCGCGCACGATCGGATTGATCCGCCGTGCGAGCTCGAAGAAGGTGAGGTGCATCCGCATGTGAAGTCGCCAGGAGCGGACTTCACTGCCGATCTTCTTCAGGGCGTCCTTGCTGATCGCGGGCAGGAAGTTGGTGAAGTTCACGCCGTACCTGCTCCGCGCCTTGCGGGCCTGGAACGTGAAGCCGAGGAAGGTGAACGACGTGTACTCGTACGAGCCGCGCCGCTTGCCGTCCTTGCAGTACACGATCCGGGTTTTGTCGGGATGCAGTCGTAGCCCGACCTCTTCCATCCTGCTCCCTAGCGCCGCCAGAACCTCGCGGGCCTGGCGCTCGCTGACGCAGTGCACGACCGCGTCGTCGGCATAGCGTTCGAACTGGATGCCCGGGTAGGACTGGGTCAGCCAGGCGTCGAAAGCCCACGGTCAAACGGGTTCGCCGAACGATGGATACGCACAGCCCGCGCCGAGTGCACCGATCGCCTCCTCATCACCGGCGAACGACATCTGCGCACCGTTACCACGTATGCCCAGCACTACAACGCCAGACGGCCCCACCGCAGCCTGGACCTACGAGCCCCAGACGACGACCCGAACATCATCCCCCTGCCTGCCGGCACAGTCAGGCGCCGACAGGTGCTCGGTGGACTGCTCAACGAGCACCACGCCGCCCCGACCGCCTCACCATCGACAGAGAACGCCCAGCTCAGCAGCCTGATCGGATTAATGACACCCTTCAGGCCGACCGCTGAGTCCGGTGCAGCAGGTGCGACTGTTCGGTAAACCGTCCGCGTAATCCATCTGATAGGAAAGCAGGGTGATCGATCTCGACGAGGAACAGCACCGCATCACTGGTGACGCCGCCGCTGCCACCTCCTGGATTGAGGACTCCGAGTTGCCCCACGAAGACAAGGCAGCGCTATGGCAGTTCGTCGGCCGGTTTCCATCGCTACGGTTTGCCCGGGAGGAAGACGCCCTGTTGGACCACTACGAGGCGATCGATCAGGTCACGCTGCCGACCTGGTTCCGCGTGTCGCGATCGACCCTCGCTGCCATCGAGCCCCACTCACGTCTTCGGATCGACGCCTTCCGGTTCAACGGCTCACCGCGCGAGACGCCGGGCGAGGAGTACTACGCGATCAGTCCCGGATACATTAACGAGGAGATCCGGGAGCTCCTCTTCGATCAGGCGCACGTCTATCTGATCGGGCAGTGGTTCAGCACCGACCGGTCCTGCCTGGCCATCGACCTCGAAAACCCGAATGACCGGCGGATCTTCGAATTCGCGATGGAAGATCTGATCGACGACGACATCGCGGGCCGCCCCCTCCGGGAATCATTGGCCCCGGTCTTCGCCTCCTACGCGGACCTGCTCGGGCACATCGTTGAGGTGCGGCTGCCGGACGGCGACGTCGTTGCCGCAGCGATTTAGTGCCGCATCAGCCGAGGTTTACCTCGCTCGCCGCCCTGGCATGGCTAGGGCGTCCGTCAGCGGCCCCACCGAGGCGACTCCAACTGGCCCCATCCGGGGGCGTTCGGAGGCACTGAGGGGTAATGGCGAGGCGAAGGCCCCACCTGTGGTATTGCGGTGGGACGGTGGATGTGGTCCGCCGAGGGTGGGTGCTGTGGATGTCCTTGTCCAAGCAGGAGCTGTTCGACCGGATCCGCCGGGACATCTGGCAACAGCAGCTGTCGATCCGGGCCTTGTCGAAGAAGCACAGCGTCCATCGGCGCCTGGTACGCGAGGCGCTGCCGCCGGGGCCCCGGCGGGCCGTCGGCCCGGGGAGCAGAGCTACCCCATGACGAAGGGCAAGGATCCCGGCGTTGTTCGCGACGGTCGACCGGCCCAGCGAAAGAAGGCAGCCCAGCAGTCGGCAGAAGATCAGGTAGAGCAGCCACAGGCCCACATTTACTGATCATTCCCATACGTGGACGATCACAAAGCCGCAGGTCAACGACCATACGGCAATAAAGACACCCTTCAGGGACGTTTGACCAGCAGCGATGAATAACCGAGCCCCACAGCATCGCGAACGCCCGACCGCTACACCCACTGCCGACACCAATCGACGATCCGGACAAGCTAAGCCACCTCGACATACGACGCCACGACCGCCTTGGCGGCATCCTCCACGAATACAGACATGCCGCGTGACCTGCACGGACGAGGTATTCGGCAAGCGCAGTGTCATGCCCGTCGGTGATCAGGTGGCGTTGGCATCGGTAGGTGTCTGCGGCAGTCGGCGCTCCAGTCGCAGCATCAGCGCCGAGCCCAGCGTGGCGAGGAGGCCCACGGCGAGCCAGGGAAGCAGCCGATTCTGGCTGAAGAGCAGGCCGAACAGACTGGGTGCGACGATGCTTGAGCAGGCAAAGGAGTACTGGAACGCCGCCAGGTACGTGCCTCGCGACCCGGCCGGTGTCGCATCTGCGGCGAGCGCGTTCGACGCGGGCCCGTAGGTCATGTCCGCGACCGAGAAGCACACCACCACGACCGCCAGGAACGGGACCAGCGCCCCGGACGGCATCAGGACGGCCGCCGCGGACGCGGCGCACCACAGTGCCCACAGCCAGCCGCCCCACGCCATCGCTCGGGCGCGGGTGCAGCGGCGGCGGACGAAGCGGGTGACGGCTGCTGTACAGGTCGCCAACAGCATTGTGTTCACGGCCAGCAGGGGCCCGGGCGCCCAGCGCGGCCCGGACAGGCCCTGAACGACGTAGACAGGCAGGGACAGGGCCAGGAACGTGCTACACATGGCGAAGATCGTGCAGGTCCCGATCAGCGCCAGGTAGGGCCGGTCCCGCAGCAGCGCGCGGAGGCCGGAGTGGCCTTCGGCCGGCGGCAGGGCGTGCGGGACGGGCGGCACGGCGAAGACGACCACCAGCGAGGCGGCGAGGAACGCCAGTGCGCTGCCGAGAAGCAGCGCGTCGTAGACGCGCGCGGAGTCGATGGTGAGCAGGGCGCCCGCGAGCAGCGCCCCACCGCCGGAGCCCACTTCCCGAATCATCCCGGTCCAGGCGAACCAGTGGTCCTTGGCGTCCGCCCCCTCGGCGTCCGCCTGGTCGGCGATGAGTGTGAAGACCGACGACCAGTAGACCCGTAAGCCGGCCGTCGCCACCAGGACGGCGACCACCAGCGAACTCGCGCCGGAGACTGTCAGGTAGATCAGGAAGCCGAGTCCTTGGAGCGCCTGGCCGCCGGCCACCATCGGCCGCGGCCCGAGCCGGTCGACCAGCCGTCCGATGGCGATCGGCACCGGCAGAGTCACCGCGGTGGCCACGCTGACGAGCAGACCGATCGTCGCCAGGCTCAGGTCCGTGACCTTGAGGAAGTACAGCAACGACAGTGGCAGATACAGGCCCGTGCCCAGTGAGTCGATCGCCACCGCCGCCAGCAACGGCCAACTCCTGCGGCCACTTCGTGTCGAGCCGACTTCCATTGCTGCCCGTGTCACCTCAACTCCTTTTCCTTACAGGGCGTCGGCCGTTCGGCCGCGCTGATCAGTCGAACCACCGCTCCAACTCGAGTACCACGCCGTCGTCCTCCGCCGCCGCGGTGACCGCGTCGGCGGCATCGCGGACGTCCTGGGGAGCCTGCGCCACCGCGACGCCGCGGCCGGCGAACCGCAGCATCTCGATGTCGGAGCGCCCATCGCCGACAGCGAGCACATCCGCACCGCTCACGCCGAGTTCGGCACAGACGTGGCGCAGACCGGACGCCTTCGAGACGTCGGCCGGTGTGAGGTCCAGCCACGCCGACCAGCCGACGGCATGGCCGGCACCCGGCAGGTCCAGTTCGGCTGCCAATCGGGCGAAGTGCTCAGAGGACGCCGCGGGGTCGCGGACGATCACCCGGCTGGCCGGTTGGGCGAGGAGGTCGTCGAGGCCGGCTAGGATCATCTCGCCGGGCAGTTCGCCCGCAGGAAACGGCGCGGTGAGGCGGTAGCCGATGCCCTGGTCCTCGACCGCGACCAGAGCCGACGGGCACTGGCCGAGGAAGGCCCGCACGGCAGGTCCCGCATCGAACGTCTCTTGGCGCACGATCTCCAGCGGTGCGTAGCGGCAGAGCATCGCGCCGTTGCTCGCCACTATCCACATCCGCTCGCCGTTCTGGCCGTACAGGTTGAGCCGGTCGGCCACGCGGGTCATTCCCTGAGGTGAGCGGCCGGAGCAGAGCACGACGTGGGCACCGGAGTCCAGGGCGGCGCGCAGCACCTTGAGGATCCTGCTGCCGGCCGGCTCGGCCGTCTCCTCCTCGCCCTCGGTCCAGGCCGGGAGCGTGCCGTCGATGTCGAGCGCCACCAGGCGCGGCCGCCCTATCACGTCGGCTCCACGAGCACGCGCAGGAACGTGGCCAGCACCACCGACGAGACCGGGCCGTCGTCCCCGGCTTGCGCGAGCGCGGATCCGAGGGAGAACGACCGGGCGGCACGCCTCCCGAACGTCTTGCCGTAGCCGCGCGGTGTCACGCCGCTGGACGGGACGACTTGCACCTTGTCCGACCGTGTGCCGTCCAGCGTGATGGCGTCCGCATGGAACGGGTAGTGGGCCGCATCGGCTTGCCCGAGAAAGTGAACCTTCGACACTGCCCTTGCCGGAAATCTCATCCGTGCAGGTCACGCTGCATGTCGGTATTCATGGAGGATGCCGCCGAGGCGATCGTGTCGGCGTATGTCGAGGCGGGCTAACGTGTCCGGGTTGTCGATGGCTGGGGGCAAGGGGTGTAGCGGTCTGGCGTTCGCGATGCCTTGGTGTGGTCGGTGTCCGTTGTAGAACTGCTCGTACTCGCGCAGGGCGGCGAGGAGATGTCGTTGGTTCCAGATCAATGTCCGGTCCAGGAGCTCGCGGCGACAGGTCTGTATCCAGCGCTCCGTGATCGAGTTCATTCGTGGGATCTGGATGCCGCTGAGCACGACGTCGATTCCTGCGTCCTTGAGGATGGCATCGAACAGTTCGGGGAACTTCCTGTCCCTGTCCCTGATCATGAACCGTGCGCGGCAGCCGAGGTCTTCGAGGTCCATGACGAGGTTTTTCGCCGCTTGCGCTACCCAGGAGGCGATCGGATGCGCGGTCGCACCCAGGACGCGGATCCGGCGACTGCTGTGTTCGATTACCACGAGCACGTACATCCGTACCCCCGACAGGGTGACTGTTTCCATGAAGTCGCAGGCCAGCAGGGCATCAGCCTGGGAGCGAAGGAAGGTGGCCCAGGTACTGGAGTTCCGCTGGGGTGCTGGGTTGATGCCGGCCTCCTTCAGGATTTCCCGGACGGTGGACGCGCCCACCTTCACGCCCAGCACGAGCAGCTGGCCGTGCAGGCGCCGGTACCCCCAGCCCGGGTTCTCCTTCGCCAGGCGTAGCACCAGAGTGCGGATGGAGCGCATGGTGCGTGGTCGTCCCGGGCGTTTGGGTGGGCAGGAGGTGGCATGGCGGCGCGCGACGAGGTTGCGGTGCCAACGCAGCACCGTGTCGGGGCGGACGAGCAGCCGTAACTGTCGCAGGACGTGCAGTGGCAGCCGGTGAAGCAGCGCCGTCAGAAAGGCCCGATCGCTCGGCGTGAGCCGGATCTTGTCCTTGCCGAGTTGGCGTTCCAGCACGGTGATCTGGTGGCGCACGGCGAGGATCTCGGCGTCCTTGTCCCGGTCGGTCATCGGCAGCAGGCGAAGCATCGCGAACGCGTTCGTCACACCCAGGTAAGCCAGTCGCAGCAGCACGATCGATCATTCTGACGCGCTGACAGCAGCTGCGCGAGAGCGCCGGCTCAGACGACCGCGACCAGATTTCGGGAAACCTGATGCATCGGCCCCTACCAGGGCGGATGAGGTTTCTGGCAAGGACAGGCCCCTACCTGGAACCGACCACAACCCCGACCCCCACTCGCCTGACGGTCGACGTCTGGGCGGACGTGCTCTGCCCCTGGTGCTACCTGGGCGAGGCGCGCCTGAGCCGGGCGATCGAGATGTCCCCGCACGCCGAGCACATCGAGCTGAGGGTGCACACCTTCCAGCTCGACCCGCAGGCCCCGGCCACCGTCGTGCCGACGCTGGAGTACCTGGCGGGCAAGTACGGGGCGGCCCCCGCGCAGGCCCGCGCGATGGAACAGGGCATGGCCGACAAGGCCGCAGCCGAGGGCCTGCGCTACGAGGTCAACCGCCCGGCGAGCAACACCCTCGACATGCTGCGCCTGGTCCACCTCGGCAACGAGCACGGTGTCGCCTTCGACTACTTGCGCGCCATGCAGGCGGAGGTCTTCAGCGGCGACGACGCCGCCTTCGCCCCCGACACCCTGGTCCGGCTCGGCGAAGACCTCGGCATCCCCGCCGACGCCGTCCGCGAGGTGCTGGCCACCAACCGCTACGCCGACGCGGTACGCGCCGACCACGACCAGGCCGTGCGCCTGGGCGCCACCGGCGTCCCCTTCACCGTGCTCGGCGAGCGCCTCGGCATCCCCGGCGCCGTCAGCACCGCTCAGTACACGGCCGCCCTCGACCAGGCATGGGAGCAGATCCATGGCTGACCCCACACCCGTCGCACCCGCGCTCGTGACGTTCCTCCACGGCGAGGCCGAGGGCCTGTGCGACCCGGCCACCGGCTTCTGCGTCGTCCCGACCACCCCGGCGTCTGGCACCGCCCCGGGCGAGAGCGCCAGCGCCGCCGCCCCCTCCGACGGAGAAATGGCCGGCCTCCCGAACAGCGGCTGACGCCCCCCGGGGCGCCACCGGCACTCCTTCATCCGCTGCCCGGCCCGCCCAGGGCAGCCACCCACGCAACCCCTCACGGCAAGGAGCCACAACCAGCATGAGCGGCAAGATCTTCGTCACCGGCGCGAGCGGACAGCTCGGCACCGCGGCCATCGACCACCTCCTCACCAAGGCCGCGCCCGGCCAGGTCGTCGCCCTCGTCCGAGACCCGGCCAAGGCCACCGCGCTCAAGGAGAAGGGCGCCGAGATCCGCGTCGCCTCCTACGACGACACCGACGCGCTGCGCGCGGCGCTGCACGACGTCGCCAAGGTGCTGCTGGTCTCCTCCAACGACCACGGCCGCCTCTTCGAGCAGCACGTCAATGTCATCGACGCCGCCCAGCGCGCCGGGGTCGGGCACCTCGTCTACACCGGCACCGCGGTCAAGGACGCCGACACCTCCCCCATGGGCCCCATGCTCCTGGCGCACTTCCGCACCGAGGACCACCTCAAGAACAGCGGCCTGGGCTACACCATCCTGCGCAACACCATGTACCTCGACGTCCTGCCCGTCTTCAGCGGCCCCGCCCTCCTCGACCATGGCATCCACCTCCCCGCCGGCGATGGCAAGGTCCCCTTCGCGCTGCGCCGGGAGATGGGCGAGGCCGCCGCCAACGTCCTCCTGAAGGACCGGCCCACGAACGCGACGTACCACCTCACCGCACCCGAGTCCGTGACCTTCAAGGACATTGCCGACGCCCTGTCCCGGCAGACCGGCAAGACCGTCCCCTTCACCAGCCCCGACCCCTGCGCCTTCGAGGACAGTCTCCGCGCCGCTGGCGTCCCCGAGCCCGGGGTGAACGTCCTGTCCGCGTTCGTCACCGACATGCGCGAAGGCCGCTACGACATCGTCACCCCCGACCTCGCCACCCTCCTCGGCCACACCCCCGCCACCCTCACCGACGGCCTCAACGAGGTCCTCGGCCTCTGACAGGCCCCGCCACCGCGTACGACGCGGGCCCGGGGCACTGTGCGGACCCGCGCAGTCCTCGCGGCCGTCGTCGTCCTCGTCCAGTCCTTCGGGCAGCGGCCTGTCCTGGACGACGTTCTTCATGACGATGGTGGAGGTCAGGCGCTGGACGCCGGGAAGGCGGGCGAGCTTCTGGTCGTAGAGCTGCTGGAACGCGGCCAGATCGGTGGTGGCGACGCGGAGGAGGTAGTCGGGCTCGCCAAAGGGGCGTTGCGCCTGTAGCACGTGGGGGACGGCGGCCACGGCTTCTTCGAAGGT
Source organism: Streptomyces sp. NPDC059679 (assembly GCF_042734105.1). NCBI lineage: Bacteria > Bacillati > Actinomycetota > Actinomycetes > Kitasatosporales > Streptomycetaceae > Streptomyces > Streptomyces sp. NPDC059679. The sequence continues at coordinate 6,795 of NZ_JBHWES010000075.1, read as the reverse complement.
GCTGACGGTGTCGGGGTCTTCCCAGCGCAGGGTGGCAAAGACGACGGCTTCGAAGTTCAGGCCGACGGCGGCGGGGTCGACGATCGCGCGGTAGCCGCGGATCGCCCCTTCACGTTCGAGGTCGCGCAGCCGGCGGTGGCAGGGCGAGACGCTGAGCTGCACCCGGGCGGCCAGGTCGGTGACGGTCAGACGGCCGTCGAGCTGCAGCTCGGTCGCGACGGCGACGGCACCACGTTGTTCAACCGGCTGAAGAGGCCCGCGCAGGGGCCGAGCTGGTCGCACTTCAAGAACTTGACCAAGCGGCTGGAGTGGGTGGACGGGCTCGGCGACACGGACGTGTGGATGGACGGGGTGCCCGCTGGGAAGGTCACCGACTTCGCCGGGGAGGCGGATGCCGCCGACGTGGCGGAGCTGCGGGACTACCGGCCCGTCAAGCGCCTCGCGCTGGTGGCGTGCCTGGTGCACAAGGCGCGGATGCGGGTCCGTGACGACCTGGCGACGATGTTCTGCAAGCGGGTGGCGACGAAGGTCAAGAAGGCGAAGCAGGAGCTGGAGGAGATCCGGCTGGCCGAGCGGGAGATCGTCGAGGCCCTGATCGGTAACTGCCGCACGGTGCTGAAGGACATCGACGCCGACGGCCCGGCCCAGGCCGCGCTGGTCAAGGCCGCGGCCATGACCGCCGAGACCCGGCAGGCGCTGGACGGCCTGGACGAGGCGGCATCCCTCGATGAGGTGGCCCAGCGGCTGGATGGGGAGGTCTCCCCGGCTCTGCTCGCCCTGGCGAAGGCCCTGGTGGTGCAGGCCAGGGGCTTAAGCGCGGTCACCCAGACCGTGGAGGAGTTCGGCGGGTTCGACAAGCAGTACGAGCAGATCGAGAAGGTCTCCGCCCATCACGGCAACTTCTGGGAGGTGCTGCTGTACGGGCAGATCGGCCGGGACCGGGCGGTGATGTTCGACCTCGCGGAGAAGTTGGAGTTCACCGCCACCAGCGAGGACGGGCGGGTGCTGGACGCGCTCGCGCACGCCCGGCGGCACCAGGCGGCCCGCGGCGAGTACATCACCGCCTTCGACGAGATGGGCCAAGAGGTGGACATCTCCTTCGCCACCCAGAACTGGCGCAAGGCCGCGTGCGACAAGACACGCCCGGGGCAGTTCGTGCGCAAGCACTTCGAGCCATGGTCTTCACACCCCTCGCCGAGGAACTGCGCACCGGCGACGTCGCGGTGGTCGGCTCCGAGGAGTACGCCGACTGGTCCAAGCAGCTGCTGGAGTGGGAGGCCGTGCAGGAGAAGCTGGGCGCCTACCTGGTGGAGGTCGGCCTCTGCGAGGAGGGCGAGACGGCCGAGTTCGACGCCGGATTCTTCCGCCGGCAGCTGGAGGACAAGCTGCGGGATGCCGCCGCGGCGGCGGACGCCGGATACCCGGACAACGAGGGCCTGATCATCGACCCGGAGACGGGCATCCCGTCGCTCAAGCCGCACCGCTCGGAGGGTCAGCGGCCCTCGGCCAAGCGGCTGGAGGAAGAGATCAAGGCCAGGATGCCGGAGCGTTCCCTGATGGGCATCCTGGCCCGCACGGCGTACTGGGTGGAGTGGTGGCGCCACTTCGGGCCAGCCTCCGGCAACGAGCCGAAGCTGGCCGACCCGTTCGGCCGCTACGTGATCACGACGTTCGTGAAAGGCACGAACATGGGCCCGTACGAGGCCGCCCAGCACATCCCCGGCGTGAGCGGGCACGAGCTGTCGTACACGGCGAACCGGCACTTCTCCATCGTGCTGCTGAACGAGGCGGTCGCCGACCTGGTCAACGCCCATGCCCAGCTGGACATCTCTCAGGCATGGGGCGACGGCACCGCGGTCGCCGCGGACGGCACCCACATGGACACCTACCTCGACAACCTGCTCGCTGAGACGAGCGTCTGATACGGCAAGCCGGGCGGGATCGCCTACCACCACATCCCCGACACCTACATCGCGCTGTTCACGCACTTCATCCCGTGCGGGGTGTGGGAGCCGGTCTACATCATCGAGGGCCTGCTGAAGAACACGTCCGAGGTGAAGCCCACCACGGTGCACGCCGACACCCAGGGCCAGAGCTTCCCGGTGTTCGCGCTGGCCCACCTGCTGGGCTTCGACCTGATGCCCCGCATCCGTAACTGGAAGGACTCGACGTTCTACCGGCCCAGCAAGCAGAGCGAGTACGTGCACATCGACGCCCTGTTCGGAGAGCCGGGAAGGAACGTGATCGACTGGGACCTGATCGAATCGCAGTTCCGGCACCTGATGCGGGTGGCCGTCTCGGTGCGCGAGGGGGCGATCTCCTCCTCCACGCTGCTGAAGCGGCTGCGGTCGGGCTCCAAGAAGAACGCCACGTACGCCGCGTTCCGCGAGGTCGGCCGCGTGATCCGCACCGTGCAACTGCTGCGCTACCTCTCCGACGCGCCGCTGCGCAGGCGGGTTACCGCGGCGACGAACAAAGTCGAGTCGTTCAACCGGTTCTCCCAGTGGGTCGGCTTCGGCAACCGCGGCGTCATCGCCGACAACGACCCGGTCGAGCAGGAGAAGGCAATGAAATTCAACGCTCTGCTCACGAACGCGGTCATTTTTCACAATGCCCTGGACATCGCCGAGATCGTCCGCCAGCTGCTGGAGGAGGTCTGGACGATCGATCCGGAGGACCTGGCGCGCATCTCGCCGTACTTGACCGAGCACATCAACCGGTTCGGCGAGTACAGCACGCACGAACTCGGCATCCAGCCCGAGGCGTAAGACCCGAAGCTGGACGTGGACTTCGCCCCGCTGCGCGAGGCGGACCCGGCCGCGGCCGGCTTCGGTCAGGCCGCCTGAAAGGCCGCGGCCGGTGACGGCAGCATCGTCCGCTGGCCGGTGTTGCCCCCAGGATCGGCGTGCTGATTCAGGCTGAGTTCTTCGACTACGACTCGCGGCCTTGGGTGCGCAGGTGCTCGTTGATGCGCCGGGCTTCTTCGAGCTGGTCTTCGAGGATGACGATGCGGCAGGCGGCTTCTATGGGGGTGCCCTGGTCGACGAGTTCGCGGGCTCGGGCGGCGATGCGCAGCTGGTAGCGGGAGTAGCGGCGGTGGCCACCTTCGGAGCGCAGCGGGGTGACCATGAGGTGTTCGCCGAGGGCGCGGAGGAAGGCGGGGGTGGTGCCGAGCATCTCGGCGGCCCGGCCCATGGTGTAGGCGGGGTAGTCGTCATCGTCGAGATTGTCGACGGGACGGGAACTGGCAGGGGGCATAGACCTCTTCTTCCAGGGGACACGTCGGGGGGCCCGGGTGCCGTACGGCACCCGGGCCCCGAGCTTTCAACACCATCTACCGGCGAACTGCGCCGGCCTTCTTTGTCCGCAGGTTCCGCCTGGGAGGGCGGGGCTGCGGGGATCGCGGATGCGTGACCGGGGACCACCTTCCAATCCGAGGCCTGCGGTACCCGGGCGGACTTCTTCCTCGCCCGGGCGATCCTGATGGCGTCTGCTCCTTTACCTTCGGCTACACGGTCGTACTGCTGGATAACGCGGGTACTGCTCGCAGCCCCCGTGGGGCGTCCTGCTTGACCTGCATGCGCGGCAGTTCATCTCTGCCGTGCCCTTCTCGACTTCCTGGGTACACGGAAAAAATAACCCTGCGACGAGCCAATGTCTACTGTGACCGCGACAGATTTTCTTCAGGTTCGATGCGTGTACTTCTGCCGCAAACGCACCTGCATGAGTGATGCCCGGCGCGAACCCACGAGGCGCGGACGAGGAAGCTGGCCATCCTCTACTAGCTGTGTGTGCTGGTCAGCTGGCGGGATGCGCTGCGTCGGCGGGAGATCTGGGTGCCGGGGGCGAACCGGTGGCGTAACCCGGAGGACGATCTGCCGCCGGACTTCGAGGGCAATCGGGGGTTCACCCGGGGGCGGAGGCCGACTGGGCTGTTGCGGGGCACCGGGCGGGGTCAGGGGGGAGTGAGGGCGTCGAGCCGGGCGGCGAGGTCGGGGTGGGCGGCGGCCAGGTGGGGGCGGGCGGCGGCCAGGGGGGCGATGAGGTCGGCGGGGTCGTTGTGGGCAAGGGCCGCGTGCAGCTCATTGAGCGGGCGGCGGGCGGCGGGGGGAAGGTCGGTGAGGGCGGTGATCTGGCCGGCGAGGCGGCGCAGGTCGGCCGCATTGCGGCGGGCCCAGGTGGCGGTGTTGCGGTCGGCGGCCCGGGCCTGACGGGTGGCCGTCACGCGCTGTTCGCCGGTGGTCCCGGCCGGGCCGGGGCGGCCGCGCAGGTAGCGGCGCTCGGCGGCCTGGCGGCTGGCGACACCCAGGGGAGAGGCGAGGTCGGCCCAACTGGCGCCCGCGTTCCGGGCCGTTTCGATCAGGCCGGTCTCCCATCCGGCGAGCCGCTCACGTACCTGCCGCAGCAGCATCAGCGAGGCGAGGGCCTGCTCCGGGGCCGGCCCGGCGCCGAGGGTGTCGGGGGTCTCGTGCTGGGCGTCGCGCAGGGCGTCGTCTATGGCTTTCAGGGCCGCCGCGGCGGCGAGGAACGACGCCGGGCTGTGGGCGTCGGTGTCGGTGGAGACCGGCTGGTCGGGTGCGGTCACGGGCACCTCCCTCGGGTTGTCATCATGTAGACGACATCGCGTTTGTCATCCATTGGATGACATGTTACAACGGTGTCAGTGAGGCGCATTGGCAGTAACTGCCTGAACCTGCTGGAGGTGTTTTCACGATGTTGATGCGCACTGACCCGTTCCGTGAGCTGGACCGGCTGGCGCAGCAGCTGATGGGCCCGGGCACCTGGTCGAGGCCGTCGGCGATGCCGATGGATGCCTACCGCGAGGGTGACGAGTACGTGGTGGCCTTCGACCTTCCCGGCGTCAGCGCGGACGCGATCGACATCGACGTCGAGCGGAACATGCTGACGGTCAAGGCGGAGCGCCGGCCGGTGGCGAAGGCCGACGACGTGCAGATGGAGCTGTCCGAGCGGCCGCTGGGCGTCTTCTCCCGCCAGATCGTGCTCGCCGACACCCTGGACACCGAGCGCATCAAGGCCGACTACGACGCGGGCGTGCTGACCCTGCGTATCCCGATCGCCGAGCGTGCCAAGCCCCGCAAGATCTCCATCGGCGTCGGGACCGGCCACAAGGAGATCTCCGGCTGACACCGGCCGGACAGGTGCGGAGGACGGGCATCTGATCTCCCCCTCACCCCGTCCTCCGCACCCCGTGGGCAGGCCGAAGAACAAGAAGGGGCGGCGGCGAGATGACTCTGCGACGCGAAGCGTTCCTCGACCACGTGAAGGAGCGCGGCGAGTACGGCACTGTGGAGGAAGCCGAGCGCGCGGCCCGTGTGGTGCTCGCCCTGCTCGGCGCGCATCTGGTCGGCGAGGTTCGCGCCCAGCTCGCGGCACGTCTCCCGGAGGAATTCGCCCTGATCCTGCTCAACCCGCTGCAGAGCGCCGAACCGCTGCCCCCGGAGCGGTTCGTGAGGGCGACCGCAGCCTGGATCGAGGGCGCCACCGAGCAGACCGCGACCTGGGACGTCAGCGCCGTGCTGTCCACGGTCGCCGACACGGCCGGCGAGGACCTGCTGGGGCAGATCCTGCTCCAGCTCCCCGCCGACTACGACCTCCTCTTCGGCCGCCCCCAGCCCACCTGACCCCTACCTCGGTGCCACACACCCGCACCGCTCCACGAAAGGCATGCACCGCAGTGATCACCGACGTGCGCGTACCGGCTGAGCGCCAGCAGCCGTACTCGACGGCGTATGAGCAGATGCTGGAGAAGGTCCGCTACGAAGGCGCCTACCCCACCCGCGAGAGAGCCGAGGAAGCCGTCCGCCTGGTTCTCGCGGGGCTGGGACGCCAGCTGACCGGCGACGAACGCGTCCACCTGGCCGCCTGCCTGCCCCTGGAAGCCGCACGTGTCCTGACCGCACAGGTCCCCGACACCCAGCCGCTGACCGGATGGGCCTTCGTCAAGGACCTCGCCGCCCGCTCCGGCGCCTCCCTGGCCACCACCCGCTGGGACACCGGCTCCGTCTTCGCGGCCGTCGCCGCCCACGTCGGCCCCGACCTCATCACCCGCATCCTCCACCAGCTCCCCACCGGCCACGCGCTGTTGTTCGGCCGCGCCGAACTCACCTCCGCCGCGTAAACGGCGTCTGCACCCCGGGGCCGCAACAGGATCCCTCCGGCGGCCCTTGGCGAAGTCCCCGATCCGCGCGATCGGGGACTTCCGCCTTCGCTGTGCATTGATGACCGTCTCGGGCGGTGTTTCTCATAAACGGTCCTTTGTCGGAGCAAGATCGATAACGGCCCTGAAGGGTGTCAATATTCCAATCAGGCTGCTGAGCTGGGCGTTCCCTGTGGATGGCGAGGCAGCGGGGGTGGCATGGTGTGGTACTCGTTGATCAGTCCGCCAAGTACCTGGCGGCGCCTGACCGTAGCAGCGGGCAGGGGGATGACGTTCGGTCGTCGTCGGGTGCTCGCAAGCCGAGGTTGCGGTGGGATCGTCCGGCGTTGTAGTGCTCGGCGTAGGTGGTGAGGACCGTGCGCAGGTGTCGTTCGCCGGTGATGAGGAGTCGGTCGGTGCATTCGGTACGGGCTGTGCGTATCCATCGTTCGGCGAACGCGTTTGACCGAGGGCTTTGCGGCGGCGTCGGGACGACGGCTGTGCCGTTGCCGGCGAAGACGGCGTCGAACGCGGCGGTGAACTTGCTGTCCCGGTCACGGATGAGGAACCGGAAGCACCCGGCCCTGTCTCCGAGGTCCATGAGCAGATTGCGGGCGAGTTGGGTTACCCACGCACCG
>NZ_JBHWES010000074.1:0-57070 GCF_042734105.1 Streptomyces sp. NPDC059679 | reverse complement strand
GCCTCGAGATACGCCGACACGATCGCCTCGGCGGCATCCTCCACGAATACCGACATGCAGCGTGACCTGCACGGATGAGATTTCCGGCAAGGGCATACGCGAGAGTGCCGACTCGAGCGACGAGGCCGACGACCGCCAGTCCCGGTGCAGGCCTCCGACCAGGGCGGATGACGTTCTCGGCAAGCGCAAGGCCACCCGAGTCGAAGAACCGCCGACCAGCGCCCCGCTACGACGTGGGTAAAACGGCCAGACGACCCGAGTCCATCATCGAACGTGATCGGCTCCGACCATAAAGATCAAGATCAGGAGTCGGTGTTGCTCAGGTCTTGGATGCGGGCTTGTATCAGGGGAAGGATTTCGGTAGTGGCTCGTTCGACGGAGGTGGCGAGTACTTCGGCGTTGAGCTTGCGGTGTGGTACGTGGGCGAGTTTGTCGCGCAGTGCGATGGGGCCGCTGTATGCCTGTGTCACGGTGCCGTGAGATGCCTGTTTGAGCATTTCGCCGAAGGTGAGCATGCAGTAGGCCAGGGCGAGGAGGCGCTCGTTTCCTGGCTTGGGTGTTCCGTCGCGGAGGATTGAGCGGGCTTGGTCGAGTGCTGCCGTTGCGTCGGTCAGGCGGAGCAGCTCCCGGTGTTCACGGTCGGTGCGTGTGTTGGTCACGCCGCCCCGCGGAGGTCGTTGAGAGGTTCGGTTTCTTCGACTTCCACTCCGGGGCCGCGTGGGACGACTTCCACGAGGGCGCCGAGCATGCTGGACAGGTCTGTTTCGAAGCTGGTGATGTCGAAGTAGGAGCGGTCGGGGTCCAGGGTGGCTACGAGTTCCCCGGGCTCGGCGCTCAGGGCGAAGGAGTGCAGGCCATGGCGACGTCCGAGTTGGTGGATGGTCGTGGCGTTGGCGCGGAGCTTTGCGGTGGTGGCCGACCTCACAGCTCATCCTCCCTTGCAAATTTCGGGCACCGGAATCGACAGGAGCCAGAATATAGGAGTGTGGTAGCAGGATGGGCCTGCTCGGAAGGGGCGCTGGGAGCGGTGTTCTCTTGCTCCGTACGGCGGTGTACGGCCCCGTGACACTCTGCTACAGAGTGATACGGGTCGTCGCGGAGAGTTGTCGCTGGGCTGGGGGTCAAGGGGTCGCAGGTTCAAATCCTGTCGTCCCGACCAGCATCATCGCAGGTCGGAGGCCGTTTCCGCGGGTAGCGGGGGCGGCCTTAACCGTTTCCGGGCTGGGAGCAAGTGGGAGCCCTCTGGGAGCTCTCGTGCTCCCAACTCGCAGACGTGTCAACGGTGCCCGATTCGTCCGTCACTCGATCAGGTAGACCTACAGCGCCGTACCGCGCCCGCGTGCGCCGTCGTCAACCGCAGGCCCCGATGTCACCCGATCGATTCGGATGCTCTCTGCATCGAGAGGCATAAGAACCCCTTGTCGGTTCTCGACCCCCTTTCGGGGTGGGAGCACGATCTCGTGCTCCCCATGCGACAGGGGAAAGCTGTGGGCTGAGGGCCTCGGTCGGCGTGTTTCCGCAGGCAGCCGTTGCTCGGGTGTCCCGGCCGCAAGATGCCTGCCGTGTCAAGACGAGGTAATGCCCCTTGGTGTTCGCCGGCAGACGGGGCACTCCCAGGGCGTGAGCGCCCTATCGGGCTCTGTAGCGCCGTAGCGAGACAGCCGGCAGGCGCCCTTGCGCGCTAAATAGTGTGCCAAGCGACCGCTGGGCTGGCTGCAGAGGGTCTTCGCGGGTGGGCAAGGCTTCGGCCCGGTCGTCCTTGGGATGGAAGGTCAGCGGGATGGCCGGGCCGTGCCTGGCCGGTGGCGCGCGAAGTGACGAGCTGCTGGCCAGGGTATTGCGACAAATCTGGTGTTGCCGTTACGCGGTGACGGTGGGTTGAGCCTCCCGGGCCCGGCCCAAGCCCAGGACTCGCTCGACCGCGGCCCGCAGATTGTCGTAGCGGATTCGGCTCCGGGGAATGCCTCTAATATGCGGGTCTCGGCGTCAAGCCACGGGTCGTGTTGATCAGCTCGAAGGCTCGTTGTCAGTGGCCGCGGGGATACTGACGTCGTGAAGACGTCCTCCGCCACCACAGCCAGCTCAGCCGAACCTTCCCCGGCCTGGGTCGAGTCGATGGGCGGCCCGCTGATAGCAGTGCCGGTTTCCGCCTTGGCCCGGTGGCGTGGTTGCACAGAGTCGGGGATGGTCGTCGGCGACGGGAACGTTCGGGACGACTATGACCGCGCCTGCGAGGTAGAGGGTCTGGCCGGAGTGATTGCAGTCGGCGAGGAGGGTGCCCAAGGACTTGTCTTGGCGGACGAGCCCGTCAGCAGCTGCTATCTGCCGGAGCACCAAGCGTTCGTCCGCTGGCTGGGCGCCAACTGCGAGGTGAATCTGATCGCCGCGGCAGAGGCGGTGCTTACTGATCCCACCACCGCGTGGGAGGAATGCGGTGTCTGGGAGACGGATGGCCCGGCGGTGCTCATGGACTCCGTGACAGGCGGGGACGAGCTGGGGGTCGAGTACCCGGCTGGCGGTGGCCTGCCGGAGCAAGCGCCCGTCCCGATTCGGCCCGGCCGCTGGGCAGTCCGCGCCGTCTATGCCTCGCCGATCGAGGAGACCTCGGTCGGGGTGATCCAGCTTCTGCCTTGGCCGTCGCACTGACCGAGCTGCATCGTCGGTGTGTGAAGGAGTTCAGGACGCTTCTCCGTCCAGTCGGCTGAGCAGTCCATCGAAGATCTGCTCGCGGGCGACCTGTCCCTTGGCTGCCGCGTCGTCCCGCTGGCGTTCGAGGGTGGGCCGGAACTCGATCGTGGTGACGAAGAACGTGCAGGACTCGCAGATCGACTCGAAGTGGCAGTCCATCTCGACAGGGCGAGCGCAGTAGCCGTTGCCGAGCATCCGGCGGTGCATCTCCCGGCGGAGCTTGCCCATCTCCAAGCCCTCGGCGTCGGCCGGCAGCTGACGCGGGGCGTCGTAGAGTGCCTCGACCTTCTCTGAGACGGCGAAGGTACTCGTCGGCGACGGTCCGGTCAGCGATCCGAGCGTAAACACGCGTCATGGACAGCGACTTGTGTCCGAGCAATGCAGCGATGGCCTCCAGGGACATGCCCCTGTTGATCGCCTGGGTGGCCAGAGTGTGGCGGAGCTGGTGCGGGGTGACCCGGCCCAGTCCGGCCCGCTCGGCGGCCTTGCGGACGGCTGCCTCGATGCGGGAGGCGTTGACCGGGCGGCCATGGTCGGTGAACAGCAGGTTCGAGCGCAGGCCCTCGGGACGGTGCAGCAGCCAGTCGTCCAGCAGCGTCTTTAGCTGCGGGTGAAGGGGGACGTAGCGGTCGGTGTGCATCTTGCCGACCGGGACGCGCAGCCAGTAGGCGGAGCCGATCTGCACCACTGCGTCGATGGTGAGGCCGAGCATCTCGCTGCGACGCATCCCGGTCCGGGCGAGGATCTCGATGGCCAGCCGGGCGAACGGATCGGGGTCCTGGCGGGCGGCGGCCAGCAGCTTGGCGGCCGCGGCGTCGTCGAGGAAGCGGGGCAGCGGCTCGTCCGCGATCGGGAAGTCACTGTCGAAGACCATCTGGCGGGGTGGACGGTCGGAAGCGTCCCACTCGTCCAGGCGGTGGAAGAAGCCGCGGAGCTTGCTGAGGCGGTCACGGACGGTGTGCCTATGTAGCGGGCCACCGCGGGCGGCCGGCCGCTCCAGCAGCCACTGCCGGTAGCGTTCGATGTGCCCTCGCCTCAGCTCGGCGACGCAGGTGACGCCCGTGTCTTCGGCAGCGATCAGCAGGGCGAACTCCCGCAGCGTCAGCTCGGCGTTCTTCACGGTGCCCGGCCGCATCGTTCCGGCGATCTGCCCCAGGTAGTGCTGCATCGTGTCCGCCATCCCAGCTGGGACACGGCCCCATTCTCGGGCCCGCATGTCGGCGCGGTCCGGCGAGCGTCGGCGAGGCAGCTGGTCGCTCAACTCGCAGTGGAACAGGGTCGCTTCCAGGTTGAACAAGGCGGTCGGCAGAGCCTTGACGCCACGGTTTGGGATGCGGCGAGCCGCTTCCAGCAGTAGGCGACGTCCCTCGTCCCAGTCGCTTTGCTGCAGCTCGTGTGGTTGCCTGCCGAACAGCGCGATGAAGTGCGCCAACAAGTTGAACTGCGTCATGGCCACGGTGTCGCGAAAGCCCAGCGTGCGGGCGGTCTCCATGAACCGCAGGTGCAGTTCCGGCTCCGTGCGCGCGAGCACGATGCCCAGACGAGGGCGGCGAGCGACCAGGTAGTCCGCCCCAGGCTGCATGCGTGCGGTGACCGAGAGCCAGCTGATGAACCGGTGGCTCTCGTGGTTGAAGGCGAGCTGGCGTTCCAACGACAGTCGGCAGAAGCCGGTCAGATCGGGGACTTGGGCAAGCAGTGCTCGGGCACCCCAGCGGACCTTGTGGTCGGTGTTCATGCCCTGCGCGGCCCGGTGGGCGAGGTAGGACTCGACCAGGTCCGGGCGCACGATCGGCAGCGCGGCGGCGCGGACCCGGCCCATCAGCTGTCCGCCCGGTCCGCGTCGATGGCGGCGCTGGCCTCAAGGTACTGCTCGACGAGCCAGGCGTTGGCCAGGTGGATGTAGACGCGGGTCGATTCGATGGAGCGGTGTCCGGCCTGGGCCTGTACTGCTTCCAGGGCCATGCCCGCCTCCCGTAGCCGGGTCAAGCAGGTGTGCCGCAGCTGATGGCACGTCAACTTCGGCAGTCCCGTCCGCTTCCGGACGCCGTCGAGGATCTCGTCCAGGCCGTCGGCCGACAGCGCCCGGCTGCGGGTCGGTCCACGCAACACCACGAACAGGCGGTCGTGCTCGGCCGGCGGACGCTCCCGGTCGAGGTAGTCGCCAACCGCGCTGAAGAACTGCGCGGAGACGGGTATCAGGCGCTGATGCCCGCCCTTGCCCTCACTGATGAAGACCCGACGCTCACCCGGAGACAGGTCGCCCAGCCGCAGGCCGAGCACCTCGCAGCGACGCAGTCCACCCAGCAGCATCGCCAGGACCATGGCCCGGTCCCGCGCGGTGTTCAGTGCACCAAGGACCGTCTCGACCTCGCCCGGCCCGAGGACGCGCGGAAGGGTGCGGGGCGTGCGCAGCAGCGGTGCCCCGCGGTTACCGCTGCGGCGGCGATTGGCCAGGCCCGTGGGCACGGGGTTGCGGTCGATGGCGAGGTCGTCGCGGGTCATCAGGTAGCCGAACAGCCCGGAGATGCTGGCGAGCCGGCGCTTGATCGTCCGGGCCGAGAGCCCCGCCTCACCGTCCTCGAGCCGGACGACCTTCGGCCCTCGCCGCGGTTTCTTCTGGGCGGTGATGAACGCGAAGATGTCCGCGGTGACGACGTCGGCCGGCTCTTTGGGCACCACCGAGAAGAAGACCTTCAGGTCGTAGGCGGTGGCCAGCAGGGTGTTCGGCCGGCAGCGTGCCGCCACGAACTCCAAGTAGTCGTCGACCAAGGCGTGACCGAGCGATGCCGCGGGGTTGCCCGAGGCATCGACGCGTCGTACCAACTGCGGCTGCCAGGGAGCAATGCTCAAGACCTGTGGATCGGTTCCGGGAGGAACGCGGAGGGCGTACCTTCCCGGATGATCCCGTGATGGTCATCGAGTAGGCCGACGTTCGCAGCGTCGGCCGGGAAGGCACGCCCGTGCTCACCGTAGTCAACGCCGACGGCTCGACGAAAGACGGCTCCTTGCTGGACGAGATCGTCCGCGAGGGCGCCAGGCGGATGCTTGCCGCCGCGCTGGAAGCCGAAGTCAACGCCTACATCGCCGAGTTGACCGAGGAGAGGGACGAGACGGGGTGCCGTCTGGTGGTCCGCAATGGCTACCACCAGCCCCGGAAGGTCACCACCGCCGCCGGATCGATCGAGGTCAAGGCCCCGCGGGTGAACGACAAGCGCGTCGACGAGGCCACCGGTGAGCGCAAGCGATTTTCCTCCGCGATCCTGCCGCCCTGGTGCCGCAAATCCCCGAAGATCGCCGAGGTGCTGCCGCTGCTCTACCTGCACGGCCTGTCCACCGGCGACTTCATACCGGCGATGGAGCAGTTCCTCGGCTCGACGGCCGGCCTGTCCCCGGCCACCGTCACCCGGCTGACAGCCCAGTGGCAGGCCGACCACGCCGCGTTCCAGGAGCGCGACCTGTCCGCCACCGACTACGTCTACGTGTGGGTCGACGGCATCCACCTGCGCATACGCCTGGACCAGGCCAAGGCCGCCGTCCTGGTCGTCATCGGGGTCCGCGCGGACGGCACCAAGGAGCTGGTGGCCATGACCGACGGCTACCGCGAATCGTCCGAGGCCTGGGCGGGCCTGCTGCGGGACTGCGCGCGCCGCGGCATGCGGGCCCCAGTCCTGGCCGTGGGCGATGGCGCGCTCGGCTTCTGGAAGGCCCTGCGGGAGGTCTTCCCTGCCACCCGCGAGCAGAGGTGCTGGGTTCACAAAACGGCCAAGTCCTGGACACCATGCCGAAGTCGGCCCAGGCGGCGGCGAAGAAGGCCCTTCAGGAGATCTACAACGCCGAGGACCGTGAGCACGCCGAGCAGGCCATCAAGCTGTTCGCCAAGCTCTACGGAGCGAAGTTCTCCAAGGCCGTGAAGAAGATCACCGACGACCAGGACGAGCTGCTGGCCTTCTACGATTTCCCGGCCGAGCACTGGATCCACCTGCGGACCACCAACCCTATAGAGTCGACCTTCGCGACCGTCCGGCTCCGTACCAAGGTCACCAGGGGCGCCGGCAGCCGAGCCGCTGGCCTGGCCATGGTGTTCAAGCTCGTCGAGTCGGCCCAGGCCCGCTGGCGGGCTGTCAACGGCGCGCACCTGGTGCCGCTGGTCCGCGCCGGGGCCCGCTTCGAACGCGGTCACCTCGTTGAACGGGCCGAGACCTTGGCGGCTTGAGATCATTGCCAGGAGGAGCGATGAGCTTCGACGTCATCTGCCTGATCGCCGAGTGGGCTCCTGCCGTTGCGGCCTGCCGGGAGTCTCGCGGCGCCGACTTCTATTGGGATGCGCCTGAGAACCCAAACGGCGACGATCTTCCATTCGCGATCGAACGCGCCCGCCGCGGCTTCGACTTCATCGAAGCGGGCTTCTATTATGAGATCTTGCGCCGTCGGTTGCCCAGCCGGGTACGCGGCAAGGCCGATTCATTTTTCGGCTCGGTCTATCACGAGCTCGGACCGGGGTGCCCGGAGCCACCTGGTGATCTGGCCGACGATACCGGCATCGAACTTGCGAAGCACGAAATGTACTACTCGATGCGCCCGACGACGGTTCGTTCAGTGCTTGAGCACGCGCGGGCGGTACCGTGGCCGGAGATCGAACACGCCGCTACGAGTGCCGTGATGCCACCACGCATCACCAGGCACGATGTCCGCGACATCGAGCATTTTCGCAGCATCGTCTGGTTCCACCAGGAATGGTTGGACGAAGCCGCCCGAACCGGGCGTGGGCTGATCGTCCTCCTAAGCCAGTGATAGGTGCAAGAGATTCGACGGGTCGGCACCTCATCCACAGGTTTTGACGATTGCTCGCTGCCAGGCCATGCGAGCTCCTCGACGGGAGCGACCATCCTGGCCGGGAACACGAGATCGCGGAAGAGTTGTCACCCACATAACCACCCAGCGTCCGGAACGCGTGCACGTGCCCTTCGAAGAATGCTTCCTGGCCGCAGGAAGCGAAGACCCTTCTCTGCACCAACAGACGGAGTGCGAGGCCGTCAGTTCTATGTTGTGGGCGTGGCCACAGGTTCCTGAATCTCCAGGACGACAGCCGTTCCAGCGACGGTTCGGTCTTCGTGCATGGTGATCGTTTGGCCGGGCTGAAGGTGCCGCCACTGGGAGGGGTCGAGGGGTGCGAGTCGCACGGAGGATCGCTCGCCGGGTCCCAGGGAGGGTGTGAATTCGACCCAGAGGCTCGCGATGTTGAGGGCCGGTTCGCCGGCCGGGGTTCGATTTCCGATATTCCACATCGGCCGAAGAACGCCAGCTCCGGAGAAGGGAGTCTGCCGCCGACCCTCACTGGCCGGTCGGAGGGTGAGGTCCGCGCGGATGATCCCGTTGCAGGTTTCGTAGCAGCGCCAACGACACCAAGCCGCGCTCTTTTCCAGTTGCATCTGCTCGGCAGCTGTGGCGAGGGTCTCCCAAAAGCTGAGCTGAAGCGGATGGACGTCGCCAAGTTCCTCCAAAAGCCCGAGAGCCACCTCCCACTCGTCGTGGGTCAGGTACTCCCAGACTCGTTGACCGTGATGTCGTTCTCGGTGGCGATCTCTTCGGGGACCAGCAGAAAGGCGGCTTCCAGAAGTTTGGGGACATCCATGCCCTGATTCTGAACCACGTGTCGGCGTACTTGCACGAAGTACAGATGAAGGTGCTCAGCCCGGTGTTCGTCTGTGGGCTCGGGTAGGTGTGCACTCATGCGACGATCGTGCGCAGGGCGAGGATCTCCGCGTCCTTGTCCCGGTGGGTCATCGGCAGCAGACGAAGCATCGCGAACGCGTTCGATACACCCAAGTAAGCCAGTCGGAGCAGCACGATCGATCATCATGACGCGCTGACGGCAGCTGCGCCAGAGCGTCGGATCGAGCGACCGCGGCCAAGATCTCGGGGACCCGAACAAGCGGTCCCCACCAGGGCGGATGAGATTTCCGGCAAGGGCAGAGGTGGCGGCGGGCTCCGGGGGCCGCCGTCGGCTCGTCAGCCGATGGGTTCCGGCATGGGGTGCACGTCGTAGGCGAGGCGGATGGTGTCGCCGGTGGCGGGGTCGCCCAGTTCCACGCGCCAGGCGTCGGCGAACTGGTCGACACCCGGGGTCATGGGGATGGTGCCGGAGATGAGGACGGTGCCTGGGGTGAGGGCGTCGCGGGAGCGCAGGACGTCGACCCAGTAGGCAGGGGTGAGGAGCTCGGCGAGGGTGCCGTGCTGGATCTCGGTCTCGGTGCCGTCGCGGGTGACCCAGGCGCGCAGGGTGAGGTCGTCCAGACGTGGTTCGACGTCGGCCAGCCGCCAGGCACGGCGGGCGCTGCTGGTGCGGGCACGCGCCCTGGACGCCACCCTCTGGCTGGCCGCCGTCGACCAGGCCGACCCCGGCACCGCCCCGGGAGACGCGCCGACCGGCATCGGGTACAGCCGGATCGTCGGCCCCGACGGAACCGTGCGGCACGCCCTGGACGCTGAACCGGATCTGCTGGTCGCCGACCTCGACATCGACGAGGTCACGACGGTACGGAAGAAGACATCGGTGCTGGCCAACAGGCGGCCGGAGGTATGGCAGTGAGCAAGCCGGAGCTGGAATTCCACCTGCCCGCCGGACCGTGGACCACTTCCGCGGAGACCGGTCCGGGCGTACGGGAACGCGTGCTGGCCGACGACCCCGACGGCGGCGGCCGGACCGTTCTGGTCCACTGGGCGCCCGGTACCGTGTCCTTCAGGTACGCGTACGCCGTCTCCCGACCGGACGCCACCGCAACCCCCAGAGGCTCGTATACATAGCGTATACAGTCGCTACCGCGCGCTCGATGGGCTGGGCTGAGGAAGCCGGACGTCGGTTGTTGTCACTCGCCCGGGGTTTCCATGCCCTCACTCCATTTCTGAAGCCATCCGCGTACCTGTTCGCAGATGTCGTCCAGGCCCGCGGAGGTCGAATACACGACAGGTGCTTGCTGGGCGCTGTCGGCAACCAGTACGCGTGCCCGCAGGGCCGGTGCTTGTCCCGGCTCCCACCAGACACGAACGATGAGGACTCCGGTGGGAGTGTGAAGAACAGTCATGACTCCAGCGTTGCGCTCTGCCGCCACCTAGACGTCACGGCCGGCTGCGCTTGCCACGCGGCGACACAGCAGGGATGACGGCTCAAGCCCGAGTTCGCTGCGGAGAAGGCTTCGCAGTTCCCTGAAATGCCGGATGGCTTCGCCTGTGTTGCCCTCCGCGAGGTAGGTCTCGATGACCTGCCGGTGGGCGCTTTCACGCAGTGGTTCTCCGGCAACCGCCCGAAGTGCCGCGTCCAGTGCCTGGCCGAAGTTGCCCGCGGATCGATGTACACAGGCCAGCGATTCCAAAGCGTGAAGGCGCATCTGATGCAATCTCTCCCGCTCGACGATGACCCACTCGTCCCACGCCTCCGGCAGCAGGTCGCTGCTCAGAGCCTGATCGGCGAGTTCCACGTCCGGAAGGGGCGTCCTTCGCGGGATGTGGCCACCCGACGGTTCCGACCAGGCGATCGCCCGGCGCAGGATGTCCTCGGTGGCCGTCAGATCCGTTTCGATGTCCTGTGACAGCTGAAGGGTGCTCGGCGTGGCGATGACCAACGGCAGATTCAGTTTCGGCAACCGCCACAGCGCTGAGCGCAGACAGCCGGCCGCTCGGATGCCGGAGGCGTCCGGCCATAGTCTCTCGGCGACGTATTCACGGGTGAGTGTGCGGCGACTCAGCACCAGCAGGCTCAGCAACCGCTGGCCCGCAGGGGCGATCAGCACGGACTGTCCCTCGTATCGAAGGTCGAAACTTCCCATGAGCGACAAATAGGGAAGGTGGTGCAGGCGGTACTCGTCGGAGTGCTTCTGCATTGCGCCTCCTCAGACCACGAAGAAGCCGTCGCGGGCGAAGTGGGAATCCCTGGCGCGGCATCTCCGGCGGTCCTCGGTGAGGATTGCGCACTTCGCGTCGAAATCCGTGGTGCGCCTTTAGTGGCTGCCACCTGGGGCTCTGCCGACGCGCGGTGCCGCGCTGTATCAGTGCCGCACCTCCCATTGGAACACCGCAAGACTTTTGGCACATCTGCGCGCGGGGGTGACGTCGTGGTGACGAGCCGGTGATCCGGTTCCACCAAGCTCCTCTCAGTGCCCCGGCTGGTGACCCGGCACTGGGGACGGCAAAGAGACGAGGGGAGACACCGTGTTCACGCACCGCTTCGCATCCTCACCACCGTTCTGCCGGTCTGCGCGCTCCCATTCGCGCCGACGCACCAGAATTCCGACCAAGATCTACGACGGGATGCTGCTGCTTCTCGTCATTCTCGCCGTGGCACACCACTCGCCTGGCCGGGGACTTCTGCTGGCGGCCTTTCTCATGTGCCGCGTCATTGGCCGTCCCCTCGCCCACAATTGGCTGACACCTGCCACACCCGGCCTCCCGGAATACGGGCGGCGCCGATGAGTGCTCCGGCGGTCACGCATCCGACCCGTACCGCAGCCCCGGACGAACGCTCCCAGGTCCTCGGAGGGCTTGGCGACCTCCGGTCCCGAGGCAGGTGGCGGTTCCGACTGGCTCTGCTCGGCCCTGCCTTCGTCGTGGCCGTGGCGTACGTCGACCCGGGCAATGTGGCAACCAACGTCGAGGCGGGCGCGCGCACCGGCTACATGCTCGTATGGGTTGTCGTGCTTGCCAACATCATGGCGATGCTCGTGCAGTACATGTCGGCGAAGCTCGGGCTGGCCACCGGGAAAAACCTCCCCGAACAGTGCCGTGAACTCGCGCCGCGATGGCTGAGCCGACTGCTGTGGGCACAGGCGGAGCTGGTCGCCATGGCCACCGATCTGGCGGAATTCGCCGGCGCCGCGCTCGGGCTGAGCCTGCTGTTCGCCATGCCGATCCCGCTCGCCGGGCTGGTGACGGCGCTGGTGTCGTTCGCCGTTCTGGCTTGCCAGCAAAAAGGCTGCCGCTTCTTCGAACTCGCCGTGTTCGCCTTGCTGCTCCTGGTCCTGTCCGGATTCTCCTACGATCTGCTGATCGTAGGCCATCAATCCGCTGCGAGTGCCGCAGCAGGCATGGTGCCCCACCTCCGCGGTGAAACCACCGGGCTGCTCGCGGCAGCCATTGTCGGGGCGACCATCATGCCGCACGCTGTCTATCTTCATTCCGCACTCACACAGCGCAGGGTGCAGGCCGACAAGCCGAGCGAGAAACGTTTTCTACTGCGTTATCTGCGAATCGACTGCGCGCTGGGATTCGCCGTCGCGGGCGCCGTCAACCTGGGCATTCTCTGCCTTTCCGCGGCTCTTTTCCGTGACACGGACTTGGGGAACGTGGATGCCATCACCGCCGCGCACACCGACCTGGGCAGGACCATCGGTGGTGGGGCAGCGATGACCTTCGCGGTGGCCCTGCTCGCCTCCGGCCTCTCTTCCGCAAGTGTGGGCACGTGCGCAGGCCAAGTGATGATGCAGGGATTCCTGCGTCGGCGTATCCCTCTCTTCGCGCGACGGATCATCACGATGGCACCGGCGCTGTTCATCCTGTCCGCCGGTCTTCCCATCACCTCCACTCTGGTATTCAGCCAGGTCGTCCTCGCGTTCGGCATCCCCTTCGCCCTGCTCCCGCTCGTGATCATCACACGCCGCAGAGACCTGATGGGCCCGTTGGCCAACGCGCCCGCGACCACAGCGGCCGGCGCACTCGTGTGCGCCCTGGTGATCTGCCTGAACGTCTACCTCATCGTGACCCTTGTGAAAGGCGGCTGATCACCGAAGGACGTGTCCTCGGTACACACCTCGGGCGTCCTCCCGGTTACGCATATGGCTTCCGCCCAGCACTCTTCGAAAGGACTCCGCCATGACCGAGACCATTGCACGCGAGGTGCCGCAGCCCATCCGCGACGGCGAAGGAGCCACCGACAACGGCCCGCGCAACACGCAACTGGACCTGCAGAACCCCAACACCCTCGTCCCTCCCAAAACCGACTCGGGCACGCTGCCGAATCTGAAGTTCTCCTTCAGCCAGGCGCATATGCGATTGGAGGAGGGCGGATGGGCCCGCGAGGTGACACGGCGCGAAATGCCGATCGCCACCACGCTCGCCGGCGTCAACATGCGGCTCAAGCCCGGAGCGATCAGGGAGCTGCACTGGCACAAGCAGTCGGAGTGGGCGTACATCCTGGAGGGCAAGTGCCGGATAAGCGCTGTCGACCAAGAAGGCCGGAACTTCCTCGAAGACGTCTCCGCCGGCGACCTCTGGTTCTTCCCCCAGGGCATCCCGCACCACATCCAGGCGCTGGAGGAGGGCGTCGAGTTCCTCCTCGTCTTCAACGACGGAGACTTCTCCGAAAACGACACGTTCCTCATCAGCGACTGGTTCGCCCACACACCCCGGTCGGTCCTGGCCAAGAACTTCGGCGTCCCGGAGGCGGCTTTCTCCTCGATCCCGACTTCCGAACGCTACATCTTCAACAGCGCGGTCCCTCCGGCGCTCGAATCCGACCGGATTCTCAGCCCGAGCGGTGACGTACCCCGCAGCTTCAAGCACAGTCTCGACTCGCAGACCCCGGTCCGCACCAGTGGCGGCACCGCCCGGATTGTCGACTCACGCAATTTCGAGGCCTCGACGACCACGTCTGCGGCACTGGTGGAGATCGCCCCCGGCGCCATCCGGGAACTGCACTGGCACCCCAACAACGACGAGTGGCAGTACTACATATCCGGGCAGGGAAGGATGGGCGTCTTCGCCGACTCAGGGCGCAACAGGACGTTCGACTACCAGGCCGGGGACGTGGGTTATGTCCCGTTCGCCATGGGCCACTACATCGAGAACACCGGCAGCACACCGCTGAGGTTGCTCGAAATGTTCCTGGCGCCCCGCTTCGAGGACGTCAGCCTGGCCCAGTGGATGGCACTGACCCCTGGCGAGTTGGTCCGGAACCACCTCAACCTCAATGACACCGTGATGAACTCGCTTCGCAAGGAGAAGCAGCCAATCTTCCGCCCCTAGCACAAGGCAACTCGACGCCCTGCTCAGTGGCGAACACATGGGGCCCTCCACTCTTGAGGGCCCCAGCAGGCGTGGGGGCGATTTACCTCCACGCCCCAACTACGGAAGGTGACTGCTCGAAGACCTATTGTTAGCAATTGACGGCGGAAACTTGTTCAACCGCGCAGGACGGAGAATCATCCGCCTGTTAGCGTGAGAGAAGTAGCCGGCCTTCCCAGGAGCCGCCAGGAGGCTCAGCCGGGGTGGTCGGATTGCTGACAGCTGCTGCGGGCGACTATCTCCAGCGTCACTTGGGTTCCCCTCGCGGCGCACGAGCCAGGGGACTCACGTCCGGGCAAAGGAGAGCAGGATATGGCGATCACCCTTCGAAAGGACGATTGGGTAGTCGCGATCCTCGTCGGGTACATAGCGTTGTTCTCAGCCGTGGTGGTCGAAGTCTCGGGCAGGGGCCTCCTCCGGTGGGCTGTGTATGCGACGGTCGCGCCTCTCGCGGCCGCCGCGTTGCTGTCACTCCGCCACACCCTGGTGATCAGTGTTCTCTCCCTTGCGGCGGCCATCTGCATCTACGGCGTCGTCTTGCCTGTCATCTCCGTAGGCGGCCGCGTCGTGGTCATCACGGGTGTCGCGCTGGCAGGGGTAGTCAGCCTCGCGGTCTGCAAGATCCGGATACGGCTCATGATCGCCCGACGTCGACTGTCTCTGCTGAGCGAGGCGAGCGAGCGCCTCGGCGGAACGCTGAACGTGACGCAAACCGCCTGGGAACTGGCGGAGGTCGCCGTACCCGCATTCGCGGACTACGTCAGTGTGGACCTCTTCGATGCCGTCCTGAAAGGCAGAGAGCCCCCCGCCAAGCCGTTCACGGAGTCCGTCGCGTTGCGCCACGTCGCCCACCGTCCCGATGCCCGAGCACGCACCGACGACGAATTGAAGGCTGAAAAGGAGGAAGAGCTCCGGGACGTATCGCTCCCCGCGCGCTACCTGGCCGCGTGCGCACCCGCACGGGCGAGCTACGTGGACACCACCGACATCGAGGGCTGGCCGGCGCGGGGCCACACCGACCAGACAGATGCCTACCGCATGCACTCGGCCATCGCTGTTCCACTGTGCGCTGGAGGGCGGGCCCTTGGTGCGCTGACGCTTCGGCGGCATCGGCCGCCCTACGCATTCGACACCGACGATCTCGCTCTCGCCGAGGAGATCGGGACACGGGCCGCCATCTGCCTGGACAACGCCCGACGGTACGCCCGCGAACGCGACACCGCGCTGATCCTGCAGCGCAGCCTCTTGCCCGGACACATGCCCGAAGTCGCCGCGGCCGAGGTGGCGAGCCGATACATCCCGGCCAGCCACAGCGTCGGCGTGGGCGGCGACTGGTTCGACGTGATACCGCTGTCCGGCGCTCGTGTCGCGCTCGTCGTCGGTGACGCCGTCGGGCACGGACTGCACGCCTCCGCCACCATGACCCGGCTGCGTGCCGCCGTGCGCACACTGGCCGACATCGACCTGCAACCCGACGAACTCCTCACCCACCTCGACGACGTCGTCCGTCGGCTCAGCACCGAAAGCAGACCCGTACACGAGACCGCGGATCCGGACACCGGCGACACCGTAGGAGAGGTGGGAGCAACCTGCCTCTACGCGGTCTACGATCCCATCGCCAGCTGCTGCACCCTCGCGAGCGCCGGCCACCTTCCACCTGTCATCGTCACACCGGATCATCACGCCGAGATCGTCGACACGCCCCTGGGCCCTTCCCTCGGCCTGGGGAACCTGCCCTTCGAATCAGTGGACGTACACGTGCCGGAAGGCAGTCTCCTGGCCCTGTACACCGACGGCCTCATCGGCGAGCACCATCGAGACTTGGAGAGCGGAGTCCAGGAGCTGCTGCAAGCGCTGAGCATCCCGGAGCCGTCGCTGGACGGGCGGTGCCGGGCCGTACTCGGCGCGCTGCTCGAGGACCAGCCCACCGACGACGTGGCCCTGCTCATCGCGCGCACCCGAGTCCTGGACGCCGACCACGTCGCCACCTGGGACCTCCCGACAGACCCCGCCGTCGTCGCCGGCGTCCGCGCGCACGTGTCCGACCAGCTCACCGCATGGGGGCTTGAGGACGCGGTCTTCACGACCGAACTCATAGCAAGTGAGCTGGTCACCAACGCCATCCGCTACGCGCAGTCCCCGATCCAGCTCCGCCTCATCCTCGAAGAGCGCAGTCTGATCTGCGAAGTCTCCGACGGCAGTACCACCACCCCCCACCTGCGGCGGGCTCGAACCTACGACGAGGGCGGCCGCGGCCTGTTCATCGTCGCCCAGCTAGCCGAACGCTGGGGCACGCGGCACGGCCGTCATGGCAAGACGATCTGGGCCGAACTGATCACGGGCCCGGCTCCGGTCTCCGGGCTCGGCCAGCAACACGAAAACACGGACCGTGACCGTTGAGTCACAACCCGCGTCATCTGTGTACGGAAGATCGTGTCCGAGGGGGCGCGCCAATACCCCACAGCTCACGTCGGGTGCCATCACGAGGTCACCGACTGCATCCTGATCACGCTGCCCGCCCTGTCTGGGGCATCTTGTGCCACATCAGGCAACGTTCGCCCTGATGAGGAGGCCCAGTCGGTCCGGGTCCGCCGGGACAGTGCCTGGACCCGACGCCACCCGCGTAAGGGCTCGGCCCACACGAAGATGGAGCACGTGCCGCGGCGGATGTACTCGCTGTCCTGGCAGGCGTCGTGACCCGGGCGGGCCGGGAGCGGGCCGCGGGCATGGTCGAGGAGCTGGTAGGGCTTCTCGTCCATGCACACCACCGGACGCGCCGGGTCATAGGGCCGGGCATAGACGGCCGGCACGTCTTCCATCCGGGCCGCGAACTGCGCGTTCGCCCGTGGCGGGATGGTCCAGCACCTCTTCAGGTGAGGGCGCAGCTCCGTTTTTTTAAGACCCGCCCGATGGTGGAATGGTCCAGATCGGGGATGTCCTTGACCAGCGCGACGTGCTTCTCCAGCAGCCGCAGCGACCACCGGGCATGGCCCGGGGGCGGCGGTGAGCACTGCCCTTGCCGGAATTCTCATCCGCCCTGGTGGGGACCGCTTCTTCGGGTTCCCGAAATCTTGGCCGCGGTCGCTCGGTCCGACGCTCTGGCGCAGCTGCTGTCAGCGCGTCATGATGATCGATCGTGCTGCTGCGACTGGCTTACTTGGGTGTGTCGAACGCGTTCGCGATGCTTCGCCTGCTGCCGATGACCGACCGGGACAAGGACGCTGAGATCCTCGCCCTGCGCCACCAGATCACCGTGCTGGAACGCCAACTCGGCAAGGACAAGGTCCGGTTCACGCCCAGCGATCGGGCGTACCTGGCAGCGCTGCTGCACCGGATGCCCCTGCACGTCCTGCGACGGTTACGGCTGCTCGTACGCCCCGACACGGTGCTGCGTTGGCACCGCAGCCTCGTCGCGCGCCGCCATGCCGCCGCCTGCAGGCCCAAGCGCCCGGGACGGCCGCGCACGGTGCGCTCGATCCACATCCTGGTGCTGCGCCTGGCGAAGGAGAACCCGAGCTGGGGGTACCGACGCCTGCACGGCGAGCTGCTTGTGCTGGGGGTGAAGGTGGGCGCCTCCACCGTCTGGGAAATCCTGAAGGAGGCCGGCATCGACCCAGCACCCGAGCGGAACTCCAGTACCTGGGCCACCTTCCTTCGCTCCCAGGCTGATGCCCTGCTGGCCTGCGACTTCATGGAAACAGTCACCCTGTCGGGCGTACGGATGTACGTGCTCGTGGTGATCGAACACAGCAGTCGCCGGATCCGCATCCTGGGCGCCACCACGCATCCAACCGCATCCTGGGTAGCGCAAGCGGCGAAAAACCTCGTCATGGACCTCGAAGACCTCGGCCGCCGCGCACGGTTCATGATCCGGGACCGGGACGGGAAGTTCCCCGCCCTCTTCGATGCCGTCCTCAAGGACGCAGGGATCGACGTCGTCCTCAGCGGCATCCAGATCCCACGAATGAACTCGATCACGGAGCGCTGGATACAGACCTGTCGCCGCGAGCTCCTGGACCGGACATTGATCTGGAACCAGCGACACCTACTCCACACCCTGCACGAGTTCGAGCAGTTCTACAACGGACACCGACCACACCAAGGCATCGCGAACGCCAGGCCACTGCACCCATTGCCCCCGCCGATCGACAATCCCGACGCGTTAGCCCGCCTCGAGATACGCCGACACGATCGCCTCGGCGGCATCCTCCACGAATACCGACATGCAGCGTGACCTGCACGGATGAGATTTCCGGCAAGGGCAAGTTCAACACCCCCTACCAAGAGAGGCGAAATATGCACGCAGCAGTCATTCACCGCAAATCGTTCCGAAGTTATGCGGGTTTGAAACTTGGCGCCTCGTTACGTCTGAGCATCGGTCGGCTTGAAACATGCCCCGGCCCCATGGCGCGGCGCCGTCACCGTTCGAGCCGCCGGTTATAGCCTGGGGGTTGACAGTCGTCGCCGCTAGTCTGTCTGGTGCGGAATACGCTTAGGGGAGGAGCGTCGGTGGCGGATTTGGATGTCAAGTCAGACCAGTTAGTTGCTATCTCCGGCGGGTTTAGTACCCATATGAACTTCCTCGTTGAGGTTGTCAACGCTTTGGTGGTGGCGCTGGAGAGCTCCCAAGGGATGGCTGGCGATGACGCGGGGGGCCGAAACTTTGCAAAGTTGTATAAGGAGGCGGCCTGTGAGGCTGTGGCTCAGATGGCCTTCTCTACCTATACGATGGGCAATCTCTCTGCCTCAGTGATGAGGATGGCCTTCGATTTCCTGGCCGCAGACAGCAAGGTGGCCGCATCTCTGATCGGCAAGTACTCGCCCGACGAAGCTATTAGCAGGCTCAAGGGGCCTGCCGCCAACAGCCAGTGCAATCCATTGGGCAGCGAAAAAGATCTCCCTGAAGTTGTCGCCAAGGAGGATTGGCTCGACGACTTCACCACCCAGGGGCCGCGGGGGAATGCTGGAAAGGTCCGCGATACCGGCAAGGCCTGGCGCAAAGCGGGAGAGCTGCTGGACGAGACTCGCGTTAGCGCTCAGACGGGGCAAAGGATCTTGGTCAAGGATTGGGCGGGCAGAGCTGTCACCTCATTCGTTGACTACTTCGATCTCTTCATCGGCAAGAGTGGCCGCCCCCAACAAACCGCCCAAGGCGAGGCGCTCTTGGCAAATCTGGCCACAGCCTGCCACGAGATCGCCGATGCCTGCTACGCCTACGCTGGGCACATCGACGATGCCAAAGCAGACTGGATGGATGGTGGTATGTCGTGGGGCGACGGGTTGTTCGATAACGACAACGACCACGGCCTCAATGACGCCGTCTGTGCTGATACGAAAATCAATGGGCTCGGTCGCATCCCGGGCATTCTTGATGGCTCGGGACGCAAGGTGAAGCTGCCTGAGGCCTCGGGCCCCTGGGACCCGGACCTCCCGTCGGTCTTTCCGACAACCCCTCTGCCCGTGCGCATTCCCCTGGTCCCGGCTGTGGTCAAGGCCCCCGGGACAAACAGCATCTTGAACGCGCTCTATGAGGGGCGTAAGCCTCCGAAGCCAGGCCCGCCCCGCCCTGGCGTCAATCCAAAGGGCCCGTTGCCGCCCGAGACGAACAGAAACCGGCTCAGCGCCAAAGAGCAGGCTGACTTCCGAAAGTGGATGTCTGGTCTGCACCGGCATGACTTCGCCAATCAAAGAACCGAGAAAGACAAGGCAAACCGGTACCAGGCTGACACCGCAGGTTATCCTGAGTACGATCTTCCCTTGCCTCCCATGGACGGTGAGAAGAGTATCCAGCAGGCAGACGGCCTGCGGGCGGCGGACGGATATGCCCTCGATGCCAAATATGTCCATGAACCGAATTCATGCAAGACGGCCCGCACACTGGATAAGCTTCAGCTTCCCGACGATGCCAAGAAGCCCTGGGAGACCGGGCCACACGAGGGCGACGAGGTGGAGATCCAAGACTATGGTCGTGCGATCAAGGCTGACGGAAGCAAGATCAAGGGGCTTGAGATCATCACGAACGGCCCGGAGGCCATGGCCTACTGGCAGTATCTGATGGCGAAGGAAGGTGTGCCGGGCAGCGTCCGCTATCACGATGCCTAGAACGATTGAGAAGGAGTGTTTGGTGACTCCCGATGAAGCCGCCAACGTCATCACGAGCTACTACTTCGCCCCTATGAAGGGCGAGCGGTGGCAGGTCACGCCAGAACGGTTTGCGCAGGCGGCCGAGAGTCGGTGGCCCGACTGCAGCACGCGTCTGATCGAAGACGATTCCGGAACGGCGCAGCGGACCCGGTTTGCGATGACATTCGAAAATGGGGCCGAGCGCTCCGGGGAGTACAGTCTCGGCAGTGGATTGAGCCTGCGTGGATACGCGGCGTTGGATGCGGCCGAATTCGTCTCCTGGTTCCTTACCATGCTTGACCCTGAAGTCAGCGTCCTGTTCAACAACCTGGAAGCGATCGAACGCGGCGACTACGATGATCACGTACTGCCGCGCGCCATGGGACTCCGCCCCATGGCCGAAGCCTTGGCCACGCACCTGGCTGAAGCGATCGGCGATGAGTAAGAGCCCCTGACCGCTCCTCCGCCAGTGCCTCGTTGTGCGGGCCGCGGAACGCCCAGGGATACCGTCATGGGGCCTGGACACCACCCCAATATGGTGGCAGACGGGGACCCTACCGTCGGCCATTCGTCGTCCGGGCCTCTGTGGTCTGTCGAATACGGGTGGCCGTATGGGGTCGCTGACCCTGACCGCTCCCACTACCGCAGCCCGGACGGCCCAGCCGGCTACCAGGAAGCGCTGCAGGACCGACCTGCTGCCCAGCAGATCGTGACCGAGTGGGCCGAGCGGTACGGGCTGAAGCAGTCCGAGGTCGGCTACTGTCCGGCGTGGCTCCGGCGCCGCGTGAGCCGCCGGTGCGTGCCGGACTCGTGCACCCACTACGGCAGCAGCAGCCCTGATCGTCACTGGCTGGACCAACTTGACCTCGTGGACCAAGGCTGGGAAACCTGCGGTGATCACGTCAGCGCCATACACCGAGCTTGAACCGGCCTGATCAATCAGCCAGCAGGTATGACCTGCGAACCACCGCGTTGGCAGGCATTCGGGGAGTGTCGGCGCGGCGGGTGGCAGTCAGGCATCGGGTGGTCAGCGTTTGATGCGTCCGCGGACGGCGAGAACGGCGAGGGCGAGGAGGATGGGTTCCAGGAGGCGGGAGGTCATCTCGATGTAGGTGCCGACGGTGGTCAGATCCTGTCCGCTGGAGCGGAACACGACGGAGTTCAGTGTGACGTTCAGGGCCTTCTCAAAGCGCTCGTCAGTGAACCTGTTCCCGGTGGGGTTCTGCGGGTCGTCCTTTTCTATCTCGAAGGTGACGCTGCCTCCGCCGGGCGGGACGGTGCCGGTGGCTTGCTGCTTCGGGGAGTCTTGGGGGAGCCCCCGAAGCCCATCAGCAGCACGATGGTGACGAGCATGGCGGTAGCCAGCCAGCCCAGGGCTCGGGAGGCGCGCAGCCCATAGCCGGACAGCATCCAGTAGCCGTGCAGCAGTCCGTGCTCGGCGCGGGTGGTGCCGGTGCGGTCGTGGCGGCGCATCTCCATCTCGCCGTAGTAGAAGTCCGCCGCCCCTGGTTCGTTCTTGCCGTCCTCGAACGCCTTGCGCAGCGCCCGGTACACCGGAGCCAGCTGTGCCGGCCCGACGTGTCCGGCTCCGAGTACCGCGACGTTCCAGCCCCGGACGGCTGTCGGCTGGCTCGCGCGCCAGTGGTGTTCTTCGGTGAGGGTGCGGCGCTGGGTGAACCGTACGGGGCGCCAGCGCCGTCGCGTGCGGGGCGGGACCTTGTCGAAGGAGCAGGCGCCCTCCAGTCGCAGCTGGTCCAGATGCACGGTCCCGCTGAATAGGCACCGGGACAGGTCGACGTCGGCGAGGACCAGATGGGCCGCGTCCACCCCACGCAGCGAGGCCATCCGCACTCTGGCGGCGGGCGCGTCAGCAAGAGCGTGTTCTGCTACCGGATGTCCGTTGGGGAGAACGAAGGGGGCGAGCTCTGCGGCGATCGTGAAGGGGTATTCGAGGACCGCGTGGGAGAAGTCCACCATGGCGTAGCGTAGGCGCAACTCGGCCGTTGACGACCAACGGGTCCGTCGACACTCCACGCGGCGCGCGGCGAACGATACGTTCGCAGGGCCGCTGAATACCGCCCAGGACAACATCACCCTGTGGGTGCCGGAAACCGTGTCGCCCTATGCGACCTGGGTGTATTCGTGGATGAGGCCGCCGAGTCGATCGCGTCGAAGGACGCGAGTGTTGTCGGTGGCGGTGGGTGCTTCGGGTTCGGTGAGTCGGTCCGGCGCCCGTTGTCCGAGGGTTCGGTGTGGCCGGTGTTGGTTGTAGTGATCTGTGTACTCACTGACGACGAGGCGTAGGTGGCGCTCTTCCGTGATCAGGATGCGGTCGGTTGCCTCGCGTCGGCACGAGCCGATCCAGCGTGGGCACGGCCCGCCGGGTGGGCGACGACGCCCTGCGGCAAGGGCTCAAGGACGCGGCCAAAGCGCATCTGCCGGGGTGGGGCGAGCGGCTCACCCCGCATGTCCTGCGGCATTTCTGCGTGTCCCAGCTCTATGCGAACGGGCTGGACTTGCTCGCGATTCAGGAGGTTTTGGGACATTCTTGGATCGCCGCGACGATGCGGTACGTCCATGTTCAGCAGACCCGGGTCGAGGACGCCTGGGCCGCCGGGACCGAGCGGGCCGCGAAGCGGCTGGAAGGGCTGATCCGATGAGGTGGAACCTGCGGCTGACGGCCGCAAACAAGGGCATCTGGAAGGCGTCCGAGCTCCAACGGAGCCTGGCCGAGCACGGGTTGGTGATCTCGGCGGGGAAGATGTCCGGGCTGTGGTCCGGCCAGCCGGTCTCCCTCAAGCTGGAGGACCTGGACGTCATCTGCGTCGTCCTCGGCTGCGAGGTCGGTGACCTGTTGATCCCCGAGCCGGAGAAGGTCAGCCGCCCAGGCCAGGCCGGAGAGACGGAGCGAGCGGCGGTCGGTGCGGGGACTGTCGCACCAGCCGTGATCCCCAAGCGCCGGGACGGCCGGTCGCTGCCGCCGGAGTGAGCCCGTGGCGCGCTTCCCGAAGGGGTACGTCAAGCCCACTGACTCCTGCGACAGCTGCCTGGCCTGGGGGAACTTCAGCGGACGTCTCTGCCCGGCGTGCTACATGTTCGGCCGGAGCTATGACACGGCCGCCTGTGCCGGCTGCCGCCGCATCCAGCCGGTGAAGTGGGGATACTGCCGTCTGTGCTGGTGCCAGGCCCGCCTCAGCGCCAAGGCCCTCGCCGACCAGCTGGCGGACGAGGCGGACGTGAGAGTACGGCTCGGCGCCGTCCGGCACCATCAGCTGTTCTTCATGGGCATGCATCACCGCAACGGATCGGCACGTTCCATCCGGCGGCGCGGAGGACGGCGGGGAGCCCCTCGCAAGCCGCCGCGCGCACCGGCCTGGCGTCCAGATCCCGGCTGGCGGCAGCTGCCGCTGTTCGCGCAGATCCCACGTGACTACGGCCGACTCGCCCTGGCCGACGCCAACCTGGCCAGCCCCTGGCTGGCCTGGTCGAAGTACCTCGCCCACCAGCTCGCCGAGGCCCGGGGCTGGGGCCGCAACATCCGCTTCGCCGTCAACCGCGGCCTGGCCCTGGTCCTCACCGGTCATGTCGAGGGCGACGTCATCCGGCGCAGCGAGATCTTCGCCCCGCTCCGGGCCCTCGACCTGCCGGTCGTCCACACCGTCACGGTCCTGGAGGAGATGGGCATCTTCCAGGACGACAGTGAACCCTCCTTCGAAGGCTGGTTAGCCGAAAGACTGGAGGGCCTCGCCCCCGGCATCCGCTCGGAGGCCGAGCGTTGGACGCGGCTCCTGCGCGACGGCGGCCCCCGCAGCCGCCCGCGACGGGAGGGCACGGTCTGGCTCTACCTCAACCGGGTCCGCCCGGCCCTGCTGGAGTGGTCGAACCGCTACGACCACCTGCGAGAGGTGACCCGCGAGGACGTCCTCACCCATCTCAAGACGCTGCACGGCCACCAACGCCACGATCAACTGGTCGCCCTGCGCGCGCTGTTCGCCTGGGTCAAGCGGTCCGGGCTCATCTTCCGCAACCCCACCAGTCGGATCAAGGTCGGGCAGTACGAGTACGCCGTGCTGCAGCCCCTCGCCCCGGACCAGGTCGACCGGTCCGTCGCGGCGGCCACCACCCCGGCGACACGGCTCATCCTCGCTCTCGCCGCGGTCCATGCTGCCCGGGTCGCCCAGATCGGCACCCTCACGCTCGACGATGTCGACATCGGCAACCGACGGCTGACCATCGCCGGACGAGTACGCCGACTCGACGACCTCACCCTGAAGCTGCTGCTGGACTGGCTGGAGCACCGACGGAGCCGATGGCCGAACACCGCGAACCTCCACCTGCTGATCAACAACCAGAACGCCACCAAGGCCAGTCGAGCCAGCAACCACTGGATCAGTGCTGCGATGCGCGGGCAGACGGCGACACTGGAGCGGCTCCGCGTCGACCGGCAGCTTGAAGAGGCCATGGTCCGAGGCCCCGACCCCCTCCACCTCGCCGAGGTCTTCGGGCTCGATGAGAAGACTGCGATGCGCTACGCGGACTCCGCACGCGCCCTGCTGGCGCAGGCCGCCGAGCACTCGGCATCGCCCTCAGGAAAAGAACTTCGCCCGGATTGACGCGACTTGGAGTCGGCGTCGGCAGATCCTTGGGAGAGGCGCAGGCACTCATCCCAGGCTTCAAGAAAGCTCTCGTAGGTGTTGAGGCGTTCTTGGCGCATCCAGTGACCGTGCTCGACGGCACCTTGGTCCTGTACTTGCCGCCGGACGGCTTCGGCATTCTTTTCCGCGCCGAACTTAGCTGCCCGCGCCCCAGCAACCGCTCCCAAGCCGGTTGCCACTAACCCGATCACTGCGATGGCGAGAGGAACCACGAAATCCGTCACGGCGGCACATCATGGCTGCTCAATCAGTTCAAGGGAACACCGCGTCGTGCGGCCTGACAGCAGGACCAACGGCATCACAGCTCGTCAATCAACCGCGAATACATGAACATGTCCCGGCGTTCGTCCCCCACCTGTTGCCATCCACGCAGCACCGAGCGCAACCCGCGCGGAGCAACCTCACCGCTGCTTCATCAATGACGACAGAAGGTGTCGGGTTTACGGCCGACGATGGACGTATGCGCGAAACCCCAGAAGAACTCGACAAGCTCCAGTCCCTCCTCGACTCCTCCCTCTCCGGCTCGACCGCACACCTCCGCTCGATCGTCGAGGGCCGCACCATCACGGCGGCGCAGCTCACCGGGGTCCTCACCGGCATGTGCACGCTCGCCCTCTCGACGGTGACCGCAAAGGGCGAACCGCGGATCAGCGGCGCCGACGGGCACTTCCTGCACGGCCGGTGGCACTTCGGCACGGCGCGCAACGCCGCCAAGGCCCGTCATCTCGCGGCCCGTCCGGCCGCCAGCGTCGCGCACATGCGCGGCGAGGACCTCGGCGTGTTCACCCACGGCACGGTGGAGGAGCTGAACCCCGAGGACGCCGAGACCACGGCCGACTGGCAGGAACTCCTCGCCTACTTGAAGGACTTCTACGGCGACGACGACGCCTTCGACTGGAACCGCGAGGTCGTCTACTACCGGCTGAACCCGCACTGGATGACCGTCTACGCCCCCGACCTCGACAAGCTCACCGGCACGTGACGCCGGGCCCGTCGACGAGGGCCTGCACCTGCGCGTACGTGGGTGCGGGGCCGGTCGACGGCGCGCCGTCGCGTACCGCCAGCGCCGTGGCGACGGCCTCGCCCAGCGCCCGCCGGTACAGCAGCGACCCGAGGCTGCCCCGCCCCCAAGCTCTCAACTCCGCTTCGCTGCGTTCGAGCAGGGGGCCGCTCGGCGTCTTGCCGGTCCAGGGGACCAGGAACGGCAAGGTCGCGAGTTGGCCCCGAACCCACGGAAGCAACTCCGCAGAGCACGACGACGGACCCTTGAGTTCCCACCGAGAACCCTTCAGATTGCGTGAACTTACGGGACTCACCGGGGCCGAGTAGTTCCGGTACAGGATTTGGCGCTGAGAACGATCACGGGCTGACCTCGGCCTAAGTTCTATCTGGCGGATCGCGACGCCGAAGGCTCCAGCCCATGCACAGCACCCTGACGGAGCACGCCCGCTGTCTCTACGGAGATGAGTACCGCCCCACACCGGAGTGCGGCCCGGAACACCGCGAGCACTACTTCGTCGAGGAGCTGACATTCGCGGATGCGGACACGATTCTCGCGATGCTGCATGAGCTCTGCCCGACCGCTTCGGCTTGCATCGCGAGACCGGGGTAGTGCTGCTCCAGCGGGTGCTCGCCGAGCCGGCCTGGGCGGAGCGGATGAGCGAGGAGGACCGGCGCGGCCTGACCGCCCTCTTCTGGCCGAACATCAACCCGTATGGCACCTTCCGCCTGGAGATGGACAACCGCTTGGACTTCGGCGTGTTCCCCCGGTGACCGAAATCCGCCGCCATCGCCGGAGGCACTGGTGGGAGAGCGCTGTGCGGCTGCCTGACCGGGCGCTACGGTGGCACGGAGGATCACCGATTCCGTGTCGGGAGAGGATGGCAGGGTGATTGAGGGGGCGCTGATGGCGTTGGCCGCCGCGGGTGGGGCGGCTGTGGCGCAGGCAGCGGGCACGGACGCCTGGACCGGTTTCCGCACCAGGGTGGCCGGCTGGTTCGGAAGGGGAGATGCCGAGCGGGAGCAGGCGGCGCTGCGGCGCTTGGACGCCACGGCCGACGAGCTGGCGGCGGCGGCCGAACGCGGTGACGGCCAGCCTCGGCTCGTGCATGAGGCGATTTGGCGTGGCCGGTTCCAGGACCTGCTGGAAAACCTTCAGGAGGCTGACCAGGACGAGGCTGGCCTCGCCCTGCGAGCGTTGCTTGATGAGCAGCCCCCACCTGCTGGTGGGGCATCGGCCGGGGACGGCGGCCTGGCCGCCGGGCGGGATACGCGCATCACCGCCAAGGACGGCTCCATCGCCACCGGCGTCCTACACGGAAACGCGACCATCAACCACCCTTCCACGCCGACTCCGCCCAAGGGCTGAGCGGAGACCCGGCGCGCACAAGCCCACCCCGCGGTCGGCCACCCGGCCCGGACACTCCTCCGCCGCCGGTCAGCGTCTACGCGGCCGGCGGCAGCATCGCGGTCGGCGGAGATGTCCACGGCGACGTCACGCTGAAGGTGCCTCGCCCACCAGCCACGTGGCCGCACCAGGTCGGGACCATTCCCCCACAGGCCGGGGCCTTCCAACACCGTGAGCAGGCCGAACATCTGCGGGAGGCGGTCGCCGAGGGCGGCACAGCGGTGCTGTCCCAGGTGCTGTCCGGGATGGGCGGTGTCGGCAAAACCCAGCTGGCCGCCGACTACGCCCGCACCGCCTGGAAGTTTGGGGCCGAGCCCGGCGGGGTGGACGTGCTGATCTGGATCAGTGCCAGCAGCCGCGACGCGATCGTGGCCGGCTACGCCCAAGCTGCCGAGGAGCTGTGCGGCGCCGACGCCGGCGACACCGAGCAGGCAGCACGAGCCTTCCTGGCCTGGCTCCAGCCCAAGCCCGGTGCCGCGCCGTGCCGCTGGCTGGTCGTCCTGGACGACGTCACCGATCCCAGTCATGTGCGGGGCCTATGGCCGCCCGCCTCCCCGACCGGGCGGACCCTGGCCACCACGCGCCGCCGCGACGCAGCCCTGACCGGCCGGGGCCGGGTGGTGACCGTCGGCCTGTTCACCGAAGCCGAAGCGATCGCCTACCTCACCGACGCCCTGAACATCTACGGCCGCAGCGAACCCGACGACCAACTCGCCGGTCTTACCCGCGATCTGGGGTACCTGCCGCTGGCGCTGTCCCAGGCCGCGGCCTACCTCACAGACACACTCCTGTCCTGTGCCGCCTACCGTGCCCTGCTGGCGAAGCGGAAGAGGAGACTCGCCGACCTCATCCCCGAGGACAGTGCTCTCCCCGACGACCAAGCCGCCACGGTGGCCGCAACATGGGCCCTGTCCACCGAACACGCCAACAAGATCCGCCCGGCGGGCCTGGCACGCCCCATGCTTCACCTCACAGTCCTGCTCGACCCCAACGGCATCCCCGCCACGGTCCTCACCACGCAGCGCGCCCTCGCATACCTCACTGAGCACCGCCCCCCGACCAGCACGGGCAGCACCCACCCATCGGCCCAGGTCTCGGCCGAAGACGCCGCGCTCGCGCTACGTGCTCTCCACCGACTCAGCCTCATTGACCACAGCCCCACCACCCCCCACCAGGCCGTGCGCGTCCACCAGCTCATCCAACGCGCCACCCGCGACACCCTCACCCCCGACCAGCACCACCAGCTCGCCCGCACCGCCGCCGACGCACTACTTGAGACGTGGCAGGAGAGGATGACCGTGGCTACCAGCCTCGCCCTGCGCGCCAACACTGCGGCGCTGGCCGACAATGCCGGCGAGGCCCTCTACCGACCGAACGCCCACGCGGTGCTTTACCACATCGGTGGTTTCTCTTCTAGCGGTATCGGCCTTACCGATCTGGAGAGGATCGCAATCCGCGACCATTTGCACCATCTGACTACCGCAACAACTCGCTACCTCGGCCCTGACCACCTCGACACCCTCACCGCCCGGCGGGAGTTCGCTCACTGGCGGGGGAGCGCGGGGGATCCGCGTGCGGCAGTAGCCGCGATGGTCGGCCTATTACCCGACGTGATGCGTGTACTCGGCCCCGACCACCCCGATACCCTCACCACTCGGCGGGAGCTCGCTCAGTGGCGAGGAGAAGCGGGGAATCTGAGGGGCGCAGAAACCGCGATGACCGGCCTACTATCCGACGTGATGCGTGTATTAGGCCCCAACCACCCCGAAACGTTCCTCATTCGACGCCACCTCGCCGACTTGCGGGGAGTGCAAGGGGACTGGCTTGGCGCCGAGGCCGAGCTAAGTCACCTACTGGACGCCGCGATGCGGGTGCTGGGCCCCAGCCACCCGTACATCCGCGAAATCCGAAGTAGGCACAAGTACTGGCGGACTCGAATAATTACAGACGATGACGCTTTCGGCTGACAGTGCGAGCTAACTCAAGAACGGCCTTCGATCCCGGGCGCCAGGTACTCGCCATCGGTGAGGCGGGGACGTGGCGGGTGCCGCGGACGCGTATGAAGAGCTGCTGGCCGACTGGGTGCGGGTGCTGGGCCCCGACCACCCCCACACCCTGAACATCCGCAACGACCTCGCCAGGTGGCGGAGTAGAGCGACTGTTGATGAATCGACCGATTCCTGAGCAAGATCAATAAGCAGTGGCGCGCGGCCTGATCGCCGGCGGATCATGCCCATAAAACGGTGCCAGAAAGTCAATGTGCTCAAGAACTTGAGGAGCACCGTTTTCTGCACGATCTGACAGGTGCAGCCACCCCAGGACGACGACACCGCCGATCTCCTCGCACCCGTTCCGGCCGTACGGACCGGCAGCCTCGTGGGATACGCACGCGTGTCCACCAAGGGGCAGTTGCTCGACCGGCAGATCCACGCACTCAACACAGCGGGCTGCATCCGGATCTTCTCCGACAAGAAGTCCGGCAAGAACGCCGAACGCGAGGAACTGTGGAAGGCCCTCGACTACCTGCGCGAGGGCGACACCCTCGTCGTCCCGTCGCTGGACCGGCTCGGCCGTTCCATCCAGGACCTCATCGCGATCGTGTCCGGCCTGCGCAAGCGTGGCGTCGGCTTCACCTCGCTGCACGAGGCGCTCGACACGACCACGCCCGGCGGGCACCTGGTCTTCCACGTGTTCGCGGCGCTCGCGGAGTTCATCCGCGAACTCATCGTGCAGGGCACCAACGAGGGCCTGGACGCCGCCCGCGCCCGCGGCGCCCGACTCGGCCGCCCGCCAGCGATGACGGAGGAGCAGGTACGTCACGCCCGCGACCTGCTTGCCCGCCCGGAGAACACCGTCACCTCGATCGCGAAGCTCCTCAGCGTCTCCAGGAACACGATCTACAACTACGTGCCCGAGTTGAAGGGCGGTCGCCTCGCACTCGCTGAGGTGACGAGCACGCCGGAACTGCCGCAACCCACCAGGTCCGAGGACTGATCACCGCCGTTTGCGGCTGGTGACAGCGTTCTTACCGGCACGTCGGCCGTGGGTTCAGCGTAACTGAGGTGCTTTCACTGGGAACCCACGGCGTTTTCGGCAGGCAGGCATGAAAGTGCGGTGGGTCCGTTGCCGCCGATTCGGCAGGTCCTTCACCACTGGGCTCACTCGGCGCGCTGTCCGACACGGAGGACGCTCAGATAACGACGTGATGCCCGGTCGCCCATCCGCGTGCGGATGCGCTCGGCGATTGAGTCGAGCAGGGGCTCACGGACGTCGCGGTCGAGCCTCCGGTACAGCGACAACGAGCGAAGGTGATCGGCAAAGCCGTCCCCGTTGAACCACTGAACGGTTGGGTACCAGCGCACGATCGTCGGGCCGAACAATCCCCCGGGATCGTCGACCAGGCCCCAGCCCACGTCTGTGGTGCGCACCTCGTCCTCCAGCGGAGGATGACCCCAGTCGGGGTTCCCGGGGCAGAACCGCTCGAGGAGATCGGCGGTCTCGGCGTACACCTCCGGCTCTCCCGGCCGGCGGACAACGACGTGGCCGAGCAGCGCCATCCAGCCCCCGGGGTAGAGCACGTCGTGCGCTCGCTGCCAGCCGATCGAAGGGTCGACCCAGTGCCATGATTGCGCAGCCACGAGAACATCGAAGCGTCGACCGCGGTCGTCCCACTCCTCGAACGTCGACGTCTCGACTGCGACGTTATGGAAGGAGCTGATCCGGTGGCGAGCGAGTGCAGCCATTTCCAGGCCCGGCTCGATGGCGGTCACTGAGCATCCAAGCGCTGCCAGGGAGCGCGTCGCCTGACCGGTACCGCAGCCCACCTCAAGGACCGACGACTTATCGTCCATGCCGGTGACGGCGACAAGGTCCGCGACCAGCTCGTCGGGGTACCCCGGCCGCACTCGGTCGTAGAGCTCCGGCACCTCGTTGAACACCCGGCCGAGGTCGTGTGGATTCGGGCGCATCTTCGGAGCATCAGTCACGAGTTCACAAGCTATGAGGTTCGTCCACGGGGACGCCACTGGTTTACTGACCTTGTTGCCGTGATGTCGTCAAGGTGAGGCCGGTTTCGGCGAGGCATCCGTCGATGAGGTTGCTGCGGTACTGGATCCGGCGGAGACCGTGCCGAAGCGCGCTCATGAGGTGGTCAGGGTCGGTGAAGGCCGTATTGGCCTGGCTGCTGCGTCGCAGTAGTGACCAGATGCCCTCGACGGGGTTGAGATCGGGTGCAT
Source organism: Streptomyces sp. NPDC059679 (assembly GCF_042734105.1). Taxonomy (NCBI): domain Bacteria; kingdom Bacillati; phylum Actinomycetota; class Actinomycetes; order Kitasatosporales; family Streptomycetaceae; genus Streptomyces; species Streptomyces sp. NPDC059679. The sequence goes on along the minus strand of NZ_JBHWES010000074.1, from coordinate 25,910 downwards.
AGGACGGCAGGAAGTAACAGGTGATCCAGTCATGGGTGTCGATGAACTCTTGCAGTCGGCGGTCTCTGTGCACGTTCAGGTTGTCCCACACGAGCACGATCGGGGCGCCGAGTTGCTGGTGTGTCGGCGTACGGACTTTTCTGGCTCTGGCAAGATTTTCGTAGCCGGAGATCATCTCGGGGTGGCGGTCAGCCCGTCCGCATAGCGGCGGCGGAAGTGGGCGATCAGGACGACCCGTTGACGGAGGAGCGGAACACCGGCGCGTCCCGCCATCAGTCGTTTTTGCAGTTTGACGTCGGTGATGCGGCCTTCGTTGACGCCGGAGCTGTAGGGTGTGGTGATCCCCTCGGCCACGGCGTGCCGGTCTTCGCGCAGGGCTCCGGCGATGCCGACGAGGGGCTTCAGGCCGCTGTTGGAGAGATCGTCGAGCCAAGTCGGCAGGGGTGTGGCATCGCGGCTGTCCAGCATGGCGGCGAACCGGCGGACCAGGTCGTGCGTGAGCCGGAGCTCCGGGCAGTGTTCAAGGAGCTGGTGCAGCCGTTCGTTGGCCAGTGGATTACGGCGGTCGGGGTGAGTGGTGATCCAGCGTGCGGCCTCGCGCGGGGAGGGCGGGCGTTTGCGCGGCTCGTCCAGGGGAAGACCGCGTCGCAGGGGTGCGACGGCCATCTTCACGCGCTGGTAGTGGCCGAGGTACCCCTTGGCCTGGATTTCCTCGTGGAGGATCTTCGCATTGTGTTCTCCCTCGTCCCAGCGTTGTTGCAGGTAGTCGAGGTAGGGATCCAGGGTTGAGGAACGACGGGGCGGGCGGCGCATCACCTCCTGCCAGGTGCGGGCCCGGGCGTACTTGCGGACCGTGCGGCGGTCCAGGCCGAGTTCGCGGGCTACGGCGCTGTAGGGCCGGCTCGTGTCGGTGAGGGTGTGTACGGCTTCGAAGAGCCTTCTGGCGTGACGCCCGGCCCGGGTGTCCGCCGCGGCGTCCTCGACGGTCTCCCCGGCCGGAGACGGGTTGGATTCGACAGTCGGTGGCAGTGCCGTGGACAGGCAGCCACGGTGCGCGGCGGCGATGTCCTGGACGCGGCGGGACAGCCTCTGACAGAGGTGAAAGCGGTCGCTGACCTGCACGGCGTCGGGGGCGCCGTCGGTGATGCCCTGCCGGTAGGTGAGGGAGCCGTCACGACAGACGATCTCGACGCCTGGATGCTCGTGCAGCCAGCGGCTGAGCTGTTCGGCATCCCGTCCCTCCCAGAGTGTGAGGGGCAGCCGGGTGGTGGCGTCGACCAGGAGGGTTCCGAAGGTGTCACCGTAGAGTGCGAAGTCGTCCACGCCCAGCACTCGGGGCGGGGGAAGGGCTGGCAGTGACATGCGCATCAGCTGTGACAGGACGGTGCAGCGCGAGAGCGTGATGTTCAGGATCCGCAGCATCCGGGCTCCGCCTCGGCCCGCCCACTGCCTCGACCAGGTGCTGCAGCAGCGGCGTGCGCCGCTGGTAGCGCACGGTCAGACCCGGCACCTGCTCGGCGAATGGGGTCTTTCCGCACGTGGCGTTTTCGCAGTACAGACGTCGCACACTCAGCTCGATCAACACGGCACGGCCGCCCAGCGACTGTCCTGTCGCATTGAAGCTGTCGGATTCCCAGTCGGTCTCGTTCGTGCTGGCAGATTCTCAGTGTGGTGGCTCCTGAGCGGCGGTGTTTGCTTCGTTCGTGGGGTTTGATCTCACTTCGCTGGTCTCGTTCCCACTGTTCCTGTCACGGTCGCTTTCAGCATGTACGTGAGTGCTGGGGGTGTCGATGGACCTGGATCTGGTCGAGGTTGAGTGGGCTGACGGGGACAGTGGTGGCCTGCGGAAGTCGGTGCTCGGGGCAGTGGCTCGGGTTGCGTTCGAGGCGGTGCCCCCGGTCCGGCATTTCGTGTCCTACCGCGGGCAGCGGCACTTTCCGGGCTGGTACTGGGCTGCGACGACGGAGTCGTTGGTGGGGTTCGAGTCCTGGCTGGAGCGGGACCGGGCGATGTTGCTCGATCACGATCGGCGGGTGGTGGGGCTGGCCTCGCAGCCGTTCCGGGTGACGTGGCCGGGGCCGAGGCGCCGGATCTCGCACACGCCGGACTACTTCGCGCGGTTGGACGACGGCTCGGGCCTGGTCATCGATGTCCGGCCGGCGGACCGGGTGGGGTCAGAGGACGCGGTGAAGTTCGCGGCGACCGAGGCGATGTGTCAGGCGACGGGGTGCTGGTCGTTTTCGCTGGTACACGAGCCGGATCCGGTGGAGATGGCCAACGTCCGCTGGCTGTCGGGCTACCGGCACCCGCGCAATCGGATCGGCGCCATCGCGGCCTGCCTCGGGGAGGTCTTCCGCGAGCCGCAGCTGCTGATGGACGGCGCCCAGGCGGTGGGTGACCCGTTGGCGGTGTTGCCCACGCTCTTTCACCTGCTGTGGTGCGGTGACCTGCACACCAATCTGGCGGTTCCACTGGGCGACGGCTCCCGTGTCGGGCTTGCGGCGGTGGGCCATGGGTGAGCTGGCTCCCCGAGGGGTGCTGCGTGTCGGGGACCGGATCCGGTTCGAGGGCCGCACCCATCAGATCGTCGGGCTGGAGGGAACGGCCCTGCGGCTGGTCAGCGAGGAGGGGGACGCCAGCGTGATGGCGGCCTCATACGTGATGGCCGCTGCCGACTTCGAGCTCCTCGACCGGGCACCTGATGCCGTCCCGGAGTCGGCATTGCCGCCGTTTGCGCTGGTGGACGCGCTGCCTCCGCCGGTGGTCGAGCAGGCCCGGTTCTGGGAACGGCACGTCGTGGAAGTGATCACCGGCCTGCCGCCGGACGCGGAGGAGGGCACGGCTCCCCGGCCGGAGTACGACCCGGCCTGGCGGACGCTCATGGAACGGGAAGCCGCGAAGGTCGCCGAGCTGGCGGCTGGCGGACAGCAGCTCAGCCAGCGGACCTTTCTGCGGATGCGGCAGCGTTACGAGGCCGAGGGACTCTGGGGGGCTGGTGGACGGCCGGTCCCGGAAGCCTCCGACCCCGGTCCCGGGCACGGGCCGGGTTGACGAACGTGTCGTGTCCGCCCTGACCGAGGCCCTGGCCGGGCAGACGGAGCTGTCGACCGGCGACCGCAAGCGGCTGATGATGCAGACCGAGCAGATCCTCACCGAGAAGTACGGCGAAGGGGTGGTGGAACTGCCGAAGCGGGCCACCTTCTACCGGCTGGTGAACAACGTCGCCAAGAACAACGAGCCCTTCGGGTCGGCAGTGGTCCGCCGTCAGCGGGCGCTTCGGCCCGCAGGTCCGTTCACCCCGTCGATGGCCGCCCGGCCTGGGGAGATCGTGCAGATCGATTCCACGCGGCTGGATGTGATGGCGGTGCTGGACGAGGGTGTCGTGGCCCGTCCGGAGATGACCATCGCGGTCGATGTCACCACGCGGACGATCTGTGCGGCCCTGCTGCGGCCGGCGGGCACCAAGGGCGTCGACGCCGCGGTGCTGCTGGCGAGGATGCTGGTGCCGGAGCCGATGCGGCCGGGCTGGAGCCAGGCACTGGCGATGGCGGACTCGATTCTGCCGCATGAGCGGCTGACGGCGATCGATACACGGCTGGAGCAGGCCGCGGCCAAGCCGGTGATCATCCCGGACACCATCGTCATCGACCACGGCAAGCTGTTCGTCTCCGACACGTTCTCCTCGGCCTGTTCACTGCTGGGAATCTCTCCAGCTCGCCCGTCCCCGAACCCCGACGGACAAGGCGATCGTGGAGAGGACCTTCGCGTCGATCAACTCGCTGTTCTGTCAGTACGTCGCGGGCTACACCGGCTCCGATGTCACCCGCCGCGGCAGTGATCCGGCGGCCGAGGCGGTCTGGACCCTCGCCCAGCTCCAGGACCTGCTGGACGAGTGGATCGTCTGCTGGCAGCAACGTCCGCACGAGGGTCTGCGCAACCCCTACATGCCAGGGCGGACGCTGTCGCCGAACGAGTCGTACGCGATCGCCGTCGCCCGGGCCGGCTACCTGCCAGTCGCGCTGTCGGCGGAGGACTACATCGGGCTGCTGCCCGTTGTCTGGAGGGCCATCAACGACTACGGCATCAAGATCGACTACCGCACCTATGACAGCCCGGAACTCAACCGGCTCCGCCGGCAGCCGTCCGGGGTGACGGCCAAGCAGGATCTGTGGGAGGTCCACTACGACCCTTACGACGTCTCCCGCGTCTGGGTACGGCGAAGCGACACCCGGCGGTGGATCGAGGCCACCTGGACGCATCGGCCGATGGTCCGGGCCCCGTTCGCCGACTTCACCTTGCGCCACGCGCGCCAGCTCCTCGCTGACCAGGGCAAGGACGACACCAGCGAGACTGCCGTCGCGCAGTTCTTGGCCAAGCTCCTGCGCCGGTCCGGGAAACCGCCTGCCGGATCCGCTCAGGTGATGGCCCGCACCCGGGCTGCCATCGAGGTCCCTTCACGGCCGGCGCTCCCGCCCGCCCGGGCTGCCGACTCGGAGGGCCAGGACAACGACGAGGAGAGGCCGGTCACCTTCGGTGTCTTCAACCCCCTGGAAGAGGAAGGACAACCGCTGTGGTGACCGCGCCCGCTGTCCCGGACGACGAGCACAACCCGCTCACCACGAAGGACGGGTGGCGACGGTTCGTCGACGACACCCCGACCTGCCCGCAGTTGCTCTCGCTTCGGGCTTTTCAGGCCCTGAGCGAGGAGAACCGGCTCGCCTACAACGAGCCCCGGCTGGACTACCACTCCCGCCTCGTGGTCGTGGCCACCCCCACCATCCGCAGCGTGTTCACCACCGGACGGCGCCTCGTCCTACTCAACCGGCACCAGATCTCCGGCCGCCGCGGCCTGATCGTCACCGGCCAGGCCGGAACCGGGAAGACCACCGCCATCGCCCAGCGGCCGCAACCATGAACTCCTGGTCCGCAAACGGCTCGGCACGGCCGCTGAGGGACGCATGCCCGTCGTCTACGTCACCGTTCCGCCCCGGGCCACCCCGAAAATGCTCGCCATCGAGTTCGCCCGGTTCCTGGGCCTCCCGGTTCCCAGAACCGAGACGCAGACCTCCATCACCAACGCGGTCTGCGACCTGCTGATCAAGCTGAGGGTCGAGCTCGCCCTGGTCGACGAGATCCACAACCTCAACCTCGCCACCCAGGCCGGAGCTGAAGCCTCCGACCAGCTCAAATACCTGTCCGAACGCATCCCCGCCACCTTCGTACTGGCCGGACGTCGCGGCCAGCGGCCTGTTCAGCGGAGTCCGCGGGCAGCAGATCGCCGGCCGCTACACCGTCACCGACACCGAACCGTTCGCCTACGGCACCAGCGCACAACGACAGGACTGGCGGAACCTGGTCGCCTCACTCGAAGACGCGCTCAGGCTGCACCGGCACAAGCCCGGAAGCCTGGTCAAGCTCGACGGCTACCTCCACGAACGCACCGACGGCGCGATCGGCAGTCTCTCCCAATTGGTCCGCGGCGCGGCCCTTGAGGCCATCATTAGCGGCAACGAGGCCGTTACCCGCAAGACCCTCGACGCCATCGAGGTCGACCAGACCGCCGAGGACGCACGCAACGAACGGCGCAGAGCCCGAAAGCCCCGCCGCCGGAGGCCGGATGCCGACGCAGCCTGAACAACTCCGCCCCCTGCCTATCTCTCTCGGCCCCGTCCACAACGAGACTCTCGGCTCCTACCTCCACCGCCTGGCCGTCGCCAACAACCGCCCGGCCAGCGTCCTTGCCCGGCTTCTGGGCCCCCTCCCTCCAGAGTTCTCCCCGCTCAGCAACACCACAGCCGGATGGACTCCCCACTCACCCGACCGCCTGGCCACACTCTCCGGGCGCCCGCCAGCCAGGCTCGCCAGAGCTCTACCCGCACTCGCCGACTTCCTCAACCCCAACGGCCCCGATCTCCGACCGGACCGGCTGATCGGCCGTCCCTGCGGCTGCTGCACGGCCCGGCGCAGCCCCACGGCTTCCGTGGTGATCACCCTTTCGCCCGCCCACCAGCACCTCTGTCCCCGACATCAGCTCTGGACCCGGTCCACCCATGACATCCCCCTCACACACCTCCCGGAAGTCATCCAGGCCCAACACCGACTCGACCAGATCGCCCGCCGTCAGCGACAAGTCCGGCAGGCACTCGACCTCGCGCGGACGATCATTGAAGAGTGGTCCGCCTCCGGCATGCCGATCGACCTCGGGAAGGAATGGACCGATCGCCTCGACCGCGTCGAAGCCCACTCCGCAAGCAAGAAGATCTCAGCCGAGGACCGCCGTCACCTCGTGACTTTCCCCGAGATCGTGGTGCTGGCGAAGCTGATCCTCAATCCGCCGACGGCCACCATCGACCCCAAAGAGCTCTACCTGGCAACGACAGCCGAGCTGAGCCGACGGTTCGCTCGGATCTACACCGCCCTCGGAACCCAAGACCCTCTCTACCGGCGGTTCTGCCTCCATCACGAACGAGACTTCCGCGAAGCGCCAGGCTAAGTTCGACTCGTGGACAACACGGAGATCACGATCAAGCTCACCTCCAACGAGGCGCTCGTCCTCTCGGACTGGCTGGAGCGAGTTCAGATGACGGATCTCAGTCGTCTGGTCGACGATCCGGCTGCGTGGGCCCCGATCCACAAGCTCGCGGGGACGTTGGACAAGGCACTTCCCGGGATCTTCGCTGCTGACTACACGGAGCGTCTGGACGCAGCACGGCGCCGGCTGAGGGAGACCACGGGCAGCATCAACGAAGATCAAGACGACTGAGTCGGCCGTCCTGTCCGTCAGCACGATTCCGTGAAAGCCATGTTGATTGAGAACACCGAGAGCCGGCGTTCTCAATCAAGATGGCGCCCCACCAGATCAGCGGCTCGCCATCTGACAGATGTACTTCGACAGGACAGCAAGTCGCTGCCGTACCTCGTTCGAGTGAAAGCGTTGCTGGTGTGCTCCCGTCGGCGTGTTGGACGGGAGCATCGTTCTGCCGAGGCGCTTCATGGCAGCCGCCACCTACCCCACGATCCGCGAGGCCGCCCAGGCCCTCGGCATCCACCAGTCGACGCTGGTGGTCCAGATCAACCGCCTGGAGCGAGACCTTGGACAGCCGCTTCTTGAGCGGGTCGAACCCGGTCGAGCAATGAAGCTGACCCCCTTCGGGGAGTGGCCGTCGCAGCAAAGGAGATCCGCGTGAACGAAACCAGAGAACAGTGTTCTGACTGGGCTGACCATTGAGAGGCCAGCAGCGATAATCGCTCCAGTGACTTCTCCACGGCAGAACTGGGCGCGTGCTGAGCGGCTCGACGCCGCCCAGATGATAGACGCCCTTCAAATGCAGACCGGTGTCCGTTTGGCTCTCGATGGCCCCTGTCCAGGCGGGCAGGTCGGCGCAGCCTACGTGCGCTGGCCCGACGATCACCGATCAGTCCTGAAATGGCGCCCGCATAGCCAGGCTGAAGGCATGCAAGCGGGACCACTCGCTGTTGCAGAGGTGCTACGGCTGGCAGGCTATCCGGCCCCGGCTACCGAGCTGGTCGCTCAAATCGATCACGCGGTAGTCATGGTGCAAGAACTCCTGCCGGGCACGAAGATCGACCACCTTGACCACAGCGGCCTGGACCAAGCGCTCGAACTCAACCAGATGCAGGCCGATCAGCTTGCCGACCGCCCCGACATTCCGACGGTGGCACTTCACTTGCGGCAAGACGGGGCCGGCTACTGCCTGCACGGGCCCTTGCGCCAACACAACCGCCGCAGTGCCGCACTCGAACGCTGGATTGCTGCCGTCGGCAGCAACTACCTTCCCGAGCTGGCCGGGCAGGACGCCGTGCATATGGACTTCCAGCCTGGCAACATGCTGACCATCGGCGGCTCGATCACCGGCGTTGTCGACTGGGACGGCGCTGCCCGCGGCGATCGCCGATTCGACCTCGTCACCCTGCGCTTCGGCATTCATGCGAAGGAAACCGATCCAGGCGTGACACAACGTCTCGATGCTGTCCTCGACTCTCTCCCTGAGGACATCCTCCGGCCAGCATGGGCGCACATGAGCCTTCGCATGGTCGACTGGGCCATCAGGCACTTCACCCCGGCCGACGTGGAGCACTGGCTGGACCTGGCTGAACAACGCGTGAGCTGACGTCCGCGCCGAGGAAATGACACGGCGATGAGACAAACTCCGCCCGTCATGGAGTAATAGTCAAGACTTGTAGATGGGTTGACTCGGATGTCTTGGCGTTCTGCTGTTCGGCGGGGACCACGAGGGAGTCAGTAGCGTCCGAGCCATCGGCACGGCTGTTGCCGCGCGTATGGCTCGCAGGTGGGAGGGCTCTGGCGGACGCCTAGCGCTGATAGGCCGCCGCGATCCGTTCCCGGAACGGGCGGCGGCGTGCCGCCTGCGCGACTTCGGTCAGCAGGTCCGCCAGCGGCATGGAAAGTTCCGCGTCCAGTTCCGCCATCGCAGCCACCGTCGCGTCCCACTCCGCCTGGATCTGCGGCAGCAGGGCGTGGGCCTTGGGGGTGAGCTCGATCAGACGGCGGCGGGCGTCTTGCGGGTCGGAGGTATGAGTGACCAGGCCCGCGCGGGCCATCTGGGCCGCCGTCTGACTTGCGGCCGAGTGCGTGACGCCGATTGCCGCTGCTAGGTCGCGGACCGACAGCGGGCCTTCGGCCAGCAGCGCGCGTACGACCGGGGAGAAGCGGGGTCGGTACTCGGACAAGCCCTGCTCCTGGTAGACCTTGGCCACGTCCGCGTCGAGCAGTTCCAGCACGTGGCGGAGCAGCGTGCCGACAGCGGCCGGATCCGGATGATTCCTCACCCCTGCTAATCTAACAGCACTGTCACATCTCAGGGAGAGCGTCTCACATGATCGGGCTCTATCCTTCCTTCGAGCCGTATGAGCACGGCATGCTGGACGTCGGCGACGGCAACCGCGTGTACTGGGAGACCTGCGGAAATCCGGGGGGCAAGCCCGCCCTCGTCCTGCACGGCGGGCCGGGGTCCGGCGCGGGGCCGTTCTGGCGCCAGTTGTTCGACGCCTCGGCGTACCGCATCGTGCTGTTCGACCAGCGCGGGTGCGGTCGTAGCACCCCGGACGCGGCCGATCCGCAGATTTCGCTCGCCGCCAATACCACCCCGCATCTGATAGCCGACATCGAACTTCTGCGCCGGCGCCTCGGCATCGACACCTGGCTGGTCATTGGCGGCTCCTGGGGCGTGACCCTGGCGCTGGCCTACGCCGAGCAACACCCCGGACGCGTATCGGAGCTGGTGCTGTTCAGCATCACCAACACCACCCGCCGTGAGGTGGAGTGGGTTACCCGGGACATGGGGCGGATCTTCCCCGAGGAATGGGAGAGGTTCCGCGGTGCCGTACCGGAACCGGAGCGAGACGGCAGCCTGGTGGAGGCATACGCCCGGATGCTCGCCGATCCCGATCCCGCCGTACGGGAGCGCGCGGCGCGGGAATGGTGCCGGTGGGAGGACGTGCACGTGTCCACCCACCGGGGACACCGGCCCGATCCCCGTTACGAGGACCCGCACTTCCGGATGCGCTTCGCCCGTCTCGTCACGCACTACTGGCGGCACGCCGGTTTTCTGGAGGACGGAGCGCTGCTGCGCGATGCCGGCAAGCTCACCGGCATCCCCGGCGTGATGGTTCACGGGCGGATGGATATCAGCGGCCCCCCGGACATCGCATGGCACCTGGCCCAGGTGTGGCCGGACGCGGAGCTTGTGCTGATCGGCGACGAGGGGCACGGGCTGTCGGGGGACGCCACGATCGACGCCATCGTCGCGGCCACGGACCGGTTCGCCGGTCTGGGAAGATTCGCCGGTCTGGGAAGAGATGACCGTCCGTGACCTGAGCTCATCGGCTCAGCCCAGAGTTCACGCCGCCATGGTCTCTGGTCGTTCGACGAGGTGGCCGTTTTCGAACCGGGCTCCAGCACGGACGAGAGGAACCAGGTGGGCTCCGATGATCGCCCGCCAGCGGTCCTGGGCGGACTCGACCAGCTTGAACACCATCGCCAGGGCGGCGGCTGGGCTGCCCGCACCGCGGGTGACCTTGGTCCGCAGCTTGACCGTTGAGAACGTCGACTCGATGGGGTTCGTGGTCCGCAGGTGGATCCAGTGCTCGGCTGGGAAGTCGTAGAACGCCAGCAGCTCCTCGATGTCGTCGGTGATCTTCGCCACGGCCTTGGGCCACTTCGCGGTGTACGTCTTCGCGAACGCTTTGAACCGCCTGCTCGGCGTGCGTGCGGTCCTCGGCGTTGTAGATGTCCTGCATCGCCTTCATGGCGCCCGGATGCGCGGACTCCGGAAGACAGTTCGTGACATTACGGACCTTGTGGACCCAGCACCTTTGATGCCGCGCGGCGGGGAACACCTCGGCCAGGGCCTTCTACAGGCCCATCGCGCCATCCTCGAGGACCAGCTCAGGATCCCTCATGCCGCGTCGGCGGCAGTCGCGCAGCAGGTCGGCCCACGACTCGGTGGACTCCCGCAACCCCTCGGCCAAGGCGATCAGCTCCTTCCTTCCGTCGACGCGCACGCCGAGCAGGACCAGGACGCACGAGTGGACCTGCCCGAGCCGCACCTTGGGGTGCACCCCGTCGGCCCAGACGTAGACGAAGTCCCGGTCGGACAGGTCACGCGCCTGGAAGGCGGCGTGGTCATCGCCCCACTGCTTCGTCAATCTGGTGACCGTGGCCAACGACAACCCGGCAGCGCCGCCGAGGAGCTGCTCCAGCGCGGGCACGAAATCCCCGGACGACAGTCCGTGCAGGTAGAGCAGCGGCAGCACCTCAGAGATCTTCGAGGACTTGCGGCACCACGGAGCCAGGATCTTCGAGGAGAACCGCTTACGCTCGCCGGTCGCCTCGTCCACCCGCCGGTCATTCACCCGCGGGGCCCGCACCTCGACCGGGCCGGCCGCGGTGATCACGGTCCGCGTCTGGTGGTGGCTGTTGCGAACCACCAAGCGATGTCCGCGCTCGTCCTGCTCGGCAGCCAACTCGGCTATGTACTGGTTGACTTCCGCCTCCAGCGCGGCTGCCAGCATGCGGCGGGCTCCTTCGCGGACGATCTCGTCGATCAGGGAGCCGGACTGGGTGGAGCCGTCGTCGGTGACTACGCTGAGCACAGGCGTGCCTTCCCGACCCGCGCTGCAACGTGGGCCTACTCGGAGACCATCACAGGATCATTCGGGAAGGTAAGCCCTTCACGCTCTCCCCGAGCTCGATCCTGTGCCGCTCGAAAAGTCATCGCCGCAGGTGAACGGGGCGCGGTCAGTCCGCTGGGATCATGTCCTCCGTGATCGTGTCCTTGCTGTACAAGGTGACCCGGAAGCTGCTGACGGTTCCGTCGGTGCTCCTGCGTCGCGGGACGGCGAAGGAGGCGGAACTGCTGGTGTTGCGGCACGAGAATGCTGTCCTGCGCCGCCAGTTGGCCGCGCCGGTCCTGTGCCGTTCAGAAATGCGTCGCTGCAGGTCGTAGGCGGTCTGGCGGGATCTGCGGGCTCGTTGGGACCATGTGCAGGTGATCGTCTCATTGGTGTATCAGGTCACGCGGAAGCTTCTGACGGTCCCAGCGGTGCTGCTGCGTCGGCGGCGGATGGCCACAGACGCTGAGTTGCTCGTGCTCCGGCATGAGAACGCGGTGCTGCGCAGGCAACTTTCGAGTCCGGTGCGGTATGAGTGGGCGGACCGGTTGTGGTTCGCGGCATTGTCTTCGCTGATACCTCGGCGTCGCTGGGAACAGGTGTTCCCCGTGACACCAGGGACCTTGCTCGGCTGGCATCGGCGTCTCGTTGCACGCAGGTGGGACTACAGTGCGTGCCGGAGCAAGCCGGGCCGGCCAGCGACGGCGGAAGTTGTGAAGGAGTTGGTGCTGCGGCTGGCGCGGGAGAACCCGCGCTGGGGCTGCCGCAGGATCCAGGGGGAGCTCGCCCGGCTGGGCCACAGGATCGGCGCATCCACGGTATGGAAGATCTTGACGGCAGCCGGGGTCGACCCGGCTCCCCGCCGCGGCGGGCCTACATGGCGTGAGTTCCTGACATCCCAGGCCGAGGTCATCATCTCCTGCGACTTCCTGCACATCGACCTGGTGGATCTTCGCCGCGTCTACGCACTGATCTTCCTCGAGCACGGCACACGCCGCCTCCACATCGCCGGGGTGACCGCGCATCCGACCGCACAGTGGACGACCCAACAGGCCCGCAACCTTGCGCTTGAAGTGGGCGTGCGCCTGGAGTCGTTGTGCTTTGTGATCCGCGACCGGGACGACAAATACACCGACTCCTTCGACGCGATTTTCGAAGCTGAGGGCATCAAAACCCTCAAGACCGCCCCGCAGTCCCCGCGGATGAACGCACACTGCGAGAGGGTCATCGGGACGCTACGGCGCGAGGCCCTCGACCACCTGTTGCTCTGGAGCGAGCGCCACGCTCTCCACGTTCTCAGCACCTACGCCGGACACTACAACGGGCATCGACCGCATCAGGCCCGAGAGCAACTACCTCCACTCGCCGACCACCACACCGCGCCGCTGAGCGACTTGAAAACCCCAGGACGGCTACTCCAGACCCGTATCCTTGGTGGCCTGATCAATGAGTACAGATACGCGGCATGACCAGCAGTGACGCGTTTCTGAACGGCACAGGACACGCGAGCCGGGCGGCACGCCAGGAGGCTGTTCGAGGCCGTGCACGCGCTGACCGACATCGGCCGCAGCTACAGCGCCGTGGCCCGGGCACTCGGCCTGGACCGCCGCACGGTGCGGAAGTACGCCCTCGCCAGCACCTGGCAGGAGGTGATGCGGCGCCCGCCCCGCAAACCCTCCACCCTGGACCCCTACCGCGATTACCTGCAACAACGCTGGGACGAGGGAGAACATAATGCTAAGGCCCTGCACGAGGAACTCCGAACCAAGGGCTACCTCGGGCACTACCAGCGCGTGAAGATGGCCATCGCACCGTTGCGACGTGGGCTGCCGCTGGACCAGCCCCACGAGCGCCCACCGTCCCCGCGCGAGACCGCCCGATGGATCACCACCCGCCCGGACAAACGCAACCTCTATGCCACCGAGCGCCTGCACCGACTCCTCGACCAATGCCCGGAACTTCAGCACACCTACGACCTGGTCCGCCGGTTCGCCGCCATGCTCGACAACCGGGACGCAACACCCCTGCCGACCTGGCTCGACGATCTCTCCCGCAGCGGCCTGGCACCGCTTGCCGGTGTTGCCGGAGCCTTGCGCGAAGACCAGTATGCCGTCGCCCAGGGGATTACCACCCCCTACAACTCCGGCGTCAATGAGGGCCGAATCACCGACCTGAAGCTCCAGAAACGGATCATGGCAGGACGCGCGAGCGTCTCCCTGCTCCGCCACCGCGTCGTCCTCATCGCCCACCTCCGCCGCTCCGTGGATCGGTCGACCATGGAACTCCCGAGATGATCCCCGGCTACGAAAATCTTGCCAGAGCCACGTTCAGGTGTACGCCGACATCCGGTCGAACTGGTCGTGGCCACGCTCGGTCTCGTCTCCCGGGGCAAGCACCTCGCCCACCCGCAAGCGAGCGATGGCCCATTCCTTCCAGTCCCGCTCGGCCACGGCCAGTTCAGCCTGGATACGGTCGGCCTCCTCCCGCAGCTCGTCCACGCGACGGCGAGCGACGAGCTCGCGCTGTTCCAGCAGCCCCACAACCGACGGCATCCAAGGCCTCCACAGCAGCGGCGACACGACAGACCACCACTCCCACAGGATCATCGCCCCTATGCCCGACCAGCGAAAACACCGTCCTCAAGCCCGGAAAGACAACAGCTTCTAAGGTTCGCGGACCCGGAGGTCCGGCATCTCGTGGAGTGGATCCACGCCGAGATCCTCCGTGATCCAGAGGGGGTCGCCGAGGAGGATGAAAGCGACTGGCCAACCGCCCGATATCACTTCATGTGCTCGGACCTCAGGAACGTCATGGGGACCGTATTGCGCCGAAAGCCGTTTCCTCGAGGCGTATGGCGCAACTACCCGGGCGTGTGATCACCGTGATGACGCCTGTGACCTCCCCCCGAACGAGCCGACCCGAGAGGATGACGACGTGGAAGCAGAGGTGTCAGCCGGGTGGATCGGCCTGATCGGGGCCTCGGGCGGCGCTGGAGGCGCCGTCCTGCGCGAGCGGACCCGCTGGGCCCCGGCCGGGCAGGAGGTCGCCGCCGAGCAACTGGCGCTGGACTGGCACGCCCCGGCCCCCGGCGACGCCCCGGTGACCGGCAGGCTGACGGTCACCGAGACCGCGACCGAGGTCACGGTGAGCGGCCCGGAGGTGCGGGTGCGGCACACCCTCGACGCCCCGGCCGGGCTGCCGGACCTGCAGACGGGGAACCAGACGGACGTCCGCCGGCTGTCGCTGACCGACCGCTCCGGCGAGGGTCTGACCGTCGTCGCCGACTCCGCCGAGGGCGAGCCGCTGCTGGAGACCAGCGCCCTGCACTTCACACCGTCGGACCTCGACGGCCCCAGGCATCCGTATCAGCTGAGGCGTCGCGACGAGACGATCCTGCTCGTCAACCACCGCCAGATGGGCGTCGGCGGCATCAACTCCTGGGGCGCGGCACCGTTGGAGAAGTACCTGTTGCACTCCGGGCGCACCTACAGCTACGCCTACCCGCTGCGTCCCGCCTCCGCCTGACAAACCCCTGCGGCCCTCAGCAGCCGCCCCGGGCCTGGCCGCCCAGCGCGGCCAGGCCCGGGCTACGCGCTCTCATCCAGGCCTGGTCAATCCCGTTCCCGCCGACATGGGGCATCCCCGGCCCGGCCCGGGCCGGCCGGATCTGCTGCCGCGGACTCGCCAAATGGGACGATGTCCTGGGCGATATGGAAGTGTTCACAGGTAGACCGTCCACCACAGCTGACGGCAGTCCACAGCTGACTTGGCCCGACCGGGCACTCCTCGTGGCCCTGCTGCACCTGCGGGTAAGGTCGGGCTTCCCGGCCTGGCGTTGTAGGACCAGCAGTTGGTGCCGGAGGACGAGGATCTCGACGTCCTTCTTCCTGTCGTTCATCGGCAGGAGGCGCAGGAAGGCGAGGGCGTTGGTCGCGGCGAGGTAGGCCAGACGCAGCAGCACGACAGATCATGGTGCCGCCGGGGCCCTGCGCAGGTGAAGACCCCGGGGTGCATGTCGAGGAGAACCGAAGATCTGTGATCAAGCTCCCGACCTGCGTGGATGATTGATCGCACCCGCAGGGTCACCCCGCGAGGGCGTGGGCGAGAAGGGTCTCCGCTGCTGTCCGTGCGTGCCTGCCGTAGTCCGCTTCGCCCAGCACCATGGCCCGGCTGGCCGCCCCGTCCGCGAGGGTGACCAGCTGTTCGGCGAGTGCGGCCGGCTCGCGGCAGCCCAGCTCTGTCAGCAGTGCGGTGACCAGCCCCACCATCCGCAGTTTCTGCTCGCGGGCGTAGGAGTGGACCGTGCTGTCCGGGTCGGGGAACTCCGCCGCGGCATCGATGAACGGGCACCCGCGCACCGGTGCCGCGTCCGGCGTGGGCTGGTCGAACAGCCCGAGGATCCGCTCCCGCGGAGGGATGTCCTCGCGGGTCAGCACGCTCTCCAGGGTCGCGCCCGACGAGGCGAGGTCCTGGAGGTGGGCGATCACCAGGTCGCTCTTGGTCCGGAAATGCGCGTAGAGCGTCCGCTTGGACACCGGTGCCGCCTCCGCGACCTGCTCCATGCCGGTCGCGTTGATCCCCTGGACGGCGAACAGCCGGGCGGCGGCGGCCAGGATGCGCTCCCGTCCGCCCCGCCCGCGCCCTCCGGAGGCCGTAGTCGTCGCGCTCATGCACCAAGTATACGCCTGCGTTTACCCCGGCGAGTGGCGTCTGTTAGGGTCCCGCCGTACCCACAAGGTAAACGGTTTCGTTTACATCGTTGCTGTCGAGGAGTGTCCATGAGCTTGCCGGTATCCACCGAGCTGAGCGGCTGCGCGGAGAAGCTGATACGCGGCCGTCACGCGACCCGCGCGTTCCGTCCGGACGCCGTGCCCGAGGACACGATGCGCGCGATCTTCTCGCTGGCCGGTGCCGCGCCGTCCAACTCCAACGCGCAGCCGTGGCGGGTGGAGGTGGCCAGCGGTGCCGCGCGTGAACGCCTGGCGGACGCCTTGCAGTCGGCCCACGCCGCACACCGCACCTCGGCGGACCTCCCGCATTCCGAGGACATGTACGCACCGGTGCACCAGGCGCGCCGGACGGCGTTCGGCGCCCGCCTGTACGGAGCACTGGGCATCGGCCCCGACGATCACCAGGCGCGGGCTGCCTACGACGCGCAGAGCCTGCGCTTCTATGGCGCGCCGCACGCCGCGTTCCTGTTCGTCACCGGGGACGGCGGGCCCCGGCTGGCCGCCGATGTCGGCGCCTACATGCAGACGCTGCTCCTGGCGATGACCGCGTACGGCGTGGCGAGCTGCCCGCAGGGGCTGCTGAGCTTCTACGCCGACACGGTCCGCGCCGAACTCGCAGTCAGCGCAGGGCGACTGCTCGTGGGCGTCTCCTTCGGCTACGCCGACGAGGACGCGCCGGTGAACCACGTCACGACCGAACGAGCTGCGCTCGAAGAGGTCGCGACCTTCCACGGCTAGGGTCCGTCTTCAAAGATCACCGGGTGGCGGATGACAGTGGGGTGATACGCCGCCATGAACCCATCACCCAGAAGTGGAGTTACTCGCTCCGCTGATGCCGCGGGCTTCGAGGGGCCGACCGCGTGTGTCGGACCGGCAGGTCTTCAACAGCATGGTCTCGTCCGCGCCCACCGGCACGCCGCCGCCACCGGCCGAAATGGGACGGGGAACTGGCCGGCACGGGAAGCGTCCGCCACCGCGGGGACGACGCGGTTCCCCGTGCCCACCGCCGATTGCGGCGGAGCAGGGGTGTCGTAGTAGCCACGGGGTGGCTGTGCCCGGCGGGCACAGCCGCCCTGCCGAACGCGGCCGGCACTACAGCTCGGTTGACCACCTATTTAACTGCAACTAGCCTGGTTGCAGTTAATGGTGGCGATGACAGGAGCAGGAGTTGGCGGGTCTCAGTAGCAGGAGCGCGGTCGCGATTCACGCGCTTGCGATGCTGGCGCACCGGCGCGGGGGCTCGTTGACTTCTGCGGAGATCGCGGACAGCCTTGACAGCAATCCAGTCCTCGTGCGGCGCATCCTCGGGCGCTTGCGAGACGCGCACCTGGTGCGGTCCACCGAGGGCCGAGGGGGCGGCTGGTCCCTTGCTGGCGATCCGCGGGACATCACGCTCTATGACGCGTACGCCGCCGTCGAGGGGGGCCAGATCTTCTCGCGGCACACCCATCCGCCCAGCGGGGCGTGCGAGGTCGGACGCAATATCGGCGACCTGCTCGACGCCGAGTTCCAGAACGCGGAGCGGGCTCTGGAGCAACGACTCGGCAGGACGACGATCGCCGGCCTGCTGCAGCAGATACTGCCCGCCGACAACGAAGTGAAGGATCACTGACCCGGCGGTGGCGCATGCACACCCTGCGCCGCGACACACAACTTAACTGTGACTGATTTAGTTGCAGTTTGTTCTAGGGCGGGGTCCGAACCCTCCCGGCCCGCGATACCAGCGGCCGCACGATGCGTGCACCACGGCCCGAACACCTACGCGCCAGGAGAAATGCGATGCCTCAGGAATCCGAAGCAGTCGTGAGCGCCGGGGCTCGCGGCCCGGCGACCTACGACCTCGTGGTCAGGCGCGCACATGTCTTCGACGGCCGCCAGGCGCTCGCCGGTCTGTACGACGTCGCCATCAACGGTGGAGAGATCGCATCCGTCTCGGCCGAGCCGCTCAGGGGCGGACAGGAGGTGGATGCGGCCGGAGGATGGGTCATGCCGGGCCTGATCGACACTCATATCCACTTCTACGACGTGCGTGCGGTCTCCGATCCGGACTCGATGCGGGCCTTCGAGGACAACGAGCTTCCCGAAAAGCTCGGACTGTTCCTCGACCACGGGATCACCACCATCAAGTCGGTGGGCGATCCGACGGGCGGAATCCTGGACACGCGGGCCAGAATCGCCGCAGGAACGCTGAGAGGCCCGCGACTGCTGGCAACCGGCTGCGGCATCACCGGACGCGACGGGCACCCCGCCGCCACGGTGTTCAGCGACAACCCCTGGGCGCGCGAGCG
This sequence comes from Streptomyces sp. NPDC059679, assembly GCF_042734105.1. NCBI lineage: Bacteria > Bacillati > Actinomycetota > Actinomycetes > Kitasatosporales > Streptomycetaceae > Streptomyces > Streptomyces sp. NPDC059679. Next base: position 7,738 of record NZ_JBHWES010000074.1, on the reverse strand, counting down.
CTTCACGGGAGAGGTCGACAGCGTGCAGCAGATGCGCGACCTGGTGCACCACCTCGCTGACCGCGAGGTGGACGCGATCAAACTCCTGTCGGAAGGCGCGTGCGCACGATCTGGCGAGCCGAAGTACCTCTGGCGGAATCCTGCCTTTCCGGATGGTGTCGAGTTGGAACGGCTCCCCCTCGATCTCCTTCGGGCGGGTATCGAGACCGCGCACGAACGGGGCCTTCGGGTTACCGTCCACACCACTCAGCAAGCCGCGGCACGCGAGGCGATCGAGGCCGGGGCGGACGGCCTGGAGCACGGTGTCACTGTCGAGCCCCTCACCGACCACTCCCTCATCGATCTGATGCTCGAACACGACATCACCTACACGCCCACGCTCTGGATCGACGATGCCCACCCGGACGCCCGTGTCAATCTCAAAAAGGTCGCTGAGGCGGGCGTGCACATCGCGCTGGGCAGCGACACCTTCAGCGGTCGGGGCCTGTTCGGAGCCAACACTCTGGAAGAGGCCGGACTCATGGTGGCGGCCGGGATGACGCCCACCCAGGTGCTGGCCGCAGGCACCAGCGGCGCGTCGCGGCAATGTGTCCGCCCCGACCTCGGCACGGTGGCCCCCGGCAATCGCGCCGACCTGCTCGTGCTGAACGCTGATCCCACTGCGGACATCGGCAACCTTCGCGACCTCAGCATGGTGATCCTGAACGGCGAGCTCGCCATCGACAAGCGCTAGATGTATTGATCACGAGCGTTGTTATCGCTGGCGGGGAGGCCCACACGCTGCTGGCCTGTGACTTCATGCATGTGGAGACCGTCTTCCTCAAGCGTCTCTATGTCTTCTTCGTCATGGAGATCGCCACCCGGCGCGTCCATGTCCTGGGTGTCACTGCCCGTCCTACCGGCGCCTGGGTTGCCCAACTCGCCCGCAACCTGGTCATGGACCTCGAGGAGAGGGCGGGGTGCTTCCGGTTCCTCATCTGTGACCGGGACAGCAAGTTCACCGCCGCGTTCGACGCTGTCTTCGCCGGCAACGGCACAGCCGTCATCCCGACACCGCCGCAGAGCCCACGGTCCAACGCGTTCGCTGAACGATGGATACGCGCAGCCCGCGCCGAATGCACCGACCGGCTCCTGATCACCGGCGAACGACACCTGCGCACGGTCCTTACCATGTACACGGAGCACTACAACGCGGGACGAGCCCACCGCAGCCAGGACCTACGAGCACCCGACGACGACCCGAACATCATCCCCCTGCCCGCCGCCACGGTCAGGCGCCGCCAGGTACTTGGCGGACTACTCAACGAGTACCGCACCACGTCACCCCGGCTGCCTCACCGTCCACAGGGAAAGCCCAGTTCAGCGGCCTGATCGGAATATTGACCCCCTTCAAGGGGATCGGCAGCTGCCGCATGACGGGTATCATGCCAAAAATCATCCCGATTTGTCGTCAGCCTCACTCCCGGCCGCGGACGGCGGTTCAGCGCCCGGTGCCTGCCGCTACCGGTGGTGCGGCGGGTGCGGTGGCGGGGGCGGGATGGTGGCGATGCCGGGCGCCGCCTCGGGCCACACCAACAGGACGGGGCAGGGGGCGTGGTCGACGATGAAGCGGCTGGCAGGCCCGAGGCTGCGCGGCCCCAGGTGGGTGCGGTCGCCGTCGCGGGCGAGGACGAGCAGGTCGGCGCCCTCGGCTGTGGCAACGACTTCCCGCTCGACGCGGCCGGTGCGCTCGATGCGGGCGCACGAGCGACCCAGACGCTGCGCGGCCTGGTCAAGGAGCGTCTCGGCGGAGGCGGCGGCCAGGTGTTCCAGCCTTGTGCCGGGGTCGCGTTCTCGGTGGCCGCGGCCGAGTAGACCGGCGAACGCACCGTGCGCCGCGCCCGGGATGTCGGCCGGGGTGACGTGGAGCAGCACGATGTCGGCGTCGTCGGGGGCGTGGGTGCGGGCGGCGTCGATGCCGGCGGGCCAGGTGCCCTCGGTGATCCAGGCGATGACTCTCATGGTGGTCAGCCTCCGATGAGGGTGAGCGAAGTCCACAGTGCCACCACCGACAGCCCCAGGGCGGCAGGCACGGTGAACACACCGAGCCGGGTGAACTCGCCGAGTTCGACGTCACTGTCGTGTTCGTGCACGATGCGCCGCCATAGCAGCGTGGCCAGGGAGCCGGCATAGGTGAGATTCGGCCCGATGTTCACCCCCAGCAGGACCGCCAGGACCGCGCCCGGCCCCGACGGGGCGGTCAGCGGCAGCAGCACCAGCACGGCGGGCAGGTTGTTGATGACATTGGCCAGCACCGCTGCCAGGGCCGCGATGCCGAGCAGGGCCCCCAGCCCCGTGCCGCCGGGGATCAGATGACCCAGCCCGGTCGCCAGCCCGTTGTCGACGACGGCGCGGACCACCAGGCCCAGGGCCAGGACGAAGGCGAGGAACGGCACCGCGGCGGCGCGCACGAGGGCGCCGGGGGTGGTGCGGCGCTGGGCCAAAGCCCTGATGGCGAGCACCACGGCGCCGGCGAAGGCCGCCCAGGCGGGGTTGATGTCCACAGCCGAGGTCAGGATGAACCCGGCTAGCGTGCACGCCACTGTGACCAGGGCGAAGACCGGCAGCTCGCGCGGCTCGGCGGCGAGCGGGGCCTGAGCGCCGGCGTCCAGGTCGGTGGCGAAGAACCGGCGGAAGACCACGTACTCGGTGGCGATGGCCACCAGCCAGGGCAAGGCCATCAGGGCGGCGAAGCGCGTGAAGCTCAGCCCGCTGGCGGCAAACGCCAGAAGGTTCGTGAGGTTGGAGACCGGCAGCAGCAGCGACGCGGTGTTCGACAGGTGGGTGCAGGCGTAGACGTGCGGTTTCGGCCGGGCACCGAGCCGGGCTGCGGTGGCGAACACGACCGGGGTGAGCAGCACGATGGTGGCGTCCAGACTGAGCACCGCGGTGATCACCGATGCGGCTGCGAACACCTGCACCAGCAGGCGGCGCGGGCGCCCCGCCGAGCTCCGGGCCATCCAGGCTCCGCACGCGTGAAACAGCCCCTCGTCGTCGCACAGCTGGGCGAGGACCAGGACGGCTGCGAGGAACCCGATCACGGGCCCGAGCCGCTCCGTCTCCTCGCGGGCGTGCTCCAGCGAGATTGCTCCGGTAGCGATCACCACGCCTGCGGCTGGGACGGCGACAACCGCCTCCGGCCACCCGAACGGGCGGATGACGGCGCACGTCAGCACCGCCAGGAGCAGAACGACGGAGACACCCTCCGCCACAGATGAGTTCACCACCAGATCTTCTCCCGGGTACGCGGCGCGTCGACGGCACGTCCGCCTTTCGGGAAGCGGGCGGGCTGCGCTGCCGCCACCGGCGCCCGGTACGGCCACCCCAGTAACAGCGACGCATCAGGACTCAGGAGCTTGATCCCTCGGTATGGTGCCGCGCGAAGCGATCTTCTGAAGTCATCTCATAGCAGGTTCGCGTGGCGCAGCCAGGTGAAATGTCCAGGCGGCCGTGAAGGGCTCAGCTGATCTCGATGCGGGCCGCAGGATCGGCCGAGAGAGCTGCCGTCGTCTCCTGTGGGTCAAGGACATCGGCCGCGAAGTGGACGCCGGGTGGGATGCCGCCTGTGAGCAGCGCTCGCGTCGTGGCCGCTGTCATGAGGCCGCTGAGCTCGTAGGAGTCGTCGGCGCGCAGGGTGAGCGTGTGCGCGGGCGGGCCGTCCGTGGTGCCGGTCCACAGGTGGAATTCCTGTCCGTACCAGGAGCCGTGACGTCGTACGTCCTCGGCGGCGGCGGTCACCAGGGCCGCTGGGTCGGTGCTGCCCAGAGCCCAGGCCATGGCCAGTTCCTCGGGTAGCCGGTCGCCCCCGAAGACCGTGTACCAGTGGACCTCGCCGATGTTCAGCGCGCGGGGCAGTCGCCCCGCCTCGGTGGACAGGAAGGGGAAGGCGTTCACCGGCTGGGGGAAGGCGGTCAGGGAGAGGCCGCGGCGGGGTTCGAGGGTCCGCGGGCGCACGCCGCCCTCGCGCCAGGCGGCTGCGGGGGTGCCGTGTTCGGGGCCGTGGCTGAGCAGGACGTCACCCGCGGCCGCCGGGGTGAGGGCCGCGACTCCGCCCAGGTATGCGTCGAGGCGGACCGGGTGGTCGGTGTCGGCGGCCAGGGCGCGCGGCAGGAGTCCGGAGAGGCCCGGCAGCGCCCCGGCGGACAAGACGGCCGTTCGTCCGGCCGTGAGCCAGTCGCGCCAACCGCAACGGGCGCGGAGGCGGATGGCGGCCGGGTCGTCGCCCGCGGCGTCCACGTAGTCGGCGCCGCGGCGCAGCGCGGCGCGGGCGACCGTGTCCAGGACGCGGTAGGAGGGGCCCGCGCAGTTGACGACCAGTCGGCAGCGGGCCGCGAAGCGGTCGAGGGAAGCTGGATCGTCCAGATCGACGGCAAGTGCCTCGACCGGGGGGCCCGCGGGGCCGAGGGAGCGGACGAGGGCAGCGGCCCGTGCGGGGTCGCGCCCGGCGATCAGTAGCGGGCCCGTGCCCTGAAGGGTGTCATTATTCCGATCAGGCTGCTGAGCTGGGCGTTCTCTGTCGATGGTGAGGCGGTTGGGGCGGCGTGGTGTGGTACTCGTTGAGCAGTCCAGTGAGCACCTGTCGGCGCCTGACTGTGCCGGCAGGTAGGGGGATGATGTTCGGGTCGTCGTCTGGGGCTCGTAGGTCCAGGCTGCGGTGGGGCCGTCTGGCGTTGTAGTGCTGGGCATACGTGGTGAGGACGGTGCGCAGGTGTCGTTCGCCGGTGATGAGGAGTGGGTCGGTGCACTCGGTGCGGGCTGTGCGTATCCATCGTTCGGCGAACGCGTTGGACCGTGGGCTTTGCGGCGGCGTTGGGATGACGGCTGTGCCGTTGCCGACGAAGACGGCGTCGAATGCGGCGGTGAACTTGTTGTCACGGTCACGGATGAGGAACCGGAAGCACCCAGCCCTGTCCTCAAGGTCCATGAGGAGATTGCGGGCGAGCTGGGTGACCCATACGCCGGTCGGGTGGGCGGTGACGCCCAGGACGTGAACGCGCCGGGTGGCGATCTCCATGACGAAGAAGACATAAAGACGCTTGAGGAAGACGGTGTCCGCGTGCATGAAGTCGCAGGCGAGCAGCGTGTGGGCTTGGGCTCCGAGGAAGGAGCGCCAGGTCTGCTGGGATGCGCGCTGGGGTGCGGGCGGCAGACCGGAGCGGCGCAGGACGCGCCGGATGGTGGCGGCGGCGACCCGATGGCCAAGCCGTCGCAGTTCACCCTGGATCCTGACGTATCCCCAGGTGGGGTTCTCTGTCGCCAGGCGCTGGATGAGCGCGACTGTCTCTTCCGGCAACGGTGGCCGACCGGGTCCGACCGCCGTCTGGCGCCACTTCCAGCGCACCAGACGGCGGTGCCAGGCCAGCAGGGTGCCCGGGGTGATCAGCCGATGGCGGCGCAAGGCGGATGGCAGGTGCCGTGCGAGAGCGGAGAGCACGGCACGATCGACCCATGACAGCCGCGGCCGCTCTACCTGCCTGCGAAGCACAGCGACCTCATGGCGAAGGGCAAGGATCTCGGCGTTGTTCGCGGCGGCCGACCGGCCCAGCAACAGGAAGCAGCCCAGCAGGCGGCAGAAGATCAGTTAGAGCAGTCGCAGACCCACAATCACTGATCATGCCCACACTCGGGCGTGCACAAAGCCCCAGGTCAACTACCGTACGGCAATAAAGACACCCTTCACGGTCCGGCGGGTAACCCGGGCGCTGCGGCCCGTCGGGCGCCGGCGCGGTCTCCGGCTCGCCCATCCCGTCCGGGCTGGCCCCCACCACCCCGTCCCTCGGTTCCCTGACAGGCAGCTCACCAGGGGACCGGGCCGTGCTCGTCGAAGAAGCCGCCGGTCGGCCCGTCATCGGGCAGCGTGGCGAGCCGGACGACCACGGCCGCGCCGTCGGCCGCGGTGCGGGTGAGGCCGGGGAATGCGGTGGTGAGGTCGGTCGCACACGGCCCCGGATCGGCGGCGTTGACCAGGATGTTGCGGCTGCGCAGTTCCTTGGCGTACTGCACGGTCAGCGAGTTGAGTGCGGTCTTGGACGGGACGTACGCGGCCAACGGGGGCCGGGTTGTGAAGTAGTCCTCGGGATCGGTCATCCGGGCGATGGAGCCCAGTCCACTGCTGACATTGACGATCCGGGCGGCGGGGGAGCGGGCGAGCAGCGGCAGCATCGTGGTGGTCACGCTGATCACGCCGAACACGTTGGTCTCGAACACCTCGCGTACAGCGGGCAGTTCGACACTGCCAGGGCTCTGGGCGGCGAGGTCGCCAGAGATGCCGGCGTTGTTGACCAGGATGTCCAGCCGGCCAAAGCGCTCCTCGATCCAGCGGGCGGCGGATAGGACGCTGGCGCGGTCGGTGACGTCCAGGGTGACCGGGTACACCTGCGGGCCCAGGTCGGCTGCGGCTGCCGCACCGCGGTCCGGGTCGCGCGAGGCCAGCAGGACGTTCGTGCCGAGCGAGGCGAGCCGGGCTGCGACCTCGCGCCCGATGCCCTTGTTGGCACCGGTGACCAGGGCAGTTGTGGTTTCTGTCATGCGTTCAGCCCACCACGGGGGCGGCCGGGAGTTCCAACACCGATCAGGTAAGCAGCGATACCGTGCGGGTATGGAAAGACTGGAGGTCCGCGAGCTCGTCTACTTCACCGCTGTCGCCGAGGAACTGCACTTCGGTCGGGCGGCCGCCCGGCTAGGGATGACCCAACCGCCGCTCTCCCGCGCCATTCAGCAGCTCGAACGACGGCTGGGCGTGGCCCTGTTGGAACGTGGCAGTCGCCGGGTCGCACTGACCAAGGCGGGGGCCGTCCTGCTCCGCGAGAGCCGTACGGTGCTCGACGCCGCGTCGGCCGCGGCGCGCCGCACCCGTCGGGCCGGCCGCGCCGAACCGCGTCTGGTCCTGGTCATCAAGCCGGGCGGCGACGGTGGCCTGCTGCCCGCGATCCTCGACGCCTATCAGACTGAGCCGGGTGCGCTGCCGGTCGAGCTGGTGTGCAGCTTCGGCGAGCGTGAGATCCTCCTGCGGGAGGGCCGTGCCGACGCCGCCCTGCTTCACCGCCCCCACCACGACCTCACCGGCCTGGACACCCAGGACCTCCTGACCGAGACTCAACTTCTCGTGGTACCGAGTTCGCATCGCCTCGCGGGCCGTACCCGGGTCTGCCTGAACGACCTCGCCGGGGAGCCCCTGCCGCGCTGGCCGGGCGCATCTGAGGGTGGCTCACACGGACCCGAGGTCCACGACCTTGGGCAGCTTCTCCACCTCATCGCCTTGCGCCGCATGGTCGCTGTCCTCCCCTCCTCCATCCGCGACCAACTCCGCGACGACCTGGTCGCTGTCCCAGTCGATGATGCCGAGCCCACCACGCTCCTCCTCGCCTGGCCCGAGCACGCCATCTCCCCAGCCCTGGCCGCCTTCGTCCGCACGGCCGCCGCAGTGGCGGGCAAGGCGACGGGCCACGGCGGGTAGAGCGGAGAGACACGCGGGGTGGGAGGCGCCCCCGCCCATGCTCGCAGGCTTGCGAACATTCCAGGACGCCCTCACGGCCACCGTCGAGATCACACCTGGAGGCAGAATGACGGGCACCGGACGGCGAACCAATTACGCGGTCGACAATCCGAGCCAAGCCACTAGTGTGATGCGCCTGAAATCGCAGGCTTAAGTCTGTGGCCTGTTTTCATGTCTCGGGGTCCTCGTGCCGTTGAAGTTGTG
>NZ_JBHWES010000073.1:10881-59471 GCF_042734105.1 Streptomyces sp. NPDC059679 | reverse complement strand
CGGTACGGGCGTCGGCGCGGCCGTGCCGCCGCCGGGCGGCGTCGTCCGCGCCCCGGAGCCGCTGTCCGCCGCGGCGGCGCATGACCTGGCCATGGACCTGCTGCGCGGCGAGCGCGCCGCGCCACCGCCGCCCTATTCGGCGTCTGCGTCTTCTGCGTCTTCGGCGGGCGGCATCGGCGCGCGGTCGGTGCCGTCGGCCGGCGGAGTGTCCGCGCGCGGTCCGCTCGACGCCGCCGGGAGCGGGGGCGCCAAGGGAGCGGGCGACGCGCTCGACCTCGTCGCGCACCCCGGCCGCCCGCCCGAGACCGCCGCACCGCACACCGAGCTCGCCAAGACGGGCGAGACGGCCGTGCAGCCGCCCCCGCCGTACCGGGAGGCGACGGCCGATATGCCGCCGCCGTACGCCTCGCCGCCCCCGGGCAAGGGCCGGTTCGGCGGGCTGTCCCCCATGGCCGCGATCAACCAGCGAATCCGGGAGACCCACCAGCTCATCATGGGCGGCACCAGCGGCTCCGAGGCCGCCACGCGGCTCAACGCATGGGCGTCGTACGAGCGTGCCCTGTCCGATCTCGGCAAGGCCGAGCGGCAGGTGGAGCTGACCACGCCCCCGCCGGGGCAGAGCGGCTCCCGGGGGCCGTCCGCCGCCCAGCTGGACGCGCTGGACAAGCTCGGCGCGGTCCGCGCGCGCGTCGACGCGGCCGAGTCCCGGCTGGACGGTCTTGGCATCGATCCGCGCGGCACGCGCCGGCAAATGCAGGCCATCACCGTCCAGATGTTCCACGAGCGGGGCGGACTGCCGGGCGGCTCCCGGCACTCGCCCTCCCCGTCCGACACCTCCATGGCCGACACACCGCCGCCGTCCCCGGAGACCCAGACCGCCGACGACGCCTACGACGGCATGGACGATGTCATGGACGACATCTCCGACGCCACGGACCCGGGCACCCCACGCGGCACCGCGCCGGACCAGACCCCCGAGCCGGGCGCGATGGACGTGGACCCGCCCCCGGCCGGCCAGGTGGTCACCGCGCCGACCGGCGGCTCCCACGTCTGGCCCCCGCCCGGCACCGTGCCGGGCGGTGCCACCCCGGCGCACGCCATGGTGAACGACGCCTTCATGCAGCTGACGAACGGCGGCCACGCGGGAATGACGGGCGCGGACTATATGACCTGGGTCCGCGCCATCGAGACCCAGCCGCGCGAGCTCGGCTTCGTGGTCACTGCGATCGTCCGGTTCGACCAGCTCGGCGACGGCCTTCAGGGCTTCCTGAACGGCCTCACCCACCGACTCAACGGCTTCGACGGCCGGATCGGTGTGGTGATCGGGGTCAACGGCTCCCACGCCCAACTGCCCTTGATTCGCCAGGCCATCGCGGACGCCCTCGGCCAGACCACCTTCGGACATCCGCTGGCCCTGGTGGCCACGCCGCTCGGCCCGTACCCGGCCGGCCACTTCATCTACGGCACGGCGCGCAACCTCACCCTCGACAGCCAGGCCACCCGCCACATGGTCCGCTCGATGATGGCCGACAATCTGCATCCGTACCACGCGATCATGGACTTCGACAACTACCCCCACCTGGTCCCCGGCGGCCAACACGTCTTCGAGTACTGGCAGGGCGCGCTGAAGGTCGTGGAGGACGGACACGAGGTGGGCAACCCGCTGCGGCCGCTGATGATGGCGGGCGGCTACCGGGCGCCCGAGCTCCCGCCCGTCGGCAGCGCCGACCGGCTGATCGACGACACCCGGGCCAGGCTCGAGAACCTGACGCTGAAGGAGCGGAAGAACCCCAGGCCCCCGCTGGAGGAGATGCGACTGGAGTTCATCCGCCGGATCGAGCAGGACATGCGGATCCGCGACCGGCTCCGCGGCCTCCACCCGCAGCTGGCGTACGGCCCCGAACCGAACCTCTTCGTGGACGCCGCCGCGACCCTGCTCACCGACGATCTGATCCGGGTGCGGTTCGGTCTCGGCGGCGCCGAGTTCGGCGAGCTGAGCGAACGGCTCAACCGGCTGAACGCCTGGGAGCTCGACCAGTCGCTGCGCATCCCCTCGGGGAACATCGGGCAGCGGGCGCTCGATGAGCTGCGCACCCTGCGCGAGATGCACGCCGCGAACAACACCCTGCCGCACCGGGGCGTGCCGTATCTGACCAGGTTCCGGGAGGCGTCCACCGAGACCGACCTGTCCCGGCTGATGAAGACCTGGTACGACGAGGGCAAGCTGCCGCAGGACCACGCCGGACTCAAGAACCCCCTCGACCGGCTGTTCAGCCGCGACGAGCTCGGCGCGGGCCAGAACAGCCAGGCCGCCCGCGAGGGCATCGAGCTGAAGCCGGTTCGCGACTCCTTCAAACAGACCATCAGGGAAGGCAATTGGAACGACCCCCTGTGGCCGGTCCACCACCCGCCCGGTGAACTGCCCAGCTCCCGGCTCGCCGCCGACCTGTCGGCGGCGCTGGACGACAGCCTGGGCATCGTGGGCAAGAACCGGGTGGGCCTCGCGGTGTCCGCCCGGGTGCCCGGCGACGGGCAGCGGCTGTTCGCGGGCATCGACCCCGAGCAGATGCGGCTTGCCGCGCAGTCCCTCGCGCTCAGCCACGAGGAGGGCTATCTCGCCCGCCACCTGGCCTATTTCAACCGTGAACACCTGGCGCGCGGACAGCTGCCCACGGCGCCCGGCACCTTCTTCCACGCCCTTCAGCAGGCGGCCCAGGCTTCCGGGGACCTCTCGTTGCACCCGCTCCAGATGATGCGCAATTTGGTCGGGCGCGCCTTCCAGGACCTGCGCCAGGGCGGCGCCAACTCGCTCGGCCGGATGCTGGACCAGCTCAACGGCGCCGGCATCGACATCGAGAGGTTCTTCCCACGGCTGGTGAACGGCAGGCTGCACCCGCCGACGGCCGACTTCGCGACGTTCCGCGCCGCAGGAGGCGCCCTCGCCCACGACCCGGCCCGGGGCGTCCTGCTGACCCAGTACGCGGCGGCGCTCGGCCGGGACATCCGGGTCACCGCCGGGGACGGGACCACCTTCACGGTCGAGGCCATCGGGGTCGCGGCCAGAAACCGCCGACCGACCCTCGAACTCACCTGGCGCTCCGGCCCCGACGGCGGCGGCTGGTCGGCGCACGTCCCCGACCAGCCACCCCCGAAGCGCGGGGGCGGCCGGCGCGGTGCCGGGGGCGGACAGGACGGCGGGAACGCACCCACCCCGAAGGGCAAGCGCCCGCGCGGCGCGGACGGGTCCGTCGACGCACCCGGACCGTCCAAGCGCCCCCGACCGACCCAGGACGGCTCCACCGACCCCGCGCCCACGGGCAAGGGGAAGGGCAAGGGCAAGGCACGGGCCACCCGCGCCCCCGCGCAGCCCGCCCCGCCCGTTCCGCAGCTCCCGCAACTTCCGCAGCTCCCGCCGCCCGTGGACCCGGCCGTGCTGACCGCCGCCCACCAGGCCGTCGGGGCTGCCCAGACGGCGCTGCGCCGGGCGACCGAGTGGCGCCAGACCGTCGAGGCGCGCCCCGGCCGGGCGGCCGGGGGAAGTTCCGGGCCGAGCGAGCTCGAACGCGCCCTCGCCGCGGAGCAAGAGGCCTTGGCCAGGCTCCAGGAGGCCCGGAGCAACCTGGACCGGCTTCAGCACCCAGGCCCCGGAAACCCCCGGCCGCCCGGCTCGTTCGGAGGTAGCGCATGACGTCCATCGGCCTCGACGCCCCGGTGCGCCTGGTCTCGGCGCATGGGCACCAGCCCTACGGGACCATCGCCGCGGCGCTGCGGGACGCGGCGGACGGCGACGAGATCCGTATCGCCCCCGGCCGTTACGAGGAGACCGTGCGCATCGCCGGCCAGGTGACGCTGGTGGCGGCGGACCCGGACGGTGGCGACACGCCCGCGCCCGAAGGCCCGTCGCCGGGCGCCGCCGTGACGCTCGTCGCACCCGCGCCCGGCCGGCCCGCCCTGGAGGTGCTGCCCGGCGCTCGGCCGACGCTGCGCGGGGTGACCGTGCGCGGCGCGGCCGCGGACCAGCCCGCCGCCCTGCTCGCGGGCGGCGCCACCCACTGGACGGGCGGCGGGGTGCGGTACGGGCGGCTGGAGGTGCGCGGCGACGCCGCGCTGCGGATGGCCGACGCCGTGCTGTCCGGGGCCGCGCTGGCCGGGGTGCTGCTCCGTACCACCGGCGCCGTCCACCTCACCGGCTGTCTGCTGGCGGACATCGACGGCACGGGTCTTGTGGTCGGCGGCACCACCCGCGTGGAGCTGGTGCACACCGAGATCCGGGGCGCGGCGGGCTCGGGCATACGGGTGCGCGAGGACGCCCGCGCGGTGTTGCGCGGGTGCCTGGTCGACCGCCCGGACCGCAGCGGACTGCTCACCGAGGACCGGGCCGCGGCGCTGCTGACGGACTGCCGGATCCGGGACACCGGGGGTGAGGCGGTCCGCGCGCTGGGCAGTTCACCGCTGCCGGAGCCCGAAACCCTCGCAACCCCCGACTCCGCCGACTCCCCCGACTCCGCCGACGCCACCGGCGGGGTTGTGCTGCGCGGCTGCGAGCTGACCGGCCCGGCGGCCGACGCGATCGGTGTCACCGGCCCCGCGCAGCTCCAGGTCACCGCGTCCGTGCTGCGCGACTGCGCGGGCTCCGGCGTGGCGGCGGGCGACGGCGCCCGGGTGCGGCTGGCCGCCGTCGCGGTCGTACGCACCGGGGCCACGGCGCTGGTCGCCCACGGCTCCGCCGCGCTGACCGCGCGCGAGGTGACCGTACGGGACTCGGCCGCCAACGGGCTGCTGGCCACCGGCACCGCGGCCGTCGACCTCACCGACAGCGAGCTGACCGGCTGCCGCTACAGCGCGGTCCACCTCGGCGAGCGGACAACGACCGCGCTCACCCGGGTGCGGGCGGGCGCCACCCCCGAACACGGGGTGCACGCCGTCGACGAGGCCACCGTGACGCTGACCGACGCCCGCCTCGCCGACTGCGGCATGTCGGGCCTCGACCTGGCAGACGCCGCGCGCGCCGAGGCGTCCGGGCTCGCCGTGACCCGCTGCCTCGCGGGCGTCACGGCCGGGGCGGACGGCGCGCTGCGGCTCACCGACTGCGAGGTGACCGACGCCGAGCGGGCCGGAATCACCCTCGGCCGCGGCGATGCCGAGGTGTCCGGCGGCCGGATCCTGCGGCCGGGCACCGCGGGTCTGGTGTTCACCACGGGCGCCACCCCGCGCGTCACCGACACCGAGATCCGCGAGGCCACCGGCTCAGGACTGGTCGTGGCGGGCGAGGCCGCGCCACGCGTGACCGGCGTACGGATCGTCAGGCCAGGTAAGAACGGCCTGATCCTGGACGGGGGCGCCACCGGGGTCTTCGAAGACCTGGACATCGTCCGGCCCGGCTTCCCGGCGGTGCACCTGGCCGACCGGGCGGCGCCCACGCTGCGCCGGATCCGGGTCCGGGACGCCGCGGAGGACCTGAGCGCCGAGCCCGGGGCCCGGCCGGAGGTGGTGGACTGCGTCTCGATCCGGGTGAAGTCCGCGCGATGGCCCGCGCCGGAGACCCCCGGGGGCGCACCGGGGCCGAAGCCGGCGGGGCCCGGAGCCGGGCAGGCATCCGGGGCCGGGCAGACATCCGGGGCCGAGGGGGCCTCCAGGTCCGAAGGGTCGGCGGAGTCTCCCGCCTCGGAGGAGACCCTGGAGGAGCTGCTGGGCGAACTCGACCGGCTGGTGGGCCTCGCCCGGGTCAAGCAGGACGTCGCGTCGCTGGTCAAGCTGATGCGTACGGTCCAGCGCCGGGAGAGCGCCGGGCTCGCGGCCCCGCCGCTGAGCCGCCATCTGGTGTTCGCGGGCAACCCGGGCACCGGCAAGACCACCGTCGCCCGGCTGTACGGCCGGATCCTGGCCGCCGTGGGGCTGCTGGAGCGCGGCCATCTGGTGGAGGCCGACCGGTCCTCGCTGGTGGGCGAGTACGTCGGCCACACCGGTCCCAAGACCCAGCGGGTGTTCCAGGAGGCCATGGGCGGGGTGCTGTTCATCGACGAGGCGTACTCGCTGGCCCCCGCCCAGGGCGGGGGCGGCAACGACTTCGCGCAGGAGGCCATCGCCACCCTGGTCAAGCTGATGGAGGACCACCGGGACTCGGTGGTGGTCATCGTGGCGGGCTATCCGAACGAGATGGAGCACTTCATCGACTCCAACCCCGGTCTGTCCTCCCGGTTCAACCGCACGCTGATGTTCGAGGACTACGACACCGAGGAGCTGCTGCGCATCGTGGAGCGGCACGCCACCTCGCACCAGTACGATCTGACCGACGCCGCCCGCGCCTCCCTCACCGGCTACTTCGAACTCCTGCCCAGGGACGGCCGGTTCGGCAACGGCCGCTCCGCCCGGCAGGTGTTCCAGGCCATGACGGAGCGGCAGGCATACCGGGTGTCGGAGATCGAAACCCCCTCGGAGAGCGAGCTGATGACGCTCTCGGAACTCGATGTGCCCGAGCTGCCGGAGCCACCGCGGTGACCGCGGCAACACCCCGATCGACGAACAACAGCTCTCAGAAGGAGGCCGCGGTGTCCGAGCCGAGCGGCGAGGAACAGGGCAACACACAGGGCAGGGAGCGGACGGCACAGCGCGGGTTCGCGGACACCTTCGCCCGACGGACCCGGGTGCCGCTGCGCGGTCTGGCGCCGGGCCGCCGGGTGTGGTCCACGGTGGTCGGGCTGCCGGTGACCGCCGGTCTCGCGGTCGGCGCGGTGGTGCTGGTCTCCACGGGCGTGTCCCAGCTGCGATTCGAAGGCGATGACAACACCGCCAGCGCCAAGGCCGTCGCCGCGCAGCACAAGGCCGCGGACAAGGCCAAGGGCACCTCCTCCTCCCAGAAGCCGGACGGCGGGGCCAAGGACGGCGGCGAGGCACCCTCCACCGGCGACAAGGGCGCCCCGGGCGGGACCAACGGCGGTGGCGGCTCCGGCGGTGGCAGTGGCAGCGGCGGCGGAAGCGGCAGTGGCGGCGGCGGTGGTGGCGGCAACGACACGGGGGCGCCGTCCTCCGCCGGGGGCGCCGGTTCCGGCGGGTCGAAGAGTGGCGGCGCCGACACCCCGGCCACGAGCGGCGGCGGCGGCGGAGCGCCCAAATCGGCGGGCAGCAAGGTGATCTACACCGACTACGCCGGGCCGAGCTGCCCGACCCCGCCGAAGGGCGGCTACTACGAGCAGAACCGCTTCACCGACGGCGACGGCGGCTGGTACTCCCTCGGCGGTGGCGGCTATGTGGGCCACGGCTGCAACGGCGTGTTCGCCTCCGTGCCGATGTCCGGCGACCCGGCCAAGGACGCCAACAGCCGGGTGATGTGGTGGTGGGAGCCGGGCACCTCGGCCAAGAGCTGCCAGCTGTCGGTGTACGTCCCCAAGGGCCCCAACGACCGCGATGTCGCCGGCCACCCCACCACGTACCACGTCCTCACCGACCCGTTCGACCGGACCACGAAGTACGACTCCTTCACCATCAACCAGGCCGGCCACCGCGCCCAGTGGGTGAACGCGGGCAGTTTCGCGGTGAAGCAGGGCAAGATCGGCATCAAGCTGCTCGACCGCGGTGACGACTGGTCGGCCGGCTGGAACCTGGCCCATCACGCCGCCGCCCAGATGAAGGTCACCTGCCGGACCTGACCCCGGCTTCAGCCGCCACGCGGCGCCTGCTCGGCCATCGCCTCACTCTCCCCCGGGCCCGCGCTGCGGGGGCGCGGGCCCGGGGCTGGACGGCCCCGCCATCAGGGGCGGGGCCGCCGACGGGCTACCGGGTCGGTGTCCCGGCGGTCGCCGCGTCCGGCGCCGGGGCGTAACCCGCGGGCCGGGTGGTGAAGGTGCCCCGGCCCTGGGTCCGGCTGCGCAGCCGGGTCGCGTAGCCGAACAGCTCGGCCAGCGGCACGGTCGCCGTGATGACCGCCGTGCCCGTCCGCGCGACCGTGCCCGAGACCCGGCCGCGCCGCGCCGCCAGATCGCCGAGCACCGCGCCCACCGCGTCCTCCGGCACCGTGGCCGTGACCTCGGCCACCGGCTCCAGGAGCACCATCGCACCCGCGCGCAGCGCCGCTTGCAGCGCGAGCCGCCCGGCCGTACGGAACGCCATCTCCGAGGAGTCCTTGGAATGCGTGGCCCCGTCGGTCAGGGTGACCCGTACGCCGGTCACCGGGTGGCCGCCGAGTGGCCCCTCGGCCAGGGCGTCCCGGCAGCCGGCCTCGACCGCCCGGACGTACTCCTGCGGCACCCGCCCGCCGACGACGGTCGAGCGGAAGGCGAAGGCCGTGCCCCCGGCGGCCGGTGCGGTGTCGGGCGCGACCTCCAGCGGTTCCGTGTCGAGCACGACATGGGCGAACTGCCCGGCGCCGCCGTCCTGTTTGACATGCCGGTACACCAGCCCGGACACCCCGCGGACGACGGTCTCCCGGTAGGCCACCCGCGGCCGTCCGACGGCCACGTCAAGACCCTGGGCGCGGCGTAGCTTCTCCACCGCCACCTCCAGATGGAGCTCGCCCATCCCCGACAGCACCGTCTGCCCGGTCTCGGAGTCGGTCCTGACCGTGAGCGAGGGATCCTCCTCCGCCAGCCGCGCCAGCGCCGTGGCCAGCCGGTCGGCGTCGGCGCGCCCACGGGCCTCGACCGCCACCGAGACCACCGGGTCGGCGACCGTGGGCGGTTCGAGGAGCAGCGGTGCCGACGGCGCGCACAGCGTGGCCCCGGCGCGGGCGGCCTTCGGCCCGACCACCGCGACGATGTCCCCGGCCACCGCCCGGTCCACCTCCGAGTGCCGGTCGGCCTGGACCCGCAGGATGCGGCCGACCCGCTCGGTGCGTCGCGCGCCCACGTCCAACACCGCCTCTCCCTTGTCGACCGTCCCCGAATACACCCGCAGATACGTCAGCCGCCCGGTGGCGGTCGCCGTCACCTTGAACACCAGCGCCGCGAACGGCCCCTTGGGGTCGGCGGCCCGCTCCTCCACCGCCTCGCCCCGGGTGCCGCGCACCGCCGGTACGTCCAGTGGCGAGGGCAGATACGCCACGGCGGCGTCCAGCAGCGGCTCGATACCGCGGTTGCGGTAGGCCGAACCGCACAGCACCACCACGCCCTCGCCGCCGCGGGTCAGCTCACGCAGCGCGGCGGTCAGGGTCGGTGTGGAGACGGCCGAGTCCGCGCAGAACTCCTCCAGCGCGCCCGGGTGGAGCTCCGCCACCGCCTCCTCCAACAGCCGCCGCCGCCGCAGCGCCTCCTCCCGCAGGGCGTCGGGCACCGGGCCCTCCTCGTACGTGTCCTCGCCCGTGCCGTGGCCGTCGGGCCACACCAGAGCGCGCATCCGCAGCAGATCCACCACCCCGGTGAAACCGTCCTCCGTGCCGATCGGCAACTGGACGACCAGCGGCGCCGGATGCAGCCGCTCCCGGATCGACCCGACCGCCGTGTCCAGATCGGCACCGGCGCGGTCCATCTTGTTCACGAAGGCGATCCGCGGCACGCCGTGCCGGTCGCACTGCCGCCACACCGACTCGCTCTGCGGTTCGACACCCGCGACGGCGTCGAACACCGCGATCGCCCCGTCGAGCACCCGAAGCGAGCGTTCCACCTCGTCCGAGAAGTCGACGTGGCCGGGGGTGTCGATGAGATTGATCCGGTGGCCGTCCCAGCCGCAGCTCACCGCGGCCGCGAAGATGGTGATGCCACGGTCGCGCTCCTGGGAGTCGAAGTCGGTGACGGTGGTGCCGTCGTGGACCTCGCCACGCTTGTGGGTGGTCCCGGTGAGGTACAGGATCCGCTCGGTGACGGTGGTCTTGCCCGCGTCCACATGGGCGAGGATGCCCAGGTTGCGGACCGCGGCAAGCGGGTGAGCAAGCGCGGTGGCGAGATGGTGGTGGCGGTTGAAGTCGGTACGCACGGCCCAGGGCCTTTCAGGTGATCCAGAAAAGGGCGGCGCGATTCCCGGACGACATGGCCTGTGGTCAGGCCAGGCGGAACTCCCAGGGAGCCGTCATACGTTCGTCACGGGCATCCGGAGCCGGCCGCGCAGCCGGCACCGGGCGCCCGAAGACACCAGGATCACCTCGTACCGTGACGGGAAGACGACAACAGGGGTACCAGCGGTGCGGTCACACACGGCCGACTCCCCTCATGCGTCACGGTGCGCGCCCTCATGCGGTGGTGGCGCGCGGTTCGTGGCGAGTGTAGGGAATGCGGTGCGGGCGGGGCACCCGGTTTTTCGTGCCTCGTGTTCCAGCCCGTGTTCCAGCCCTGGGTCAGACCAGGGGCTCGTAGCGGAGGGCGGGGAAGTAGTCCTCGCAGGTGCCCTCGCGGCGCACATCCCAGGTGGCGCAGTGCAGCGAACCCCCGTACTCGAAAACGTGGCGGAACGGCACGGTGAACACCTCGAAGTCGAGCTTGGCGAGCAGGTCCTGGAGCGGCTTCTCCCGCTCCTCGCAGATCACCTTGGTCGGCGACATGCTGAGCACGTTCATCGAAAGCCACTTGGAGGACTGGCAGTACTTGGGCATCTCGTCATTGCCCAGGACGGGTTGCGGGGCGTCGACCAGCTCCCAGTCGTTCGCGAGGAACATCTTCTCCTCGCCTTCGCGCAGCGGCCGCTCGGGGTTGGTGAGGACCAGGCCCGGCCGCAGTGGCACAAAGGTGCAGTCGATGTGCGAGGGGAAGAAGTCCAGCGGGAAGTGGACCGTGTGGACCCGGAAGCCACGCGGCTCCAGATGCCGCCTCAGCCAGCGGATGCCCGCCCGGTTGGTGGTCATCGACTCCTGGACCAGGATGTCGCGCCCCAGCCGGCTCATATCGGCGGCGTCGAAGACCACCTCGTCCTGGCCCACGCAGAACTCGAAGGAATGCATCCGGGCATGCCGCTGCTCCAGCGGCCACTCCCAGAACTCCTCGCGGTACATCCCGTCGCGCATCGACGGCTTGGGCGCGGTCGTCCACTCGACGCGCTGATCGGCGTTCCAGTACTCGTACACCAGCTTGCGGTAGGGCTCGTACTCGAAGTACCGGGCCCGGCGCGACATGGTGGCCTCGATGATCTCGTTGCCCATCGTGATCATCACATCGCGCGGGCAGACCGCGCAGTACTGGTTCTCGACCTCGAAGCCGGGGGTGCGGACAGGGGCCGAGAAGTCATGCGGCTCCGGGCGGCGCACCGTGATGCCCTGGGACTCCAACAGGGCCGCCAGACCGGCCAGTTCCTCGTTGGCCCGCTCGATGGCCTCCTGGGATTTCGGTCCGGTGGGGAACGGTGTGCCGGGGGAGTCGCGTATCGCGGGGCGGCTGCCCGGCTCCGTCGGCTCGAAGCAGGCGTTGTCGGCGGAGCCGACGACGATCTCCTGGAGCGGGTCCCATTCGTTCCATGAATTGACGACCGCCGAATATCGCATATGCGGGTCCACCTGCCTGTTCCGTAAGACGTGGTCAGAGTGCGTCGCCGAGGGACCGCGCGGTGCGGCAGCGGAACACGGTCGCGACATCGACGGTCCGACCCAGCTCCGCTTCGATCCGGCCCGCCAGGCGCAGCGCGGTCAGCGAGTCGCAGCCGAGGGTGAACACATCGTCGTCCGCCCCGACGGGCCCGTGTCCCAGCACCTCGGCGATCAGCTCGCACAGCCGCCGCACCGCGGGTTCGACGGCCGGTGTGGTGACATCGGTGACATCAGAAACATCGGTGAGTAGGTGTCCGGTCGGGGCCGTCAGGGCCGCCGGCAGGTCAGTCAGGAGTTCCCGCAGCCGCGCCACCACCTGTCGGCCGTCCTCGCCGTCGAACAGGTCGGGGCGGTAGCTGACCTCGAGGAGCAGCCGCCGGCCGGGCGCGACCATCAGCTTGAGGGGGTAGTGGTAGGCGTCGTGCCCGGCCACATCCGTCAGCCGCAGACCGTCCTCCGGGCTGGGCAGGGCCTCGGCGGTCGGGAAGTTCTCGAAGACGACGCAGGTGTCGAACAGGGTGCCGAGGCCCGCCGCCCGCTGGATGTCCGTCAGGGCGAGATGGTGGTACGGGAGGAGTTCGGCGTGCTCGTCCTGCAGCCGCGTCAGCAGCTCGGCCACCGGCTCGGCCGCGTCCAGGCGCACCCGTACCGGCACGGTGTTGACGAAGAGCCCCACCATCTCCTCGACCTTGGGGAGCTCGGCCACTCTCCCCGAGACCGTGGCCCCGAAGACGATGTCCCGGTGTCCGGTCCGGCGGTGCAGACACAGCGCCCACGCGGCGCGCAGCAGCGTGTTGAGCGTGACACCGGCTCGGCGCGACGCGTCGAGCAGCGCGGCGGTGTCCGGTTCGGACAGCTCGACGGCGATGCGCTCCGGCAGGACGCGGATCCGCGCGGTGTCCTGGTCCGGGCAGACCAGGGTGGGGCCCGCCAGGCCCGCCAGCGCGCCGCTCCAGGCGGCGTGCGCCTCTTCGCGGTCCTGCGCCGCCAGCCACCGCAGATAGTCGGGGTAGTGTCCGGGGGTCGGCAGACCGGTGTCCTCGCCGTGGTCGAAGAGCGCGAGCAGATCGCGCAGCAGCAGCGAGGTGGTCCAGCCGTCCACCAGCAGATGGTGCATGCTCAGGGCCAGCGTCTGCCGGTCCTCGGCGAGCGTGATCAGGGTGCAGCGGGCCAGCGGCGGTCGGGCCACATCGAAGCGTTGCCGCCGGTCGGCATCGAGCAGCGCCTCCAGTCGCACGTCCCGCTCCCGCGCGTCGAGGCCGGTCAGGTCGTGGGTGTACCAGTCCATCCGGACCTGTTCCGGGATGACCTGCACCGGTTCCCCCGACCGCCGCTGGAGAAAGGCCGCGCGCAGCATCGGGTGGCGGCACAGCAGCGCGTCGCATGCGCTACGGAACCGCTCGGCGTCGAGCCCGCCCCCCACCTCCAGGGTGATCTGCACGTTGTAGACGTCCAGGTCCCCGCTGTCGTACCGGGCGTGGAAGAGCAGCCCCTCCTGCGTCGGGGTGAGCGGCAGCAACTCGGCGACCGGCATGCCGATCCGGGCGCCGAGCCGGGCCGGCTCCCCCTCGTCCCGCTCCCCGGCGTCCTCGACGGGTTGTGCGCGCACGGGCGCGGGCTCGGGGGCCTCCGCGCTCGTTCCGTACGCCACCAGGGCGCGCAGCGCGGCGAACCAGAGCCGGGCCAGCTCACCGACGTCGCCCTCGGTCAGCAGACGAGGGGCCCACAGCCAGTGGGCGGCCAGTCGTGGCCCCGCCGGGCCGTCCCCGACCGCCGCGTTCACCTCGACGACATGCGCCATCGGCATCCGCGGATCGGCTCCGCTCGGCAACGCGTCCGACTCGGGCGCCACACTCCAGTCCTCGTCGGCGGAACCGTCCCGTCGGCCCAGGTAGTTGAAGCCGAGCTGCGGTGCCGGGTAGGCCGCCAGTTCGTCGGCCGTGTCCCGGTTCAGATGGCGCAGCAGGCCGAAGCCGATGCCGCGCCGGGGGATCTCCCGGACCTGGTCCGTGACCCGGCGTACGGCCTCGCCGAGGCGCGCCGGCGCGGGATCGCCGTCCGGGTCCCACTCGCCGAACCCGGCGTCGAGCCGCACCGGATAGAGGGAGGTGAGCCAGCCGACGGTGCCCGACAGATCGATGTCCTCGCCGATGGGTTCACGGCCGTGCCCCTCCACATCCACCAGCACCCCGGTGTCGGCGCCGGGGCGCCGCCAGGCGGCGACGGCGAGCGCCAGGCCGGTGAGCAGCACCTCCCTGGTGTCGCTGGACAGGGCGGCCGGCACGGTGGTGAGCAGCGGCGCGGTCAGATCCTCGGGGAGGGTGAGGGTGAGTTCACCGGCCGTGGCGTGGATGTCCCGGGACGGCGAGAGCCGGGCGTCGGTGAGCGTGATCCCGCCCGTGCGCAGGATCCGCCGCCACAGGGGGAGTTCGTCCAGCACGGTGGGCGTCTTCGCCGCGGCGTACAGCCGGTGGCTCCACTCCCGCAGCGGGACGGGCACCGGGTCCGCCACCGGGGCGGCGGCCGCCGTACGACCCGTACGGCTCCGCCAGGCGGTGTACAGATCGGTCAGCAGGATGTGCCACGAGACCGCGTCGACGGCCAGGTGATGGACGGTGACGAGCAGCCGTCCCGGCCGGTTCGCGCCGCCGTCGAACCAGGTGGCGCGCAGCATCACGCCGTCGCGCGGGGCGAGGGCGTCGGCGTCCTCACCGGCGCAGTCCGAGATCCGGCGGCGGAGGTCGCCCGAGGCCAGCCCGGAGACATCGACCCGCCGGACCGCCGCGCGCAGCCCGCGCGGGTCCACCGGGGCCGGCGCGAGGGAGCCGTCGTCGCGCAGGCGGGCGCGTAGCGCCTGGTGCCGCTCCACCACGGCTCGTACGGCGGTGGCCAGCCGGTCCGTGCCGAGCCCTGGCGCCACCCGCAGCAGCGTCGACTGGTGGAAGGCATCGATCGCGCCACCGTGTTCCAGCAGCCACCGCGTGATCGGCGTGGCGGGGACGATGGCGGCCGCCTCGTCGGGGGCGGGGGAGCCGGTTGTCGGAGCCGGGGTGGGCCGCGCCTCCTGCCGCATGAACGCGGCCAGGGCGTCGGCCGTGCGGTGGGTGAAGACCTGTTTGGGGGTGAACCGCAGCCCCGCCTCGCGCGCCCGCGCCACCAGTTGGATCACGGTGATGGAATCGCCGCCGAGGGAGAAGAAGTCATCCGTGGCCCCGACCTTGTCCGCGCCAAGGACCTGCGCGAAGAGCCCGATGAGCGTGGCCACGGCGTCTTGCTCCGACTCTGCCCTCGGCTCAGCCTCCGGATCCGGTCGGGTCTCCCCGGTCTCCCCGGTCTCCTGCCGTGGTGGTGTTGTCGGCTCCGCCGGATCCGGCTCGGGCAGCGCCGCCCGGTCGACCTTGCCGTTGGGGCTCAGCGGCAGCGCGGGCAGGGTGACGAAGGCCGAGGGGAGCATGTACGCGGGCAGCTTGGCCGCGATCCGTTCGGCCAGCGTGGCCAGTTCGGCATCGCGTCCGGGCGCCGCCACGACGTACGCCACCAGGCGCGGCGCACCGGGGCGGTCCTCCCGCACCGCCGCGGCCACCTGGGCGACGGCGGGGTCGCTGCCGACCACGGCCTCGATCTCGCCCAGTTCGATCCGGTAGCCACGGACCTTGACCTGGTCGTCGGCCCGGCCGCCGTAGACCACGGTGCCGTCGGGCCGCCACCAGGCGATGTCTCCGGTCCGGTACATCCGGCCGCCGGGCGCGCCGAAGGGGTCGGCGACGAAGCGGCCCGCGGTGAGCCCCGGCCGCCCGACATAGCCGCGGGCCAGCACCTCGCCACCGATGTACAGCTCGCCGGGGACGCCCGCCGGGACCGGGCGCAGCCACGGGTCCAGGACATGGATCCGGGCGCCGGGGACGGGACGGCCGATCGGCACCGCACCCCGCGGCAGCGGGTCCCCGGGCTCCAGGCGGTGTTCCACACAACCCACGGTCGCCTCGGTGGGGCCGTACTCGTTCACGACCGTCACGTGTGGGTGGCGGGCCCGCCACGCGGCCAGCGCCTCCCCGGTCAACTGCTCGCCGCCGATGACGAGTTCGCCGCTCGGCGAGTACCACGCGTCGGAGGCGACCAGCACCGGCAGATGGCTGGGCGTGGCCTTGACGAACGCGGGCCCGTCGCCCTCGGCCCCGGGCGGGGCGTCGAAGTCGTCCAGATCGACCACGCGCACCAGACCGCCCGAGGTCAGCGGGCCGAAGATACCGGTGACGGTGAGGTCGAAGGACGGCGGCGAGTGCACCAGCGCCTGTGTGGCCAGGCCCGGGTAGGCGGCGCGGGCGAAGGCCAGGTAGTTGTCGACCGTACGGTGTTCCACCGCCACCCCCTTGGGGCGGCCGGTCGACCCCGAGGTGTAGATGACGTACGCGCAGTCGGCGGGGCGGATCGGCGCACCGCGTTCGGCGTCGTCCACCCCGTGTCCCGGCAGCTCCGCCAGCTCAGCCCGCACGGCGGGGTCGCCGAGCGGGACCGCCTGGACAGGGCCTGGCGCCGGGTGGCCGGTGTCCGCGCAGACGACGGCGGACGGGGCGGCGTCGGCGAGCATGAAGGACACGCGCTCCGGCGGATATCCGGGGTCGACCGGCAGATATCCGGCCCCCGCCTTCAGGGCCCCCAGCAGCGTCACGATCAGATCGACACCGCGCGGCAGCGCCACGGCGACGAGGTCTCCCGGCCGTACGCCGCGCCGCAGCAGGAGCCGGGCCAGCCGGTTGGCGGCCTCGTCGAGCTGCCGGTAGCTGAGGGTGTTCGCCCCTTCGGCCACGGCCGGGGCGTCGGGGGTGCGGCTCACCTGGGCCTCGAAGCGCTGGGGGAGCGTCGCCCGATCGCGACCGTACGCCTCGGGCGACGGCGCCTCCGAGCGGTGGGCCCACGCGCCCAGCACCTGCTCGCGCTCCCGGTCGGTCAGCAGCGGAAGGTGTGCCACGGGGGTGGTGGGGGAGTGGACGAAGGCGTCCAGCAGCAGCCGCAGCCGGGTGCGGATCAGCTCCAGGCGGGCGTCGTCGAACAGACACCGGCGGTAGCTGATGTGCAGGCTCAGCCGGGGGCCGGGGATGGCGACCACGCTCAGCGGGTAGTGGGTCGCGCCGGTGATCTCCTGCTGACCACCGGCCTGGGCGTCCGTCCCGTCCGGCGCATCGGGGGAGTCTTCGGCGAGCGGGGCGATTCGCAGGCCCGGCACGGTGTCCCGCACGGAAGCCCAGTCGAAGGGCGCGTCGCCGAAGCCGGTCGAGGTGTCGTACAGCGTGTCAAGACCGGACAGCCGGCGCACCTCGGTCAGCCCGAGGTGCTGATGCGGAGCCAGCGCGAACTGCTCGTCCTGGACCCGGGCGAACAGGTCGGCCATCGGCTCCGCCGGGTCGATCCGCACCCGGACCGGGAGCGCGTTCATCAGCAGGCCCACCACCGAGTCGGCGCCGGGCAGCTGCGGCGGGCGGCCGTGCACGGTCTGGCCGAACACCACGTCGTCCCGGCCGGTCAGCAGGGACAGCAGCAGCGACCAGACGCCCTGCACCACCGTGTTGAGGGTCAGCCCGTGTTTCCGGGCGGTCGCCGTCAGCGCCTCGGTGGCGTCCTCGGGAAGCGTGACGAGGGTCAGGCCGGGCATCTCCCCGTCGCCCGCCACGGGCGCGCCGGCGGCGACGAGGGTCGGCTCGGACAGCCCCTGGAGGGCCGATCGCCACGCCTCCTCGGCAGCCGGACGGTCCTGCCGGGAGAGCCACCGCAGGAAGTCGGAGAACGGCGTGACCGGCCGAAGCCCCGCCTCGCCCGCGCCGTCGTCTCCCCCCGCCGCCTCCGTTTTCCGGTGGTAGAAGGTGAACAGATCCTCCAGCACCAGCGGCAGTGACCAGCCGTCGAGCAGGATGTGATGGTACGTCAGGACGAGCACGTACTGGCTCTCGGCCAGCCGGACGAGCGCGAACCGCATCAGCGGCGGGGCCGTCATGTCGAAGCGGCGCGACCGCTCCTCCTCGAGGAAGGCCAGCAGCTTCTTCCGGCGTACGGACTCGGGGTCCGCGGAGAGGTCGAGCTCGGTCCACGGTGTCCGTACGGTCCGCCGGATCAGCTGCACCGCCTGCCCGTTCCCCCGCTGGCGGAAACCGGCGCGCAGCACGGCGTGGCGGGCGAGGGTGGCGGCACAGGCCGCGCGCAGCGCCTTCGCCGAGACGTCTCCGAGCAGTTCGAGGGGGGCCTGGATGGTGTAGACGTCCGCAGCCTCGGAGTCGTACAGAGCGTGGAAGAGCATGCCCTCCTGGAGCGGAGTGAGGGGCAGCACGGACTCGATCGGCGACTTGGACACTTCGTTCACGCGACGATGGTGTCGCGCGGCCGATCCGCGGGCCAGGCAGCCGACCGGCAGCTTCCCTGCCCGCCGACGGCCCAGCGGGCGGGCGGCGTTGCCGGTGCGCAGCTCGGCCGCGCAGCTCAGCGGCGCGACTCAGCGGCGCAGGGCGGGCTGTGCCAGGTCGGCCCTGCTGATCAGGTCGGACATGGACACCAGCACCCGGCGCTCCCCGGTGAACGCCTCCCGGCCGTGCGACCAGCGCATGTTGTCGATCACCAGCAGGTCGTGGCGGTGCCAGTCGAAGCGCTGCGCACGGCGCTCGAAGGCCGTACGGACCGCGGCGACCATCTCGTCCGGGATCGGGGTCCCGTCGCCGAACAACACGTCGTTGGGCAGCCCGCCCTCACCGAACAGCGCCACCAGATCCCCTCGCAACCCCTGCGGCAGCGAGGACTGGTGGAACAGCACCAGGTGGTTGAACCACACCCGGCGCCCGGTGCGGGGGTGCGCGACGGTCGCGGGCGCCCGGCGCACCGTACGCAGCCGGTCGTCCTCCAGCCACTCCCACTCCAGGCCGCCCGCCGCGCAGAACCGGGCCACCTCGGCGCGGCTGTCGGTCTGGAACGCCTCGCGCCAGTCGAGGCCGACCCCGCTGCCGTAGTTGCGCACATAGCGCAGCCCTCGCGCCTCCACGGCCCGCACCACCTCGTCCGGGATGTCCTCCAGCACCCGCGCCACATCCGTGATCGGGGTGGCGCCGCCGGTGGCCGCCGGGGTGGCGCAGAAGAAGGCCAGCCGGCCCGGCCAGGCACCGGCGTACGACGACTCGCAGTGCTGTGGGATCACCTCGCGCGCCGGGTACTCGGTGGAGGTGAAGACACCGCCGCCCACCTCGCTGCGCGGCGTGGAGCGCTCGGTGTACTCCAGTGGCTTGAACTCGAGCCCGTCCAGGGCCTGTTGGAAATCCTCGACGTTCTCGGCGCCGGCCCCGCGGATCAGCACGGCCCCGGCCCCGGCGACGGCCTCGTCGATCGCCGTGACCTGCCGGTGCACAAAGGACCCCAGCCGCTCGCCGTCCGCCTCCAACACGATGATGCCGGTCAGCTCGTCCACGCGTCACAACTCCCTGGGAAGGGGCCCGGTGTCGGTGCCCCGGTATCGGTGAGAACACCACCGGTCAGCCGAGCACCGCCGTGACGGCGTCGAGCACGGCCGGAGCACCGGTGAAGAGGTAGTCGTGCCCGCCGGACAGCAGCTGGAGGGTGAACCCGGCCGAGGCACACAACCGCCACCGCTCCAGCTCGGCCCTGCCCACCAGCGGGTCCTGGGCGCCGCCGAAAACGTGCAGCGGGCAGCCCACCGGCACCGGCCCGGGGCTGCGGTACGCCTCGGTGAGCGCGAGGTCGCGCCGTACCGTGCGCAGCGCGTACCGCAGATACGACGGATACTCCCGGAGATCGGGCGGGAAACCGCCGAACCCCTCCAGCCAGGCGAGCAGTTGTCGGTCGTCCCGGTCCGAGATCCGCTTCGGCACCGCGGTGTGCGGCGCCCGGGACGCGGAGACCAGCAGCGCGCGGGGCGCGGGCAGACCACGCCGGACGGCGCGGACGGCGATCTCGTAGCCCAGGAGCGCGCCGAAGCTGTGGCCGAAGAGCGCGTACGACAGGTCGAACTCGCCCGCGATGCCGTCGAGCACCGCGTCGGCCAGCTCCTCCAGGGTGTCCGGTACGGGCTCCCCGGCGCGCACACCACGGCCGGGGAGCTCCACCGTGGCCAGCTCGATGCCGTGGGGCGGGGTGAGCCGCCAGGGGGCGAACGACCCGGCGCTGCCGCCCGCCTGGGGCAGGCAGAACAGCCGCAGCCGGGGGCTGGGCGCGGTCACCCGGCCGACGATCCACGGAGTGTCCACGCCACGCGGTGGGCCGGCGGGGTGGGAGGGTGGCACGGCGGCATGGGTTCGCATCCCGCTCCTTTCGTCGCCCGGCGCTCCTCGGGGCGGTGGCCCTCGCGGCCCGGGGCGGTGGCCCCGGTGGCTCGGGGTCGCTTGGGCCATCGTGGCCCGGTGGCGGCGCCCGGACCAGGCACGGGGACCGGCAACCGGTCTGCCGCGAAGTTGCCCCCGGGCCTGCCTGGCCGGTGGCGGCCGACCCGGTGAGGATCGTGGCGACCGTCCGCCCTTGTTTCCGAGGGGATCGCACTCCCATGACTGCTCCTCCTGACGAGGCAGCCGACTCGCCCTTCTTCGTCCTGGACGCCGTGACGGCGGATCTGATGAAGGTCGAATCCCTCACCCAGGCGTGCCTGAACTGGGACTACGGCAAGCGCGACAGCCGAGTGTGGCGCCTGTACGAGAAGAACAAGGCCGGGCAGTGGAACGCCGCCACCGATATCGACTGGGACCACGACGTCCGGTTCGGGGCCGAGCTGACGGAGGAGAACGGGGCGCGGCTCGCCGGCTTCGTGGTCGGCGAGGGCAGCCCGGTGCCACGCGAACTGCTCACCCAGTTCCGCTGGGAGTACCAGGCATGGATGTGCAGCCAGTTCCTGCACGGCGAGCAGGGCGCGCTGGTGACCACGGCCCGGCTGGTGGAGACCGTGCCCGACATGGACGCCAAGACGTACGCGGCCTCCCAGGTCGCCGACGAGGCGCGGCACGTCGAGGCATTCGCGCGCTACATGGACGAGAAGCTGGGCACCGTCTACCCGGTCAACCCCGGGCTCGGCACACTGCTCCACGATGTGCTCTCGGAGTCCCGGTGGGACATCGTCTACCTCGGTATGCAGGTCGTCATGGAGGGCCTGGCGATCACCGGGCTGCGGCTCGCGAGCAGCGGCTTCGGCGATCCGCTGATCCGGCAGATCACCAAGATGGTGGCGAGTGACGAGGCCCGCCACATCGCGTTCGGCGTCACCTCCCTCACCGGCATGTACGAGCAGGCCACCTCGGCCGAAATGCGCGAGCGCGAGGACTTCCTGCTGGAGTCCATCCGGCTGATGTCCCGCCGCTTCATGCTCCGCGAGGTGTGGGAGCGGATGGAGCTCGACGTGGCCAAGGGGCTGCACTTCGCCCGCACCAACCCGATGATGGCCACCTACCGGCAGCTGCTGTTCCAGCAGGTGATCCATGTGCTAAGGCAGCTGGGCCTGTTGTCGGAGCGGGTGAAGGGGCTGCTGCTCGCGGAGAACCTGGTACGCCCGGAGGCGATGACGAGCCGCTGACCGTGGCCCCGGCTATCGCCCGCGGCCCCGACCCCGGCCACTGCCCGGCGCGCACCAGCGCGCCGGGCAGTCGTATGTCCGGGCCGGGTCAGTCCGCGGTCAGCGGCTGGGTGGCCGCCTCGTACGTGCCGGAGCACACCGCCTGCCAGATGACGCGGCGCCGGGGCTTGCCGCTGGAGGTGACCGCGATCCCGCCCTGGGGCACCTCGACGGACAGCAACGCGGCGTCGCCGAGCCATTCGGACAACACCTCATGGGCGATCCGCCGCCACTCCGGCCGCACCCCCGCGAACACGACCACCCCGGTGGGCGTGGCATCGCGGACCCCGAGGAGGACGGCGACCCGGCGCTCGGGGACGCCGCGCTGATGCAGCAGGGTCTCCAGGCTCTCCGCGAACACCATCTTCCCGCTGACCTTGAGCCCGTCGCCCAGCCGGCCGATCACGAACAGCTGCCCGTCGCGCAGGAACCCCGCGTCTCCGGTGCGCAGCCCCTCCTCGCCGAGGCTGGTCCCGGAGGCGGAGCCGGTGTCGCCGAGATATCCGCTCGCGATCGATACCCCGTTGACCACGATCTCGCCGACCCGCCCGTCGGGGAGCCGTCCCCCGTCCTCGGACACGATCGTCACCGTACGGCCCGGCAGCGGCCGGCCGCAGCCGACCACCGCCGTCCCGGCCAGGGACGAGGCGTCGCCACTGCCCTCGTCAGGTTGCCCCGTCGTCCAGCCCTCGCCAGGGGGCAGACCGGTCACCGCGAGGGTGGCCTCCGCGCTTCCGTACGCCGGGACCAGCGCGCCGCGGTCGAGGCCGTACGGGCCCAGCAGCGCGTGGAAGTCGCTCAGCACCCGCGGGTCGACCCGCTCCGCGCCGATGATCACGGCCCGGAGCGCATCGAAGCGCAGACCCTCCAGATCGGCGGGCCTGACGCGGCGCAGGATGTACGACAGGCCGAAGTTGGGCATGGCCGTCATGACGATGCGCCGCTCGCTGAGGCAGCGCAGATAGCGCAGTGGCGAGCGGATGAAGTCATCGGGCTGGAGCATCCACCCGTCGAAACCGGTGACGACGACGTTCAGCAGAAAGCCGACCAGGCCCATGTCGTGGTGGACCGGCAGCCAGCTGGCCGCGGGGCGGTGCGGGGCGCACCCCAGCCAGGTGCCCATCCCGCCGATGTTGGTGCGCAGCGCCTCCGCTGAGATCCGTACCCCGCGCGAGAAACCGCTCGACCCCGAGGTGAACTGGAGCAGCGCGGTCTCGGGAGGTGGCAGTGGCCGCTCCAGCGGCTCGGTGTCCGCGATGAGTTGGCCGAACGCCACCGGTTCGCCGATGCCCAGGTCGGCGGCGATCTTACGCAGCCGCTCCAGCGACTCGTCGTCGCAGACGACGGCCGCGGGGCGCACGGTCCGCAGCAGATGGGCGGCGTGCACCTCGTACTCGTCGGCCCGCTGGTAGGCGAACGGCGGGGCGATGGCGCACGGTGTCGCACCGGCGGCCAGAGCGCCGAAGAACCCGGCGACGAAGCCCGGGCTCGAGCGCTGCACCAGCGCCACCACCTCGCCACGCCCGACCCCGCCCGCCCGCAGCGCGGCGGCGGTGGTGAGCACCAGTCGGCCCAGGTCGCGGTAGGACCAGAAGTCCCAGCCGTCGTCGTGGTTCGCGTAGTACAGGCCGTGCTCGGTGGACGCCTCGTCCAGCCAGTCGAGCAGGCCCCGGTCCGGGTTTCCCAACGTCCCCGTCACGTCCCGTCCTTTCAGGAGTGCACGGGCCACGCCCGTACATCCTTCGGGGCGCGACCGCATGCCCGGCTGTCGCACAGCATCGCCACGAGGCCACGCGGCCACCAGGCAACCGGCCGGTAACTCGGCCGGGCCCGGGCGGCATTTCGACCAGCAACCGCGATTGCCGGTCGATTGCCTGGAAAGCGGCCGCGCCACCGATGCAGCATCGACCGAGATTGCGAGCCCTTGGTGAGTCCGGCAGTCCGGCAGTCCGGCAGTCCGGCGGAGCGGTCCGTCGAGCGCAGGAGAGAGCGGTTACGACCCGATGACTTCACGCGACACCGAGCTGCTTCCGCTCACCGCCGCCCAGCGGGGCGTGTTCCACGCCCAGCGCCTCCAGCCCGACAACCCGGCCTACAACACGGTGGCCGCCATGGAGCTCCGGGGGCCGGTGGACGGGGAGCTGCTGCGGCGGGCGATCCGCCGGGCGGAGGGGGAGAGCGGCAGCTGGGACGTCGAGCTGGTGGAGCGGCCGGACGGGCTGTACCAGCGGCCGGTCGGGCCCGGATGCTCGACGTGGCGGGAGACCGACCTCAGTGGCGAACCGGATCCGCTCGCCACGGCCCACGCGCTGATCGACTCCGACCGCGCCACCCCGCGCGACCTGTTCCAGGACGCGCTGTCCGGCCATGTCCTCATGCGGATCGGCCCCGACCACCACGTCTGGTACCAGCGCAGCCACCACATCCTGTCCGACGCCTTCGGCTCCGTACTGCACTCGCGCCGGATCGCGGCCCACTACGAGGCCCTGGCCGGCGGGGCGGAGCCGGCGGGCGAGCCGCTGGGCCGCCTGGAGGAGCTGCTGGCGGAGGAGGCGGACTACCGCGCGTCGGACGACTACGCCACGGACCAGGAGTACTGGAACGGGCTCTACGCCGAGCGGCCCGAGGCCGTGTCGCTCGCGCCGGGGGTGCCGACCGGCGCCGCGGGGCGCGCGCTGTCGGTGACGACGGCGCTGTCGGCGGCCGAACTGCGGGCGCTGGGGGCCGCGGGGCGGGACGCCCGCGCCCCGTGGACGGTGGCGATGCTGGCCGCGGTCGCCGCCTATCTGCAGGGCATGACCGGGGCCCGGGACCTCACCGTCGGCGTCCCGGTCACCTCGCGCGTCGGCACCCGGTCGCGCAACGTGCCCGGCATGCTGTCGAACACTCTCCCGCTGCGGCTCACCGCCAGCCCGGCGGCGGGCCGGACCGCGCTGGTCCGGCAGGTCGCGCGGCGGCTCGGCGAACTCCTCACCCACCAGCGTTACCCGTACGACGAACTCCGCCGCGACCTGCGGCTCCTGGGCACCGACGAGCAGCTTTTCGGCGTGCTGGTGAACATCGTGCCGACGGGCTCCGAGACCGCGTTCACCGGGCTCGAGGCCCGCCTCACCGCGCTGTCCGGCGGTCCGGTCACCGACCTCAACATCACCTGTCACCCCGGGCCCGACGGGCAGGGCGCGCGCGTCGAGTTCGAGGCCAACCCCGACCGGTACACCGCGGCCGGACTGGCCGCGCACCAGGCCCGGTTCACCGAATTCCTCGCCCGGTTCCTCGCCGCCCCGCCGGACCTCCCGCTCGCCCGCGTGGACGTCCTGACGGCCGCCGAGCGCGCCCAGGCGCTGGCCGTCGGCCGGCCGCCGGGGCCGGCGCGGGACATCGCGCCACGGACCTTCCCGGAGCTGTTCGAGGAGCAGGTCCGCCGGACACCGGACGCACCCGCGGTGCTCACCCCCGAGGGCGCCCTCGGCTACGCCGAGCTGAACTCCCGCGCCAACCGCCTCGCCAGGGCCCTGGTCGCACGCGGCGCCGGCCCCGAGCGCCTGGTGGCCGTCGCCCTGCCACGCGGTATCGCGGCGCTGACGGCCGTGATCGCGGTGATGAAGGCGGGCGCCGCGTACCTCCCCGTCGACCTCGGCTATCCGCGGGCGCGGATCACCGCCATGCTCGACGACACCGAGCCGCTGCTCCTGCTGACCACCTCGGCGGCCGACGACACCACAACAGCCCCCAACGTGCCGCGGCTGTACCTGGACGAGGGCCCCGGCGGCCAGTCGGCAGGACCACCGGACACCGACGCCGACCTCGACGCCGACACCGACCTCGACGACCGCGACCGCCGGGCTCCGCTGCGGCCGGGCCACCCGGCGTATGTCATCTACACCTCCGGTTCGACCGGCCGTCCCAAAGGCGTCCTCGTCACCCATACGGGCCTGGCCGCCCTGCTGCGCCACCAACAGAACCAACTCCGACTGACCCCCGACACCCGGGTGCTGCAGTTCGCGTCGCCGAGCTTCGACGCCTCGGTGTGGGAGCTGTGCGTCGCGCTGCTCACCGGCGCCGCCGCGGTGGTCGCCCCGCCCGAACGGCTGGTGCCCGGGCCGCCGCTGGCCGCGCTCGTGGCCGAGCTGGGGGTCGACTGTCTGCTGCTCGCCCCCTCGGCGCTCTCCGCCATGCCACCGGACAGCCTGCCCCGGGGCATCAACCTGGTCGTCGGCGCCGAGGCATGCTCGCCGGAGCTGGTCGCCCGCTGGTCCCCGGGGCGGCACATGGTCAACGCGTACGGCCCCACCGAGGCGACCGTCATCGCCACCCAGACCGGGGCGTTGTCCGGCCGTACCGTCCCGCCCATGGGGCACTCGGTCCCCGGCGGCCGGATCCGGCTGCTCGACTCCGCGCTACGGCCGGTGCCACCCGGTGTCGCGGGCGAGGTGTATCTGAGCGGCGACGGGCTCGCCCGCGGCTACCTCGGCCGCCCCAAGGTCACCGCCGAGCGGTTCGTCGCCGACCCGTTCGGCCGGCCCGGCGCGCGGATGTACCGGACCGGCGACCTGGCCCGGTGGACGGTGGACGGCGAACTGGCTTACCTCGGCCGCGCCGACAGTCAGGTCAAACTGCGCGGCCATCGCATCGAGCCGGGCGAGGTCGAGGCCGTCCTCGCACAGGCGCCCGGGGTCGGCGCGTCCGTCGCGGTCGTCCGCGAGGACCGGCCGGGGATCCGGCACCTGGTCGCGTACGCCGTCGCCGCCGCGGACACCGACCCCGGCGAGTTGCGCGAGTTCGTGGCGCGCCGGCTGCCGGCGTATATGGTCCCGGCCGTCGTGGTGGTGGTCGACACCCTGCCGCTCACGCCGAACGGCAAGCTGGACCATGCGGCGCTGCCCGCCCCGCGGTTCCAGGCCACGAGCGCGTACCGTGCCCCGACGGGCGAGCGGGAGCGGGTGCTGCACGAGGTGTTCACCGATGTGCTCGGCGGGGAGCGGATCGGCGTGGACGACAGCTTCTTCGACCTCGGCGGCGACTCGGTCGTCGCCATGCAGCTCGCGGCCCGCGCCCATGCGGCGGGGCTCGCCGTCACCAGCAACGACGTCTTCCGCCACAAGACCATCGCCCGGCTCGCCGAAGTGGCCCAGGACACCGTCCCCGAACCCGGGACACCGCGGGACGCCGGGCGCCTGCTGCACCTCGACGCGGAAGAACTCGACGAGCTCGAAGCCCAGTGGGAGACAACACGGTGAAACAGACATCCCTGGAAGCGGTGCTGCCGCTCTCGCCGTTGCAGCAGGGCATCCTCTTCCACGCCCTCTTCGACGAAGGGGAGACCGCTCACTTCGGCGAAAGGGACACCGAGCGAGGGCCCGCCGGGCCGGTTGACTTCTACACCGTGCAGACCCCCCTGGAGCTGGTCGGGCCGCTCGACACCGAGGCGCTGCGCCGCTCCTGCCTCGCCCTGCCGGCCCGCCACGCCAGCCTGCGCGCCGGGTTTCTGCGGCGCCGCTCGGGCGAGGCCGTCCAGGCCATCGCCCGCGCGGTCGAGCCACCGTGGGAGGAGGCCGACCTCTCCGGCCACGGCGCCGAGGAGTGCCGGGCGCGGCTCGCCCGGCTGCTGGCCGAGGACCGCGCCCGGCGCTTCGAGATGACGAAGCCACCGCTGCTGCGCTTCACCCTGGTGCGGCTGGCATCCGACCGCCATGTCCTCGTGCTCACCAACCACCACATCCTGCTGGACGGCTGGTCGCTGCCCCTGGTCCTCGCCGACCTGTTCCGTATCTACCGGGACGGCGGCACCGCCGAACGGCTGGAGGCCGCCCCGTCATTCGGCGAATACCTCGGCTGGCTCTCCGAACAGGACCACGCCGAGGCCGAGCGCGCCTGGCAGACCGCGCTGTCCGGGCTCGACGGCGCGACGCTGGTGGGCGGCGGAGCGGGCACCGGCACCTCCGACCGCGGCCAGCAGCGCGTCGTCGCGGAGCTGCCCGAGGCCGATACGGCACGGCTCACGGACGTGGCCCGCTCGCGCGACCTCACCACCAACACCATGGTCCAGGGCGCGTGGGCGCTGCTGCTGACGGCGCTCACCGGGCGGCGGGACGTCGTCCACGGCAACACCGTCGCCGGGCGCCCGCCCCAGCTCCCGGGCAGCGAGCGCATGGTGGGCCTGATGATGAACACGGTGCCCGCCCGGGTACGGGTCGACCCGGCCGAGCCCGTGGCGGACCTGCTGGCCCGTATCCAGCGCGAGCAGGCGGCCCTGACCAGACATGAGTACCTGGGCCTCGCCGATATCCAGCGCGCCGTCGGCGCCACCGAACTCTTCGACACCACCGTCGCCTTCGAGAACGTCCCCGTCGACGAAGCCGTCCAGGGGTCCTCGGTGGCGGGGCTCACCGTCACCCTGCTGCGGGACGCCGTCGAGGACGCCTTCGAGGGCACCCACTATCCGCTGAGCCTGGCCGTCCACCCCGGCGCCCGGCTCCGCTTCGAACTCAACTACCGCGAGGACGTCTTCAACGGCGAGGCGGCGGCCGAGGTGCTGCGACGCCTGTGCGCCCTGATCCGGGACATCGCCGACCGGCCCGAGGCTCCGGCCGGGCGGCTGCCGCGGTGCTCCGACGCCGAGCGACGGCGGATCCTGGGCGCGGCGAGCGGCCGGACGGTGGCCTACCCGGACCAGACCCTGCCCGAGCTGTTCGAGGCGCAGGCCCGTGCGACCCCGTACGCGGTCGCCGTCACCGACGCCACCTCCAGCCTGACCTTCGAGAGGCTGGACGCCGACGCCACCCGGCTCGCCCGGCTGCTCGTGGCCCACGGCGCCGGCCCGGACCGCCTCGTGGGCGTCGCGCTGCCCCGTACCGCGGCCGCCGTGACGGCGATCTGGGCGGTGTGGAAGTCGGGGGCCGGATATCTGCCGCTCGACACCGAACACCCCCCGGAGCGGATCGCGGCGATCTGCGCCGAGGCCGGACCGGCCCTCGTGCTGGCCACCGCCGAGACCGCGCACGCCGTACCTGAAGGCGTGGCGACGCTGCGGGTCGACGAGGCCGCGCCGCCCGAAGCCACGGACCTGGACACCGCTGGGAGCTTCGGTGCGCCGCTGCCCGGCCACCTGGCGTATGTGATCTACACCTCCGGCTCCACCGGACGGCCCAAGGGGGTCGCCGTCGAGCACCGCAACCTGGCCAATATGTTCCACAGCCACCGGGCGAACTTCTTCGACCCGGAGCGGACACGGGCGGGCGGCCGGCCGCTGCGGGCGGCGCTCACCAACTCCCTCGGCTTCGACGCCTCCTTCAGCCAGCTGCTGTGGATGGTCGCCGGACATGAACTGCACATCGTCGACGACACCGTGCGCAAGGACGCCCTGGCGCTGGTCGACCGTGCCGTGGCGGCGGAGGTCGACGTCCTCGACACCACGCCGTCCGTCGCCCGCCAGATGCTGGCCGCCGGCATGTTCCAGGCGTCGGGGGAGCGGCACCGGGTGAGTGTTCTGGCGCTCGGTGGCGAGGAGGTCGCGGACGACCTCTGGGCCGAACTGCACGCGGTGCCGGGCCTGTCGGTCCACAACCTCTACGGCCCCGCCGAGTGCACCGTCGACGCGATGCTCTGGCACGGCGAGGGTCGGCCCGCCATCGGCCACCCCGCCGACAACGCCCGGGTGTATGTGCTCGACCCGTTCCTGCGGCCGGTGCCGGACGGGGCGGTCGGCGAGCTGTACATCGCCGGTGCCGGGGTCTCCCGGGGCTACCTGGGACGCCCGGGTCCGACGGCGGAGCGTTTCGTGGCCGATGTGTTCGGCCCGCCGGGCGCCCGGATGTATCGCACCGGTGACCTGGGGCGCCGCGCTCCGGACGGGGCCGTGGAGTACTGCGGACGAGCGGACTCCCAGGTCAAGATACGCGGCCACCGCGTGGAACTGGGCGAGATCGAAGCCGCGCTGGCGGCGGAGCCCTCGGTGGCGCGGGCGGTGGCGGCGGTGTCCACCGATCCGTCGGGTGTGCGGCGCGTCGTGGGTTACGTAAGCCCCTCGCCCGGTGCCCGGCCCGACCCCGTCTCGCTGCGCGACGCGGTGGCGCGCCGGCTGCCGGCGTATATGGTCCCGGCGGTCGTGATGGTGGTCGACGCCGTGCCGCTCACGCCGAACGGCAAGGTGGACCGGGCGGCGCTGCCCGCGCCGAGCTTCCAGGCCACGGGCGAGTACCGCGCCCCCTCCACCGAGCGGGAGCGGGCGCTGCACGAGGTGTTCGCCGATGTGCTCGGCCGCCCCCGGATCGGCGTGGACGACAGCTTCTTCGACCTCGGCGGCGACTCCATCATCGCCATGCAGCTGGCGGCCCGCGCCCACCGGGCCCAACTGGCCATCACCACCAAGGACATCTTCCTCCACCCGACCATCGCCCGGCTCGCCGAAGTGGCCCAGGACACCGGCGTACGGGACGAACCGCGAGGTCAGGACCGTGCGCCCGCGGGCCCGCTGGTCACCCTCTCCGACGCCGAGCGGGCGGAACTCGCCCAGGACGGGCGGCGGATCGCCGAGGTACTGCCGCTGACGCCACTCCAGCAGGGCATGCACTTCCACGCGGTGCTCGCCGCCGACGGCGTCGACGTGTACACGGCCCAGGCCCCCGTACGGCTGACCGGCCCGCTGATGCCCGGCGCGCTGCGCGAGGCCGTCGGGGCAGCCGTCGCCCGCCACAGCGCCCTGCGGGTCTCCTTCACCCTGCTGAGCTCCGGCCGTCTGGTCCAGGTGGTGCACGAGGAGATGAGCGTGCCCTGGCGGGAGGCCGACCTCTCGGGGCTCGCCGAGAACGAGCGCCGCCACCGCCTCGCCGAGCTGATCGACGAGGACCGGCTGCGCCGTTTCGACCTCGCCGAGCCGCCACTGTTGCGGGCCACCCTGGTCCGGCTCGCGGCCGACGACCACCTGCTGCTGGTGTCGTACCACCACGGGCTGCTGGACGGATGGTCGCTGCCGCTCTTCTTCCGCGACCTGTTCGCCCTCTACGCGGGCGGGGCCGCCGCGGCGGCCCCGCCGCCCGTGCAGTTCGCCGACTTCCTGCGCTGGCTCGCCGCCCAGGACGCGGAGCTGGCGGCGCGGGCCTGGGGCGAGGAACTGGCCGGCCTGGACGAGCCGACCCTCGTCGCCCCCGACGCCGAGGCCGCCTCCGCCACCGTGCCCCATCTGGTGACCGAACTCCTCGACCCCGAGCGGACCACCGCGCTGGCCACCGCGGCACGGCGCGCGGGCCTGACCCTCAACACCGTGGTCCAGGGCGCCTGGGCGGTGTCGCTCGGCCAGCTGCTGGGTCGCGACGACATCGTGTTCGGCGCGACCTGCGCCGGACGCCCGCCGGAGCTGCCGGGCTCCGAGGACATCGTCGGCCTGCTCATGAACACCGTGGCGGTCCGGGTGCGGCTCGACCCGGCACGGCCACTCGTCCAGCTCCTGGCCGACCTCCAGCGCCGACAGGCCGAGCTGGGCCCGTACCAGCACCTGGGCCTCGCCGAACTGCAGCGGACCCTGGGCCTCGGGGAACTCTTCGACACCGTCGTCGGGTTCGAGAACACCCCCGTCGACGGCGAAGCCGTCCAGAAGCACATCCCCGGCCTGCGGATCTCCGTCGACGACCGGCCCGTGCCCGGCGCCACCCACTATCCGCTCAGCCTGGTCGTGGTGCCGGACAAGCGCCTGAGCCTCGAACTCAGCTACCGCGCCGACCTGTTCACCGCCGAGGCATCCCAGGCCCTGCTGACCCGGGTGGGCAAGGTCCTCGACGCCTTCGTGGCCGACCCGGCGGCGCCGCTGGGCCGTATCGACCTGCTCACGGCGGGGGAGCACAAGCGGTTCCGCGCCGCCGCCGACGGCCCGTCGCACCCCGTCGCGCGGACGTTCCCCGAGCTCTTCGAGGAGCGGGTACGGGCCCGGCCCGAGGCCGTCGCGGTGTACGAAGGGCCAGTGGCCGTCAGCTACGCCGATCTCAACGCGCGGGCCAACCGGCTGGCCCGGGCGCTGGTGGCCCAGGGCATCGGCCCCGAGGACACCGTCGCGGTCGCCATCCCCAAGTCGGTCCGTTCCGTGCTCGCCGTCGTCGCCGTACTCAAGGCGGGTGCCGCCTATCTGCCGCTGGACCTCGGATACCCGCCGGAGCGGCTGCGCCAGGTCGTCGCCGATGCTCGGCCCGCCCTCGTCCTGACCACCGCCGAGGCAGCCGGGCCGATGGCAGAGGCGGGCGCCGGGCGGACCCTGTGCCTGGACGGTACGGACGCGCAACTGTGCGGTATCGACGAGGAGTTGACCGGTGGGCTGTCGGGCGAGGACCTGACCGACGCCGACCGCGTGGCGCCACTGCGGCCTGAGAACACCGCGTATCTCATCTACACCTCCGGGTCGACCGGCCGCCCCAAGGGTGTACTGGTGCCCCACCGCGGCCTCGCCGCCCTGGTCGCCCAGCAGCGCACCGGTCTGGCCCTGCGCGCGGACGAGCGGGTGCTGCTGTTCGCCTCGCCGAGCTTCGACGCCTCGGTGTGGGAGCTGACGACCGCCCTGCTGACCGGGGCGAGCGCGGTCGTCGCGCCCGCCGACCAACTGCTGCCGGGCCTGGCCCTGGCGGCCACCGTGGCCCGGCACGGCGTGACCACGTTGCTGCTCCCGCCGTCCTCGCTCGCCGTGCTGCCCGAGGACGGTCTGCCGCCGGGTGTCACCCTCGTCGTGGGCGGTGAGGCATGCCCGCCCGAGCTGGTCGAACGCTGGTCGTCCGGGCGCCGCATGGTCAACGCCTACGGGCCGACCGAGGCGACCGTCATGGCGACGATGAGCCGCCCGCTGGCGGGCCGGACCAGGCCGCCGCTCGGCCACCCGGTCGCGGGGGCGCGGGTCCATCTGCTGGACGGTGCGCTGCGGCCGGTGCCGGTGGGGGCGCCGGGTGAGCTGTATCTGGCGGGCGAGGGGCTGGCGCGCGGCTACTTGGGCCGGGCCCGGCTCACCGCGGAGCGGTTCGTGGCCGACCCGTACGGCCCGGCCGGGTCGCGGATGTACCGCACCGGCGATCTGGCGCGCCGTACGCCGCACGGCGCCCTGGAGTATCTGGGCCGGGCGGACCAGCAGGTCAAGGTGCGTGGCTTCCGGATCGAGCCCGGCGAGATCGAGACGGTGCTGGCCGACGACCCCGCGGTCGCCCAGGCGGTCGTGGTCGCCCGCGAGGACCCGGCCGGCAGGCGGCTGGTGGCGTACGTGTCTCCGGCCGCCGACGCCCGGCCGGATCCGGCGGCCCTGCGCGGCCGGGTCGCCGCCGCCCTGCCGGACCATATGGTGCCCGCGGCCGTCGTCGTCCTGGACCGGCTGCCGGTCACGCCGAGCGGGAAGCTCGACCGGGCGGCCCTGCCCGCGCCCGACTTCTCCGGCACCCCCGCCTCCCGGGCGCCCCGTACCGCCGTCGAGGAGCGGCTGTGCGCGCTGTTCGCGCAGGCCCTCAAGGTCGAGCGAGTCGGTATCGACGACAGTTTCTTCGACCTCGGCGGCGACTCGATCAGCTCGGTCAAGCTCGTCACCCTGGCCCATGCGGACGGCCTGGACATGGCGCCACGCGATGTGTTCACCCATAAGACGGTGGCCGCGCTCGCCGACGCGGTGAAGGAACTCGCTCCGGACACCGGCACGAACACCGGCATGGCCACCGACGCGGACGAACCGGAAGAGCCGCTGATCACCCTGGACCAGCACGAACTCGACGCCTTCGCCGAGGACTGGCAGGAGCCGGTCTGACCGTCGGCGACGGCCGGACACTTCCATCGCACGACCACTGGGCCAATACGGCCGGGACCCTGCTCGGCCGGCCCCGTGAGGCACCACCACGCGGCCCGGCAGCGGTGCGCGGGCCGCACAGGACCGAACGACGGACGACCCGAGCGGTCACGACCCGGTGGAGGACCATCGACATGACAAGCACGTATCCCGCTGCCCGCGCCCTCCGCCCGGGAACGGCCGACCCGGTCCCCGGCAGCCCCGACACCCCTCTCGAGTACCACCTCGACGCCCGCGAGGCCGCCGAGCTGCGGTCCGTCGCGGCACGGTTCGCTGACACCCAACCTGCCCCCGACCAGCCGGAGTTCTACGACGGCGACCACGCCGCCGAGGAGCTGCTGCCCGCCGGGCTGCGCGGCTTCCTCCTCTCCTACCGCCGCACCGAGAGCACCGCCGCGTGCCTGGTGCGCGGCTTCCCGGTGGACGACGACCGGCTCGGCCCCACCCCCGGCCACTGGCGCGAGGCCATCGGTGGCCGGGCGGCCAGGGCACAGGAGCTGTGGCTGGCGATGTGCGGTCTCGCGCTGGGCGATCCGTTCGGCTGGGTGACCCTCCAGGAGGGCCGCATCATCCAGAACATCCTGCCGATCCGCGGCGACGAGCGGCGCCAGAGCGGCTACGGCAGCGAGAGTCTGCTGGAGTTCCACACCGAGGACGGTTTCCACCCCAACCGCTGCGACTATCTACTGCTGTTCGGCCTGCGCAACCGGGACCGGGTGCCGACCGTCGTGTCCTCCGTCCGCGACGTCCGGCTGAGCGATCACGACCGTACGGTGCTCGCCGAGGAGCGCTTCCACATCCTGCCGGACACCGAACACATCCGGCAGCTGGAGGCGTCCGCGCCCCGCCACCCCGCGCTGCCCAGGCTGTACGCCATGACGGACCGGCCGGTACCCACCGCGGTGCTGTTCGGCGACCGGCTCAATCCGTATCTGCGCATCGACCGCCCCTTCATGCGTGTGGGCCCTGGGGACACCGAGGCGGCGGCCGCGCTGGACCGGCTCATGGACGAATTGCGGCGCGTCCAACGGGAGATCGCGGTGGGCCCCGGCTCGCTGCTGATCGTGGACAACTACCGCGCCGTGCACGGCCGCCGCGCCTTCACCCCGCGGTACGACGGGACCGACCGCTGGCTGAAGAAGCTGACCGTCAGCCGCAATCTACGGCGCAACCTCAGCGGATACGCCCTGGAGCACCCCCGTGTCATCGTCTGAACCCGGCCCCGACACCACCCTGCCGACTCCCGAGGAAAGGCAGCCACACCCCATGCGCACCGTCATCGTGTCCGGCGCGTCCAGCGGAATCGGCCACGCCACCGCC
Source organism: Streptomyces sp. NPDC059679 (assembly GCF_042734105.1). NCBI lineage: Bacteria > Bacillati > Actinomycetota > Actinomycetes > Kitasatosporales > Streptomycetaceae > Streptomyces > Streptomyces sp. NPDC059679. The sequence continues at coordinate 25,328 of NZ_JBHWES010000073.1, read as the reverse complement.
GAGAGGTTCGCCCGCGGCGGCGACTACGTGATCAACCTCGACCGCCGGCCGCCCGCCCCCGGCACGGTGGACGGCCCCCGCGAGGGCGGGGGCCAGGTCCGCTGGGTCGAGCTGGACGTCGCCGACTGGTCGGGCGTCCGCGCCGTGGTCGACCAGGTGCACGCCGAGCGGGGCCGGATCGACGTCGTCATCGCCAACGCCGGCATCAGCGTCCGGCACGGCATCCTCGACCTCACCGAGGAGGAGGCGCGGCGCACCCTGGACGTCAATCTGATGGGTGTTCTCGCGCTGTGGCGCCACGCCGTCCCGCATATGCTGCGCCGCGGCGAGGGCGTCCTGCTCGCCACCGCGTCCGTCAACGGCTCCCGTGGCTATCCGCTGTACGCGGACTACAACGCCAGCAAGGCGGGGGTGGCCTCGCTGTGCCAGACCTTCGCCATCGAGCTGGCCCCCCTCATCAGGACCGCCTGTGTGGCGCCGGGCGCCGTACTGACCCCCATGCAGCGCGCCGAGTACACCGACGCCATGCTCGACGAGGTCAACGAGCGCATCCCGGCCCGCCGCCACGCCCTCCCCGAGGAGATCGCGGACGTGTTCCACTTTCTGGCCTCCCCACAGGCATCGTTCGTATCGGGCCAGCAGTTCGTGGTGGACGGGGCCGAGACCGCGGGGGCGACCACCGCGTTCTTCCCCGGCCCGACCAAGCCCCTGGGCTGAGCGCCCCCATACGCCGTACCGCAGCGTCCCGCGCCCCAGCGCCCCGCCACCACGCCTAAGGAAACCGCCATGGACACCCGCCGGGCTCCCGCCCCACAACCGCTCGACCAGCTTGATCTGGCCGATCCGCTGCTGCACGCCCACCACGACCTGGGACCGCTGTGGCGTCGGCTGCGCGCCGAGGCCCCCGTGCACTGGCAGCCCGAGACCGCGCGGGGCCCCGGGTTCTGGGCGGTGAGCGGCTACGCCGATGTGGTCTCGGTGCTCAACGACAGCGAGACCTTCACCTCCGAACGCGGCAACGTGCTCGACACCCTGCTGGCGGGCGGCGATTCGGCGGCCGGGCAGATGCTCGCCGTCACCGACGGCAGACCGCATCAGGCGCTGCGCAGCGCCCTGCTGAAGCCGTTCTCGCCGCGCTCCCTCGAGGTGGTGGTCGACAGCGTGAGGCGCGGCACGCACGCGCTCGTCGAGGAGGCGGTGGAGCGGGGCGAGGTGGACTTCGCCGCCGATGTGGCCGCGCATATCCCGCTGGCCGCCATCTGCGATCTGCTCGGTGTCCCGGCCACCGAGCGGCAGCACATCATCGACCTCACCTCCGGCGCGCTGTCCTCGGCTGACGGCGCGCCCACCGAGGAGGCCACCTGGGCGTCCCGGAACGGCCTGTTGCTCTACTTCTCGGAGCTGGCCGCACAGCGCCGCGCCAAACCGTACGACGACGTGGTCAGCCTCCTGGTGACCAAGGAGATCGACGGCCGGCCGCTGACCCATGAGGAGATCGTCTTCAACTGCTACAGCATCATCATGGGCGGCCATGAGACGACCCGCTTCGCGATGGTCGGCGGCCTGCGGGCGCTGATGGAGCACGAGGACCAGTGGCAGGCCCTCAAGTCCGGCCGGGTCGCCACCGCCTCGGCCGTCGAGGAGGTGCTGCGCTGGACCACCCCGGCCCTGCACAGCGGCCGGACCGCGACCCGGGACGTCCTCCTCGACGACCGGTTCGTCGAGGCGGGGGACATCGTGGTCACCTGGCTGGCCTCCGCCAACCGCGACGAGCGGGTCTTCGAGCGGCCGGACGAGTTCGACCTGTCCCGCACCCCCAACAAACACCTGTCGTTCGCGCACGGCTCGCACTTCTGCCTCGGCGCCTTCCTGGCCCGCGCCGAGCTGACGGCCCTGCTGGAGAGCTTGCGGGAGCTGGTCGAGGCGGCCGAGCCCGCGGGCCCGCCGCGGTATGTGTACTCCAACTTCCTGAGCGGCATGTCGGCGCTGCCGGTGTCCCTCACGCCGAGTTGCCGTGTGCTTGCCGGGCCAGTTGCCTGGGAGGGGCCCGCGGCTGGGCTTACCGTCGGAAACATGACTCACACTCCTGCCGCCGTCGGCGCCGAAGCCGTCTCCGCCGTGGTGTGCGGCATGGTCCGGCTGGTCGCCCCGCGCAAACTCGACCAGGTCGAGCTCGACCACCGGCTCGTCGGCGACCTCGGCTTCCACTCCCTCGTACTCGCGGAACTCGGCTACAACCTGGAGGATCTGTACGGCCTCCGGGCGCTGACCCCGGAGGAGACCATGAAACTGGAGCGCGTCAAGGACGTGATCGAGTTCGTCTCCACCGAAGTGGCGAGCGGCCGGGCGCAGCTTCCCGACGAGGAGGAGCTGTCCGACCTCTTCGCCCGCTACGGCGCCGACGCCCCCACGGCATGACCGGCGAGGTGTCCGACCGCCCCTCGTACGCGCTGGCCGCGGACTTCGAGCGGGTGCTCGGCGACCCGGCGGCGGGCGGCGGTCCGTTCAGCCACGCGGAGACGGTCGAGCACGAGGAGCTGGGCGCGCTGCCCCCCGGGGCGGTGGACCTGGTCCGCTCCTGGGGGTTCAGCCGGTATCTGGTGCCCGAGCACTTCGGCGGCGGGCTGCGCAACCTGGAGCAGCTGGTGCTGCTGACCCGTACGCTCTCGCGCCGTAATCTGACCGTCGCGGTGATGTTCGGCTCGGCGCTGCTCGGCGTCAACCCGGTGTGGCTGTGGGGCGACGAGGAGCAGCGGGCCCTGGTGGCGCGGGGCGTCCTCGACGGGGATCTGGCGTGTTTCGCGGTGTCCGAACCGGACCACGGCAGCGATCTGGGGACCAACGAGACGACGGCGTCGCCGGACGGTGACGGATATGTCCTCACCGGGGAGAAGTGGCCGGTGGGCAATGCCACCCGGGGCCGTTTCCTCAGCGTCTACGCGGCCGTCGAGGGCGTCGGCCCGTCCCTGCTGCTGGTCGACAAGCGGCAACTCACTGCCGGGAGTTGGGACAACCACCCCTTCGTCCGGACGGTGGGCCTGCGCGGCCACGATCTGAGCGGGATCACCTTCCGGGACACCGAGGTACCGGCCGGCGCGCTGCTCGGCCGCCCCGGCGCGGGCCTGGCCCAGATCCTTCAGGTGCTGCAGATCACCCGCACCGCCATCGGCGCGCTGTCGCTGGGCACCATGGACTCGGTGCTGCGGATCGCGCTGCGCCACGCGCGCGAGCGGGTGCTGTACGGGCAGGAGATCTACCGCATCCCCGTCATCCGGCGGCACTTGGTGCACGCGCATCTCGACCTGCTGATTGCCGAGTGCACCACGCTGCCGGTGGCACGCGCGCTGTCGGTCGCCCCGTCCCGGCTCAGCCTGTGGTCCTCCGTGGTCAAGTACCTCGTACCGACGCTGGGCGAGGAGGTCGTGCAGGAGGCCGCCCGGGTCCTGGGGGCCCGCGGCTATCTGCGCGAGGGCGTGGCCTCCGGTGTCTTCCAGAAGCTCCAGCGCGACCACGCGATCGCGAGCGTCTTCGAGGGCACCACCCATGTCAACCTCCATGGCATCGCCTCGCAGCTGCCCACCGTGGCCCAGGTGGCCGACCGCCCCGCGCCCGGCCAGGACGGGGTGCTGCGGCAGCTCTTCGACTGGTCCGAGGAGGCCCCGGTGTGGCACCCCTCGGGCCGGGCGCTGCGGCTGACCAACGCCACCGAGGACGAGATCACCCGGGGGTGGGGCCCGGCGGTGGCCGAGGCGCGCCTGATCGCGGAGCGCGAGCTGCCGGTGTCCGAGGCCGATGCGCTGCTGAAGGTCCTTGACGCGCTGTCGGCCCGCCGGGCGGCCTTCTATACGCGGATCGCCGCCGAGTCGCTCGACGCGGCGACGACCGAGGGGCAGGACCGGGCCGCGGAGCACTGCGTCCACCACGCGGCCGCCTCATGCCTGTACACCTGGCTGTACTCCTTCGCGGGGGAGCGGGCCTCGGCCGGGGGTACGGGATGGCTGGTCCTCGTACTGCAACGGCTGCTCGCCCGGCTCGACCCCTCGGCCGGTCTTGAGGAGAGCCTGCTGCCCTGGCTGGAGGAGCTGATGTTCGGCTGCCTCGACGGCCCGGAGTACTTCTCGCTCCGGGCCGTCAAGGCAGCCGCCGGAACGGCGGAAGGCTGAGCGGGGGCCGGCCGCCGCTCAGGCGGCGGTGTTCTGGGAGTGGCGTGCCAGCTGTGTCACGACATGCCGCACCAGGGCATGGATGCGATAGGTGTACTGCCGCTCCCGGTGGGTCTGGACCAGCGAGGCGTCCGCGAGCTCGGCCAGCAGATGGGCCACCCGCACCATCTCGGGGCGGCGGCTCGGTTGGGCGGTCAGCACATCGTCGAGCGAGAAGCCGTCGGGCAGGGCGACCAAGTCGTGCAGCAGTTCACGGTGCGGCGCGGGGAGCAGATCGTAGCTCCATCGCACGCTGTCGGACAGTGTGCGATGCGCGCTCAGGCCCCCCGTATCGGCCTGGCCGAGCAGATGGAAGAGCGTGTCTTCCTGGAGGAGAGAGGTCAGCGGGAGCGATCGGAGCCGCTGTGCGGCGATCTCGATGGCCAGCGGCACCCCGTCCAGGAGCTGGCACAACGTGGTGACCAGCGGGAGGTGATGGGCGAGATCCAAGGTCGGCAGGGCGGCCTGCACCCGGCGCAGCAGGAGCTCCACCGCGCTCGGCACGGGCATGTCACGGCCCTTGGGGCCGTCCACGCGCAGCGGTTCGACCTCCCAGGTCTCGGCCGCGCTGGCGGCCAGGGCGCGGCGCGAGGTCACCAGCAGATGGAGCCCGGGATGCTCGTCGAGCAACTGCCGCGCGGCGCGGGCCGTCTGCTGCGCGACATGTTCGGCGCCGTCGAGCACCAGCAGCCGTCGGCCGCCGCGCCCGCCCGCGAGAGAATGTCCGGTTACGCCGGTGAACTCCCGTGTGACGCGCGTCAACTCGGCACGTGCGTGCGCCGGGTCGAGATGTTCGGGCGGGCAGTCGCGCAACTCGACGACGGCGACTCCACCGCGGAACAGCGGGCGCAGCCGGGACGCCGCCGCGAGGGCCAGCCGTGTCTTGCCCACCCCGCCAGGACCGGTGAGGACGACCAGCCGGCTGCGCTGGGCGGAGGCCAGGACGTGGCGCATATCGAGCTGTCTGCCCACTAACGGATCGCCGAGCGGCCGGGGGCCGTGCCACGGCGAGGGCTCCGACGAGCGGCCGCGGTGCGCCTCCGGGCGCTGTTCGGGCAGCGCCGCCATGTCGTCCGCGCCCCAGGGCGCCGTTTCCGGTGGCGCCGCGGGCGCCGCGCCCAAGGCGCTGAGCAGCAGGGCCACCGAGGTTCTGCGCGGGTTGGTGTTGGAGCCCGTCTCCAGATTACGAATCGTCCGCACGCTCACCCCGGAGCGCTCGGAGAGCTCTTCTTGGGTCCAGCCGGAGATTCGGCGTTGGCTGAGCAGAAAGTCGCGCAACTGATGAATGTCGGTCCCGTCGAACGACATGAATTCATTTGGAATCACCATGGAGTGAATCCCCCTTGCTTCCCCGCTTGTGCATGCTCCAGAACCCGAAAAGTCATGTGCACGCAATGACAATGTCCCCGTAGAACAGCAAGAAGACCGAGGTATGACGGTGTGGCAAGAACCGGACCCTACTCGACAACTCGGCCGAGTGGGAGTGGTAGTCTTGACATGAAAGCGCCAAGTGTCCACTAGTTGACAACTCCGCCAATGCGGCCCGAAGTGGACATCCCGACATTGCGCGCTCTTGAAACATTCTTTCTTCGTCACATGACCGCTCCCCTCGGTGAGCGGCAAATCTCCCCGTGAATTGCCGGTGCACTGCCTGGCCCGGGTCAACGCGCATCGACCAGCATGCTGCGCGGGATCCACGGGGGCCCGGAGCCCCAACGGGCGAGACGGCGAAGGAACAGGGGGGCGCAGTCGATGGCGCGGTCACGTCCCGAGGAGTCCGAGGAGTCCGAGGAGTCCGAGGAGTCCGGGGAGGCACAGGGCGCTCAAGGGAAGCGACCGTCGCTCTGGCGCAACCGCGACTACCTGTACTGGTGGTCCGGAAACGGTCTGTCCACCCTGGGCACCAGCGTCTCCACGCTCGCCTTCCCGCTGCTCATCCTCTACGCCACCGGGTCCGCGACCCAGGCCGGCACCATCACCGTGCTGCATATGCTCGGCAAACTCGGCACCCTCGCGGTGGGCGGAGCGCTCGCGGACCGCGTGTCACGCCGCGCCATCCTGTGCCTGGTCCCCCTGGTCGAGGCGGTGTCGATGGCCGCCGTCGCCCTGCTGGTGTACCGGGGCGACCCGCCGGTCCTGGGGCTCGACGCGCTGGCGCTGGTCAGCGGGTTGGCCGCCGGGCTGAAGGTCGGCGTCTCGACACCGGTGCTGCGCCGGATCGTCCCCAAGGAGCAGATCGCCACCGCGACGGCGCAGGGCATGGGCCGCGACATGGTCGTACAACTCGTCGGCGCCCCCCTCGGCGGGTTGCTGTACTCGATGGCCCGCTGGATCCCGTTCCTCTTCGACGCCGTCTCCTTCGTCTTCATCACCCTGAGCTCGCTGTTCATCCGCCGCCCCCTCGGCCCGGACCGGTACGCCGACGGTGAGCGGCGGACCGGTTTGGCCGAGGACATGAGGGACGGCCTGCGGCTCATCAGACGCAGCGACTATCTCGTGTTCACCCTCGCGTGGGGAGCCCTGCTCAACACCGTGGCGCAAGGGCTCACCCTGCTGTTCGTCGTGCTGGTGCGGCACCGCGGTGGCGGGCCGACCGCGGTCGGCGTCGCGACCTCGCTCGCGGTCGTCGGCGGTGTCATCGGGGCCGTCGCCGGACCGTGGCTGATGCGCAGACTGGGCGCGCGGCGGGTGCTGCTGCTCTCCTCCTGGGTGTTCGTGGCCTCCTTCGCCGTGGTGGCGCTGGTGCCCGAGCCGTGGCAGATCGGGTTGGTCCTGATGGCCGGCATGATCAGCATGGTGCCGATGAACGTGGTCATCGAGTCGTACGAGGTCCGGCTGGTCCCGGACGCGTATCTGGGCAGAGTCGCCGCGACCAGCCAGTTCTTCTTCCAGGCACTGCAGTGGATCGGCCCGCTGGCGGCCGGTGTCCTCGCCGACACCCTGGGGGTGGAGGCGGCCGTGCTGACCCTGGCCGTGGCCATGGCCCTGCTGGCACTCGCCCTGCACACCGCCCGGCGCCAACTGAGCGTCCTGGACGTCCCGCTGGCCGAGGTGGTCGAACTTCCGGCCCCGCCCCCGGCGGCGGGCCGTCCGTCCGAAACCGAACCCGAACCCGTTCCCCCGCACGCCGGGGGCTCGACCCTGAAGCGGTGAACACCGACCGTGGGAGCGAAGGGACAACACGTGGCCACTTCAGTGGAGATGGGCATCGTCGCGATGGGCACGTCCTTCGGTGAGCAGCGCGGTGTGCCCGAGACGGCCGGTGCGTATGTGCCCGACCCCGAGGCCGTCGGCGCCCTGGGGTACTGGACCTACCACCGGGTGGCCGACGGCGTCACGGCCACCGACCTCGCCGCCGAGGCGGCCCGCGAGGCGCTGGCGAACGCGGACCTCGACATCGTCGACATCGATCTGATCGTCGTCGGCCACTCCGATGTCCCCGAGTATCTGGGCTGGGACTCCTCGGCGGCCGTGGCCCGGGCGTTGGGCGCGTACGGCACGCCCACCGTGCTGTGCACCCAGGTCTGCGCCGCCTGGTCGGTGGCGCTGGACCACGCGGCCGGTGCGATGGCGCTCTCGGCCGACACCGACACCGTACTGGTGGTCCTGGTCAACGCGGCCAGTGAGGCGCACACCAACAGGATGGACTTCAACGGGGCCATCGCCAGTGACGGCGCCGTCGCCGCGGTGCTGCGGCGCGGACACCCACGCCTGCGGCGGCTCTCCTCAGCCCACTTCACCAACCCCGAGTACGCGGACTTCTTCCGCATCGAGTTCGGCGGTTCCGCCGCTCCCGTGCCGCCCGCGGGCCGCGACAATCTGCATGCGGATCCGATGGTCGGGATCTTCCGCCACTTCGACCGTGACCCAGGGCGCTTCCAGGCGTTCATGAAGGAGATCAGCGGGCGGATCGCGGACGTGGTCGACCAGGCCCTCTCGCGCGCCGGCAAGGACCGGACCCAACTGGCCCGGCTCATCTACCTCAACGACAACCAGCAGGCGATCCGCGAGGCCGCCGACGCCGTCGGCCTCCCCATCGAGCGCACGAACGCCGAACTCGCCCGTGAGCTGGGCCATATGGGCGCCGCCGACCAGCTGATCTGTCTGCGGCGCCATATCGAGGACGGCGAGGTGGCGCCGGGGGATCTGGTGGCACTGGTGGGTGTCGCAGCGCCGGGCATGCACTGGTTCTGCACGCTCATCGAAGTGTGAGGACGTCAGGAACCAGTGGAGGGAAACAGCATGTCCGCGCAGCCCCACCCCGCACCGCCGGCCACTCCCGTCGTCTCCGAGGACGACATCGCGGCCTTCGTCGTCGAGCGGTTTCTGCCCGGCGTCGACGCGGCCGAGCTCGATGCGGAGTACGACCTGCTGGCCACCGCCGTGATCGACAGCCTCGGTGTGCTGCGGATCGCCGAATGGCTGGCCGACCGCTATCGCGTCGTCGTCCCCGACACGGAGCTGACCAGCAGAAACTTCCGCTCGGTGAGCGCCATCCGGACCACGGCCGAGCGCGCGGCGGCCGGAGAGGGACACGTATGACGGACACGTTCGTCACGAGGTTCGCCCAGCACGCGGCCACCCGGCCCGCCGCGCCCGCGCTCATCTGGGAGGACCGCGCGATCGGCTACGCCGAGCTGTACGCCATGGCCTGCCGGGCCCGCGCCCAGGTCGAGACCGCGGCCCCGGACGCCTCCCGCCCGGTGGGCCTGCGGATGCGTAAATCCCCCGAGGCGGTGGCCCTGGTGCTGGGCGCCCTGATGGCCGGCCGCCGCATCCTGCTGCCGTCCCATGAACTGCCCGACACTCCGGCGAAGGAGCTGTACGAGCAGGCGGGATGCGGCGTCGTACTCGGCCTGGCCGCCGGTCCGCTGATCGACCGGGTGGTGGACCCGCACACGGTGTCCGGGAGCGTCGGAGGGCCGCCGCCGACACCGGTCGCTGACGACGCCATCGGCTTCATGCTCACCACCTCCGGCTCGACCGGCCTCCCGAAGATCGTCCCGCTGTCGTTCGGGGCGGTCACCCGGTTCACCGCATGGGGTGCCGAGACCTTCGGGATCACGCCGGGCACGGCCGTACTCAACTACGCGCCGCTCAACTTCGATCTGTGTCTGCTGGATGTCTGGACCACCCTGGCGTACGGCGGCACGGTCGTCCTGGTCGACCCCGACCGGGGCGCCTCGGCCGGCTATCTGCGCGATCTGGTCGTCGACCACCGCGTCTCGCTCATCCAGGGCGTACCGCTGCTGTTCCAGCTGCTCGTGGAGGCGGCGGCCGGCGAAGAGCCGCTGACCGAGCCCGAACACCTCGTCTTCGCCGGTGACAGCATGCCCGCACGGGTGCTGGCCGGGCTCTTCGCGGTCTTCCCCAAGGCCCGCTGGTACAACAACTACGGCTGCACCGAGACGAACAACAGCTTTCTCCACGAGGTGGACCGCGCCCGCCCGGTCCGCACCCCGCTGCCGATCGGCCGCCCGCTGCCAGGTGTCAGCTGGCTGGTCGTCGGCGGGAACGGGCGCGCGCTGACCGGCCCCGGACAGGGCGAGCTGCTGGTCAACACGCCCTTCCAGACCACCGGTTACGCGAATGTGCCGAGCGAGGAGAAGTTCGGCCCGCACCCGGACGGCGTCCCCGGCCTCGTCTACTACCACAGCGGCGATATCGCCACCCGGCACGAGGACGGCTCCCTCAGCATCCTCGGGCGCACCGACTTCATGGTGAAGGTACGGGGCTTCCAGGTGAGCACCCAGCAGGTCGAGGGCATCCTGCTGGACCACCCGGCGGTCGTCGAGGCCGCCGTCGTCGCGATCCCCGATCCGGTGGCCGGACACCGTCTGCACGCCCGGCTGCGCCTCGCCGAGCCGGGCTCGGTGGGGGTGCTGGCCCTGCGGCAGCACTGCGCGGAGCGTACGGTGCGGGCGGCCATCCCCGGCGTGATCGAGACGGTGGCGGACCCGCTGCCCAGGACCTCCACCGGCAAGATCGACCGGAACCGGATCAGGGAATCCCTGGCCGGGGCGAGCGTCACCCACGCGCCGCGCGGAAGCTCTTGAACACCGCGCTCACGCCCAGGGCGAGCACGATGAGCGCCGTACCGGCATAGGCCTGGTCCGTTGACGACCACAGGGTCTCGGCGTCATCGAGGAAGTCCGGGTTGAAGACGGACTTCTCGTTGAACACCCAGGCCAGCGGAAGCGTGAACATCGCCTGGGCCACGGCGTTCCCAGCGGCCAGGGGGACGGTCCAGCCGCGCGCGGCCACCCGGGCCAGCTGGATCACCACAAGCCCGGCGAGCCCGGCGAGCATCGGCCAGACCCAGCCCGACCACAGCTGCGGATCCAGCACCTCGATCCGCTTGCCGTCGCCGCCCGCGCCGTCCACCCGGTAGGGATCGGCGGTGTGCTGCCAGATGATCAGCCCGAACAGCAGCCCATACCACACCGCCACCGCGCAGGCCGCCACGCCGCCCTTGTCCGGCTGCCGGACCTCGGGCAGGTCGTCGGGTGTCCACGTGGTGGCATCGACCACGTCCTTGCGGTGCCGGACCCGCTCCATCACGCCGAACACCACGGTGAGCACCGCGATCATCTGGCAGCCGAGCGTGAACAAGGTGCCGATGCCGGAGCCTATGGCCGAGCCGAGGTTGTCGTCGTCCAGCACGTCCAGCACGACGAGGCCGAAGGTGACCGCCGGCAGTAACGTGCACAGCAGGGTGACGAGCAGTCGGATATACGTCGGATAGAGGTCGGGGCCGATCAGCGCGAGCGGCCGCTCCGTATAACGAGCGGCGTACCGGACCGGATCGCCCAGCTCGCTCAGCACCTCGCGCTCCGCCACCCGCGGGTCGGCCGAGCCGCGCCCCTCGACGGTGTCGGCGATGGTGGCGCGCAGCTCCTCGGCGATATCGTCCCGCTGCTCGGCCGGGAGCCGCCGGACCACCTCGTGCACATATCGCTCAGTGAGCACGCTCGTACTCATCCGCTCTCCTTGGTAAGTCGTGAAATCGACGAGACAAGGTCCTGCCACTCGCGCACCAGACCGGTGCGGACCCGGGAGCCGTCGGGGCTGACCTGGTAGAACTTCCGTGGCCTGGACTCGTCGGTGTTCCACTCGCTGGTCAGCAGGCCCTGCTTCTCCAGCCGGCGCAGCAGGGGGTACAAGGTGTTGCCGTCGACGGTAACCCCCGCGTCGTTCAGCGTCTCCAGGAGCGCATAGCCGTAACTCGGCTTGCGGAGCAGCGCCAGGCAGGCCAGTACGACCGTCCCGCGGCGAAGCTCCTGAGCCTGGGCAAGGGTCAGTTCTTCTACGGACACACGTCACACGATACTGTGTGGCACACACTAATGTCACCCCTCGGGGTCGGGGCGATATGCCACGGTCGGGAGCGTGATCGTCACCGAGGCCGCCCCACCGCCGGTGGTGTGTTCCACGGTGCCGCCCATGGCCTCGGTGAGGTCGCGGGACAGCCGCAGCGACGGGCTCTCGCGCTCGCCGTCCACCGCCGCACCGGTGGTGTCGCCCGTGATCCGGACCGTCAGCCGGTCCGACAGCGCCTCGGCCGTGAGGGTCGGCGGGGCGTCGGGCGGGCTGTGGCGCAGGGCGTCGGCCACCAGCGTGGCCAGCACCCGGGCGAGGAGGGCGGCGTCGGCGATGACATCGGGCAGCCGTTCCGGCAGCCGCAGCGAGATGGAGTGGCCGCCGGGGCCGAGGTCGTCGAGGGCAGCGGTCAGCGCCTCGTCCAGATCGACCGGGCGCAGATAGAGCGCTCCGGCACGCGGTCGTACCTGCTCGTCGAGGTCCGTCCCCGCGCCGCGCCGGGCGAGTCCGCCCCGGGTGTGTGCGACGCCGATCTGCGCCGCACACGCGGTGAGGATGCGGCGGTCGTCGCCGCTCAGGCCCCGGCCGCGGGCGGCCAGGGTGAGACGGTCGTCGATGGGCGCCTCCACATCCGCGTCGTACGGTCGCTCAGGTGGCCGGACACCGGTGCTGGCGACGACGTACCAGCGGGGTTCCGGGCCGTGGTCCGTATCGCGTTCCAGCAGGCTGACCGCGGTGAGGGAGAAGTTCTCCCGCACCTGTTCCAGCAGGGTCGGCAGGGGTTCCCCGCGCATCATGGCCGCCGCCATCCGGCTCAGCGCCCGGGCCTCGGCCGTCGCGCGCACGGCCTGGTGCGTACGGCGGGCGGCCGTCCCCGCCACGGTGCCCACCAGCCACGCGGCGGCGAGGAACACGACCAGCCCGACGACGTCGACGCCCCGTTCGACCTTGAAGGAGTGCGGCGGCGGGGTGAAGTAGTAGTCGGCGAGCAGACCCGCCGCGACCGCGGTGAGCAGCGCGGGGGGACGTCCGCCGACGAGCCCGGCCAGCACGACGGCGAGCATGTAGAGCACCAGGGCGCCGGACAGGCCGACGCCGGTGCGCAGCCCGGTGAGTACGAGCGTCAGCAGGGGCAGCAGCAGCGCGGCTCCCGCGAGCGCGGACCAGTACCGCACCGGTCCGGTGCCGCCGTGGCCGGGCCGGGGCAGCCGGGGCGCGGAGGCGCCCGCCGCCGCCTCGTGGGTGACGATATGGACGTCGATGGGGCCCGAGTCATGGATGGTCCGCTGTCCCACACCCGCGTGCAGCAGCAAGGAGAACCTGCCGCGCCGGCTGGCGCCGAGCACGACCTGGGTGATGTTCTCGGCCTCCGCGAACTGCAGCAGCGCCTCGGGGATGTCCTCGCCGGTCATCTGGTGGTAGCTGCCGCCCAGCGACTCCACCAGGGAGCGCTGGCCGGACAGCGCGGCCGGGTCGCCCCGCGCGAGCCCGTCGCCGGGCACGACATGGAGGGCCAGCAGCTCACTGCCGGGCGTACGGGCGGTGATCCGGGCGGCGCGGCGGATCAGCGTCTCGCCCTCCGGGCCGCCGGTCAGGCCCACCAGAATGCGCTCCCGGGTCTCCCACGGGGCGGTGATGCCGTGTTCGGCGCGATAGCGCTGCAGACCCTCCTCGACCCGGTCGGCCAGCCACAGCAGGGCCAGCTCGCGCAGCGCGGTGAGGTTGCCGACCCGGAAGTAGTGGGTCAGGGCCGCCTCGATACGGTCCGGGGGATAGACGTCGCCGTGCACAAGCCGCCGGCGCAGCGTCTCGGGCAGCAGATCCACCAGCTCGATCTGGTCGGCGCGGCGCGCCACCTCGTCGGGAAGGGTCTCGTGCTGGGTGACACCGGTGATCTGGCGGACCACGTCGTTCAGGGACTCCAGGTGCTGGACGTTGAGCGTGGTGACGACGTCGATGCCCGCCTCCAGCAGCTCCTCGACGTCCTGCCACCGCTTGGCGTTGCGCGACCCCGGCACATTGGTGTGCGCCAACTCGTCGACCAGCGCGACCTGCGGGCGGCGGGCCAGCACCGCGTCGAGGTCCATCTCCGTGAAGGACACCCCGCGGTGGACCAGGGTGTGGCGGGGGATGGTCTCCAGCCCCTCCGCCAGCGCCGCGGTCGGGCGCCGCCCGTGCGGTTCGACCAGGCCGATGACCACCTCGGTGCCCAGGGAGCGCAGCCGCTGGCCCTCTTGGAGCATGGCGTACGTCTTGCCGACCCCGGGGGCCGCCCCGAGGTAGATCCGCAACCGTCCACGGGCCATCGGCGGACTCCTGTACCAGGTGGAGGCGCGGCGCGACACGATCACGCGCTCCGCACTTCCATGGTGCGCTCGCGGAAACCGCCCGGCCGCCGCTCGCCGGCCCCGTACGTAGGCGTACGCCCCGACCCCGGGGCCGGGCGGCACAAGCTCACCGCGAACGGCGCGGCCCTGGGGCTCGACCGGATCCCCGAGCCGCCCGCCCGGGCCCGCTCCCTGGTCGTCGTCCCCGTCTCCGGGCTGACACCGGCGCGGTCATCTGCCGGCTGCGCTTCCGGCCGCCCGCCGCGGGCTGAGGGGCGCGCGCCTCACGGCACACTCACTCGATCGGTCCGATTTGCGGCAAGACACGCCGACGTCCCAGGACCAGGCGCCACCGGCGCGCTAACAAGGGGCGTCGGCGGTGGCATCCGGCGCTTGGGCGAGGGCGCCGGTCACTGCCGACAACCGCCCACCCCGCCGGGGGAGCGGTCCCCTCACGACCTGCCGGGGTGCTGCCCATATGCCGGATCTGCTGTTCATCGCGGTCACCGTCGTGGTGTTCGCCGTCATCGGCCTGGTGGCGAAAGGGGCCGGGCGACTGTGAGCGTCGCACGCGCGGCCGCCGGTCCGCACACGACCG
>NZ_JBHWES010000073.1:0-10783 GCF_042734105.1 Streptomyces sp. NPDC059679 | reverse complement strand
CGCGATTCGCCCGCTGTCGCCGCGGGGGCGGAGAAGCGAACCAGAAGGCACTGTGAGCGTCGCACGCGCGGCCGCCGGTCCGCACACGACCGCGATTCGCCCGCTGTCGCCGCGGGGGCGGAGAAGCGAACCAGAAGGCACTGTGAGCGTCGCACGCGTGGCCGCCGGTCCGCACACGACCGCGAAGGCCGCACCTCTGCGCCGCGGCGGGGCGAACGGAGAGGCACCGTGAGCGTCGACAACGTCGTCGGGCTCGTCGTGGCCGTGGCTCTCCTCGTCTATCTGGTGCTGGCCCTGATCTTCCCGGAGAAGTTCTCGTGACCGGCGCCCTCGCGGGCTGGCTGCAGATCCTCGCGCTGGTGGCCGCGCTGGCCCTGTCGTACCGGCCGCTGGGCGACCACCTGGCCCACACCCTGACCACCTCGCGGCATCTCGCCGCCGAGCGGCTGGTCTACCGGCTCGGCGGCGTGGACGGCGACGCCGACCAGGGGTGGCCGGCCTATCTGCGCGGGGTGCTCGCGTTCTCCGCGGTGTCCGTCCTCTTCCTGTACGGATTCCTGCGGCTGCAGAACCATCTGCTGCTCTCGCTCGGCAGCCGGCCGATGCCCGCGGACCAGGCGTTCAACACCGCGGCGTCCTTCGTCACCAACACCAACTGGCAGTCGTACTCGGGCGAGTCGACGCTGGGCCATCTGGTGCAGATGGCCGGCCTCGCGGTGCAGAACTTCGTCTCCGCGGCCGTGGGCATCGCCGTTGTCGCCGCCCTGATCCGCGGTTTCACCCGGGAGCGGACCGAGCAGGTCGGCAACTTCTGGGTGGACCTCACCCGGATCGTGCTGCGGGTGCTGCTGCCCATCGCGTTCGTCTTCGCGATCGTGCTGGTCGCGGGCGGGGTGATCCAGAACTTCCACGGTGTCGAGTCGATCCGGACCGTCGCCGGGGGCCACCAGAACCTCATCGGAGGCCCGGTCGCCTCACAGGAGGTGATCAAGGAGCTGGGTACCAATGGCGGAGGCTTCTACAACGCCAACTCCGCCCACCCCTTCGAGAACCCCAACCCCTTCACCAACTGGCTGGAGATCTACCTCCTGCTGGTGATCTCGTTCTCCCTGCCGCGCACCTTCGGGCGGATGGTCGGGGACCACCGCCAGGGCTATGCGATCGTCACGGTCATGGCCGTGATCTGGGCGGCCTCGATCGCGATCGTGACCGTCGCCGAAGCGCACAGTGTCAGCAGCCAGGCGGGCCATGCGGCGGGCGGAATGATGGAGGGCAAGGAGCAGCGCTTCGGCATCTGGGCCTCGGCCCTGTTCGCCGCGTCCACCACCCTCACCTCCTGCGGAGCGGTCAACTCCTTCCATGACTCCTACACGCCGTTCGGCGGCGGGATGACCATCTTCAACATGATGCTGGGCGAGATCGCGCCCGGCGGCACCGGCTCCGGCCTCTACGGAATCCTCATCCTGGCGATCATCGCGGTCTTCGTGGCCGGGCTGATGGTCGGCCGCACCCCCGAATACCTGGGCAAGAAGCTCGGCAGCCGGGAGATCAAGTTCGCGTCCCTGTACATCCTGACCACACCGGCGATCGTGCTGGTGGGCGCGGGTCTGGCCATGGCGCTGCCGGGCGAGCGGGCCGCCATGCTCAACCACGGGCCGCACGGCTTCTCCGAGGTGCTGTACGCCTTCACCTCGGCCGCCAACAACAACGGCTCCGCCTTCGCCGGACTCGGCGCGAACACCGCCTGGTACAACACCGCACTCGGCCTGGTCATGCTGTTCGGCCGCTATCTGCCCATGGTGTTCGTGCTGGCGCTGGCCGGGTCGCTGGCGCGGCAGCAGCCGGTGCCCGTCACGGCCGGTACGCTGCCCACCCACCGGCCGCAGTTCGTCGGGCTGCTGACCGGCGTGGTCCTGATCGTCGTCGGCCTCACCTACTTCCCCGCACTCTCCCTGGGCCCGCTCGCGGAAGGTCTTCAGTGATGTCCTCGACCACCGCCGAAGCTACGTCGCACCGGGTCTCGGGCGGTCTGCTCGACCCCCGACAGCTCTTCACCTCCCTGCCCGACGCGGTCGGAAAGCTCGACCCCCGGACCATGGTCAGGAACCCGGTGATGTTCGTCGTGGAGGTCGGGGCGGTACTCACCACCCTCTCGGCCATCAAGAACCCGAGCGTCTTCGCCTGGGTGATCACCGTATGGCTCTGGCTGACCGCGGTCTTCGCCAATCTGTCCGAGGCCGTGGCCGAGGGCCGCGGCAAGGCCCAGGCGGAGACACTGCGGCGGACCAAGACCGCCACGGTCGCCCGTCGGCTCATCGACTGGCGGCCGGGTGCGAAGACCGCCGACGGGGCCACCGGTGACGCGGTGGGCGAGGAGTCGGTGCCCGCGGCCGACCTCCGGCTGGGCGACCATGTGGTCGTCGAGGCGGGGCAGACCGTCCCGGGTGACGGCGATGTCGTCGAGGGCGTGGCCTCGGTCGACGAGTCCGCGATCACGGGCGAGTCGGCCCCGGTCATCCGCGAGTCCGGGGGCGACCGGTCCGCGGTCACCGGCGGCACCAAGGTGCTGTCCGACCGGATCGTCGTCAAGATCACCTCCAAGCCGGGGGAGACCTTCATCGACCGGATGATCGCCCTGGTGGAGGGCGCCGCACGGCAGAAGACACCGAACGAGATCGCGCTGAACATCCTGCTCGCCTCGCTCACGATCATCTTTCTGCTCGCGGTCGTCACCCTCCAGCCGTTCGCCGTCTACGCGCACGCCGAGCAGACCATCGTCGTCCTGGTCGCCCTCGTGGTCGCGCTCATCCCGACCACCATCGGCGCCCTGCTGTCCGCGATCGGCATCGCCGGGATGGACCGGCTCGTCCAGCGCAATGTGCTCGCGATGTCCGGCCGGGCCGTCGAGGCCGCGGGCGACGTCAACACCCTGCTGCTGGACAAGACCGGCACCATCACCTTCGGCAACCGCCAGGCCGCCGAGTTCCTGCCGGTCGACGGGGTGGCCGTCGACGACCTCGCGGACGCGGCCCAGCTCTCCTCGCTCGCCGACGAGACCCCCGAGGGCCGCTCGGTGGTCGTCCTCGCCAAGGAGCGGTACGGACTGCGCGCCCGCGACGAGGGCGAGCTGGCCCGCGCCGAATACCTGCCCTTCACCGCCCAGACCCGGATGAGCGGCGTGAACGTCGAAGGCCGACAGGTCCGCAAGGGCGCCGCCGCAGCCGTCACCGCCTGGGTGAACGAACACGGCGGGCGGCCCGGCGACGAGGTCCAGGGCGTCGTGGACCGGATCTCCGAATCGGGCGGCACCCCGCTCGTGGTCGCCGAGCGTACTGAGGGGACCGCCCGGATCCTGGGCGTCATCCACCTCAAGGACGTCGTCAAACACGGTATGCGGGAGCGGTTCGAGGAGCTGCGCCGCATGGGCATCCGCACCGTCATGATCACGGGCGACAACCCGCTGACCGCCCGCGCGATCGCCGACGAGGCGGGGGTCGACGACTTCCTCGCCGAGGCCACGCCCGAGGACAAGATGGCGCTCATCAGAACAGAGCAGGCGGGCGGCAAACTGGTCGCGATGACCGGCGACGGGACCAACGACGCCCCGGCGCTTGCCCAGGCGGACGTCGGCGTGGCCATGAACACCGGCACCTCGGCCGCCAAGGAGGCCGGGAACATGGTGGACCTGGACTCCAACCCGACCAAGCTGATCGAGATCGTCGAGATCGGCAAACAGCTGCTGATCACCCGTGGTGCGCTGACCACCTTCTCGATCGCCAACGACGTCGCCAAGTACTTCGCGATCATCCCCGCGATGTTCGCCGCGGTCTACCCCGGCCTGGACAAGCTCAACATCATGCGGTTGCACAGCCCCACCTCGGCCATCGCCTCGGCGATCGTCTTCAACGCCCTGATCATCGTCGCGCTGATCCCGCTGGCGCTGCGCGGAGTGCGCTACCGCCCGTCCTCGGCGGCGTCCCTGCTGAGCCGCAACATCCGGGTCTACGGCCTGGGCGGGCTCGTCCTGCCCTTCCTCGGCATCAAGCTGATCGACCTGATCGTCCAGTTCATCCCGGGACTGCGCTGACCCCGACACAGGCTGACCACCGACACAGGAAGAAGGCGACCCCATGCCCGGCCCCCTTCCCCGCACGGTCCGCCGTCACCTGTCCGCCCTGCGGCTGCTGCTCGTGTTCACCGCGGTGACCGGCATCCTCTATCCCCTCGCCGTCACCGGCGTGGCGCAGCTGGCGTTCCGGGACCAGGCGGACGGTTCGCGGATCGAACGCCGCGGCAGGACCGTTGGCTCCAGCCTGATCGGCCAGAACGTCGGACCCGACGCCCAGTGGTTCCGGCCCCGCCCCTCCGCCGGCGGGTACGACCCGCTGGCCTCCGGCGCGTCCAACCTGGGGCCGAACAACCCGGACCTGGTCAGGACGGTCGAGCAGCGGCGCGCAGCCGTCGCCGCGTACGACAGGGTCGACCCCGAGGACGTACCGGTCGACGCCGTCACCGCGTCCGGCTCCGGCCTCGACCCACATATCTCGCCGACGTACGCCTATCAGCAGGTCAACCGCGTCGCCAAGGCCCGCGGTCTCAAGCCGGCGACGGTACGGCGGCTCGTCGCCGCACACGTCCAGGGCCGGGTCCTCGGCTTCCTCGGCGAGAAGCGCGTGAACGTCGTCGAGCTCAACGCCGCGCTGGCCGGTGACAGGTGACGTCGAGCGGCCACCCCGGAGGCCGGGCCCGGTGGTGGCTCAGCCGACGTGTACGTGGGGGCGGCGGGTCCGGTCGGGCTCGGCCTCGCGCAGCACCTCGCGGGTCACCGGGGCGACCTCGCCCTGGCCGAACAGGAAGAACCGCAGGAACTGGGCGAAGGGGCTGCCTTCGGTCCACTCGAAGTAGATATGCGGCCGGCACCCGGTCAGGTCCCGCACCTGCAGCAGCAGCGCGGCCAGGGAGTTGGGGATGCTGGAGCCGTCGAGGGTGAGCACCCGGTAGCGCCCGTGCAGCACCTCGCCCCGGACGCGCAGCGCGGATTCGAAGTCGGAGGGGTCGCGGACGGTGACCTCGACGAAGACGAAGTCCTCCTCGACGGGGATGTCGTTGTCCGCCCGGATCTGCTGGATCTTGTCGCGGTACTCGGCCGCGTCGCGGCTGTCGGGCTCATTGGCGATGAACCGCATCCGGCGGGTGGCGGTGTCACGGACGAACCGCTCGGCCATGGGGTCCAGGTCCACCTCGGTGACGCGCAGCTCGAAGGCGCGGGCCAGCCGGGACAGCAGGGAGACGGCCATGATGCCCGCGATGAAACAGGCGCCGATCTTCACACCGTCGGGCCGCTCCACGACATTGACCGCGGTCGTGTACCCGAAGACGGCGGAGATGACGCCGAAGCCGATGGTCCAGCCGCGCTGTCCGGCGCGCCGGGCAGCGATGGTGACGGCGATCGCGGCGGAGGTCATCAGGACCAGCACCCCGGTGGCGTAGGCGCCGCCCTGGGCGTCGACGTCGGCGTCGAAGATCCAGGTGACCAGGAAGGCGACCAGGATGAAGACGATGACCATGGGGCGTACGGCGCGGGCCCAGTGCGGCGCCATGCCGTAACGGGGCAGATAGCGCGGCATGAGGTTGAGCAGCCCGGCCATGGCCGAGGCGCCGGCGAACCACAGGATGCCGACGGTCGCGGCGTCGTAGACACTGCCGAACCCGGAGCCCAGGTACTCATGCGCCAGGAAGGCGAGCGCGCGGCCGTTGGCCTGGCCGCCGTCCTTGAACTCGTCCTGGGGGATGAGGAGGGTGGTGATGAAGCTGCTGGCGATCAGGAAGACGCTCATGATCACCGCGGCGGTGGTGAGCAGCTTCTTGGTGTCCCGGATCCGCCCGGCGGGCCGCTCCTCGGTGTCACCGGGGCCGCCGTCGACATGGGGCATGACGGCCACGCCGGTCTCGAAACCGGACAGACCGAGCGCCAGCTTGGGGAACACCACCAGAGCCAGGCCGACCATGACGAGCGGATTGCCGTGTTCGGCGGTGAGCGCCTGGGACCAGTCGGTGACCACGTGGGAGGCGGTGGCCACATGCCACAGGCCGACCAGCACCACTACCGCGTTGAGCACCAGATAGACGCCGACCAGGACCACCGCCACCCCGATGGCCTCCGTGAAGCCCTTGAGGAAGACCGCGCCGAGGAGGGCGACCAGGCCCAGCGTGATGACCACCTCATGGCCGTGCAGGGCGCTGGTGAAATGCGGGTTCTCGACCAGGTGGGTGGAGGCGTCGGCCGCGGAGAGGGTGATGGTGATCAGGAAGTCGGTGGCGGCGAACCCCAGCAGCGTCAGGACGAACAGCTTGCCCTTCCAGAAGGTCAGCAGCCGCTCCAGCATGGCGATGGACCCCTCGCCGTGCGGGCTCTCCTGCGCGACCCGCCGGTAGACCGGCAGCGCACCGGCCAGGGTGACGGCCACCAGCACCAGGGTGGCGATGGGGGACAGCAGCCCGGCGGCCAGGGCGGCGATGCCTGGCTGATAGCCGAGCGTGGAGAAGTAGTCCACACCGGTCAGGCACATCACCCGCCACCATCGCTGACCGCGGTGGCCCTCGGCGCCCCCAGAGCCCCCGGGGCCCTCGGAGCCCTGGGTCTGCACGCCCGGCTTTCTGCCCATATCGGACAGACCTTTGAGCATCCAGGCGCGCAAACGGCTCTCACCCGGCCCCTCCGGAGGGGCTTCCACTGGGGTGGAAGTGGCCATCGTGCACTCCTGTCGCTTTCCAAAACCGAACGCACCGCCGAGGGACGGCCAGATCAGGGTAGACGTGCCCCTCTCCGGTACCCCATGGCGGTGCGGTCAGGCCAGGCGTGTCGCCCCCGCTTCACGGCCGGCGATGCGCGCACGGTGCACGCGGTGTCACTCCGTGTCGGGCAGCAGATACCAGAACTCGATCTCGGCGAGGTTGCAGCGCCCGTTGTGGCCGTCGAGGACGCGGATCAGCCGGTACGAGGCACGTTCGGGGAGCTTCACCTCGTACCACTGGGCGGCGGAGATCCCGCTCAGCGTATGCAGATCCGTCCAGGTCTGCCCGCCGTCGTCGGAGCCGCGGAACACGGTGCCGTTCGCGCGCAGGATCTTGTCCGCGGCGTCGGTCCGGGGATGGACACGGATCCGGTCGACGGTGATTGGCCCCTTGTCGCCGGCGTCGATGTCGATCCAGCTCTCGGCGGCCAGGGTGTCGGTGTACGTGGCGGTGTCGCCGTCGAACGCCTTCCAGCCGTTGGACTCCTTGGTGCCCTTCCCCGGCCACTCGATGGTGGACGCCTGGACCATGCCCTGCGCGATCTCGAACTTGCGCAGCAGCGTGTCCACGGACACCAGCAGCTCATACGCCGCGTATGCGGCGTCGATCAGGGCGTCCTGATCGGCCCCGGCCTCCTTCGCCGCCTTCTCGATCCGGTCGAGCTCGGCGGTGAACGCGGCGTAGCTCTTCTTCGTCCAGTCGGCCGCGGGGGTCTTCCGGGCGCGGGCCAGCAGCTGGGCGAGAGTCTCGGCGACGGCGACGGCGGGTTCGGCCGTGGTCCGGGTCCCGCCGCCGACGAGGGTGGCCGTCACCTTGTAGTAGCGCTTGCCGTGCCGGAACCCCTCCTCCTTGTGGGCGTAGCCGCGGGTGTTCTCGACCACGTTCTCCCACTTCTCGCCGTCGGTGGAACGGGCCAGGGTGAAGCCGATCGCGTCGTCGGGCTTGTTCCAGCGGACGGTGACGGTGGAGGCGTCCCGCTCGACCGACACCAGCAGCGCCTGCGCCGGCAGGTCCTCCAGCGCCACCCGCGCGAAGGTGGCGTCCCCGATGGCGGCGAGGCCCGCGTGGACGGCGTACGGCAGCGGTGTGAACAGCGTGCCGACCGTCAGCCAGGTGTCGCCGTCGGGGGAGGTCTGGGCCTGCACCCGGTGGGTGGCGAAGTCCCGGACGAGCCGCAGATACGGGGTCGCGGCCAGGGTGTGGCCGTCGAGCTTGTCGACGATCGGCGAGCGCTTGTCGTCCTGCCAGTCGTGGCGGCTGTCGCGGGTGCGGTTGCGCAGCACGAGATTGCCGTCCCGGTCGGCGCCGAAGAACAGATAGCGGGTGTTGGCGGCGAGCTTGTCGCGCAGCATCAGACCGGTGAGCGAGGAGCGTGCCGTCTCCAGGCGGGCGGTCAGCGTCCAGCTTCCGGCCGCGGGGCGGCTCGCGTAGTGCAGCGCGTCCTCGATGTCCCGCTTCAGCACGTCGTAGTCGTCGCCCTCGCCCAGCCCGTCGCCGTGAGCCCCCAGGACGCGGACCGTGGTGCCGCGTACGGCGGTGCTGCCCGGATGCGCGCCGCCGAGCGCGTCGTCGCGCCACCCGGACCGCAGCAGCCCGGGCGTGACGGGAGCGGGCAGCTCGGCGCGTACGGTGTGCGACGGCAGGCCGGAGCCCTGCTCGTTCACGCCGGTGACCGTGTAGTAGTAGGTGACGCCGGGCCGGGCGGTGCGATCCAGGTGGTAGCGGCCGGTGGCCTTCGGCGCGAGCAGCGTGTACGGGCCGCCGGCGCGGGTCGCCCGGCGTACCTCGTAGTGCGTGGCGCCCGCGGTGGTCTGCCAGGTGACCGCGATGGAGCCGTCGCCGGGCAGGGTGTGCACGAAGTCGACGTGGGCGGGCGGCGCGGCAGTGGCCTCGTCGGAGGAGAGCTTGAGCACCAGACCGCTCTTCGGACCGATCCGCACCGCGCCCCCCACGACCGGCAGTTCCCGGCCGGTGACCAGGTCGGTCACGGTGGTCCCGGTGTGGTCGGCGGGCAGGTCGACGGTGAACGTGCGCTCGTTGCCGTACACCGGGCGTGAACGGGGGCGTGGCGCCGCCCGGGACCGCGTAGTACTTGTCCACCGCCCGCGCGGAGGGCAGCGCCGACTCGGCGAACAGGCCCTTCGTCAGATTACGGCGCCAGCTCCTCCGTCACGTCCTGGGCCAGCCCCTCGGAGGCCAGGGACGGCGCCTCGCCGAAGTTCTGGACCAGACACGGGACGTGTTTCTGGGCGGCGACCGCGTTGCGCAGATTCTGCTGGGTGCCGGGGTTGTCGGCCTGCTTCACAAACTTGAGCTTGATGTCCTTGTGCGTCGCGTTGAACTTGGCGACCACCGGATCGACGTTCTTGGCCTCGAGCCAGTCCCAGTACTCGATGGTGACCGGGCCCTCGGCCTTCCCGGTCGTGCCGCCATCACCGCCGCCGCAGCCGGTCAGGACGACGGAGAGCACCACCGCCGCACAGGTGGCCACTCTGACCCGCTTGCTGTTCATGAATTCCTCGCGGGGAGCCGGTGATCGGACCATAGAAATCGGTCTCTGTGGGAGCTAGAGGTGGGGGTCCCGCTGGACAAGATGTCGTGCGCGGAAATTCTCGGACCCTGGTAAATTCGCTGCTCATGGTCGGTGGTACGAACCGGTAGCTCAGAGTCCGGCGCGATTTGTGATAGAGATCGATTGCTAGCGGGCAGGGCGGGCGCCGACCGGGGCAGGGCGAGTGTCGGCCGGGGCGCGGCGGACGCCGGCCGGGGTCGCCTGGCTCACGCGGCGCGTTCCAGCTCCGTGTGATCCACCTGATGGGACAGCGGCACCCCGGCCAGCAGCCGCTCCAACTCACCCACCGCGGACAGGCCGAGCCGGCGTACCTCGTTGCCCTGCGACCCCGCCAGGTGCGGGGTGATGAAGACGCCCGGCGATTCGAAGAGGGGGGAGTCGGCAGGCAGCGGCTCCGGCTCCGTGACGTCGAGGACGGCGCTGAGCCGCGCGGTGCGCACCTCCTCGGTCAGTGCGTCGTGGTCCACCAGGCTGCCACGCGCGGTGTTGATCAGCACCGCGCCGTCCGCCATCAGCGCGAGCTCACGGCGGCCGATCAGATGGTGGGTCTCAGGGGTCGCGGGGGCGTGGATCGAGACGATGTCGCTGCGCTGGAGCAGTGCGTCCAGCGACAGCAACTGGACGCCCAGCGCGGCCGCCTCGGCCTCGCCGACGTACGGATCGGCGAGGAACACCTCGAAGTCCAGCGGGCGCAGCAGCTCGATGACGCGCCGTCCGATCCGCGAGGCGCCGACGATGCCGACGCGCCGCCCGAAGTTGCCGATGCCGGGGATGATCTCGGCGAGGGGGAAGGTGCGCAGCGAGCGGTAGCGCTCGCGGGCGGCGAAGAGGTCCTTGCCCGTCAGGATGATCATGCCGAGGGTGTACTCGGCGACCGGCAGCGCGTTGGCGTCCGCGGCGGACGAGACGACCAGCCCGCGCTTCCACCAGCCGGGGGCCATGATGCCCTTGACCGAGCCCGCGGCGTGCAGCACGGCACGCAGCTTGGGTGCGGCGTCGAGCACCGCCGCGTCGATCAACGGGCAGCCCCACCCGGTCAGCAGGATCTCGGCCCGGCCGAGGGCGCTCCGCACCCGGGGATCCCGGAAATCCTCGGCGATCAGCGACGGATCGACCTCCACGGAGGCCCGCAGCCGGTCCAGTACCTCGGGCGGGTAGACGCTGGGCAGGGTCTTCGTACTCATGGCGAACAACGCCAGTGGGCGTTCGGGCAAGGCACGGCCTCCGGCTCGGGGGATGTCATAGCAACCGGTCTCTATAGCAACCGGTCTCTACGGTATGGCCGTGCTCGCGAGAGGGTCAATGGAGCGGGAGCGAACAGCTGAGCCGGGGGATGCGACCGGTTGCCAAGATGGATTGTGTGAGGAGGGAGGCCGGACATGACAAGGGGCCCGGCGTCGGCGGTGGGCCGACGCC
>NZ_JBHWES010000072.1:0-60957 GCF_042734105.1 Streptomyces sp. NPDC059679 | reverse complement strand
GCCCGCCGACCACGCGGCGGGGCACCGGACGCCCCTCTCGTTTCACATCGCGGACAATCCCGTCTCATCATCCGACACACCGGTGACATGCCCGCCAGTCCGTCCCTACGATCGGACGCATGAAGCGACAGGCGGATCTCACGAAGCGGCGGGCAGTAGACCTGTGCCGCGTGGCCGCCATGCTCTGTCGCGCCGTCTGACGAGGACGCGCGGCCCGCTCCTTTCCCGCCTCATCGGCCCCGCTCCTTTCGGCCCGTCAGCCGAGCCCGCCCGCACTCCGTTCGTACGCTCGCTACCGAACCGCGCGTAGCCCGCATACCGACGCGTACCCGTACCGCCGCAACTGCCCCGGAGGAGAGAAACATGAGCCGCAGCGACGTCCTGGTTGACGCCGACTGGGTACAGGCCCGCATCGATGACCCCAAGACGGTCATCGTGGAGGTCGACGAGGACACCTCTGCCTACGACAAGAACCACATCAAGAACGCCATCCGGATCGACTGGCGGCAGGACCTCCAGGACCCGGTGCGCCGCGACTTCGTCGACCAGGCCGGTTTCGAGAAGCTGCTGTCCGAGAAGGGCATCGCCAACGACGACACGGTCGTGCTCTACGGCGGCAACAACAACTGGTTCGCCTCTTACGCCTACTGGTACTTCAAGCTCTACGGCCACCAGGACGTGAAGCTCCTCGACGGCGGCCGCAAGAAGTGGGAGCTCGACTCCCGCGACCTGGTCGCCGAGGTCCCGTCCCGGGCGAAGACCGAGTACAAGGCCAAGGCCCAGGACGCCTCGATCCGCGCCTTCCGCGACGACGTCGTGGCGGCCATCGGCTCGCTGAACCTGGTGGACGTCCGCTCCCCCGACGAGTTCTCCGGCAAGCTGCTCGCCCCGGCGCACCTCCCGCAGGAGCAGTCGCAGCGGCCGGGCCACGTGCCGACCGCCCGCAACATCCCCTGGTCGAAGTCCGCCAACGACGACGGCACCTTCAAGTCCGACGACGAGCTCAAGGAGCTCTACGAGGGCGAGGGCGTCGACCTGTCGAAGGACACCATCGCCTACTGCCGCATCGGTGAGCGCTCCGCTCACACCTGGTTCGTCCTGCACGAGCTGCTGGGCCAGACCAACGTCAAGAACTACGACGGCTCCTGGACCGAGTACGGCTCCCTCGTCGGCGTGCCGATCGAGCTGGGCGCCAACAGCTGACCCTCCCTCCCCCTCCCCGATCTCCCCGAACGTAAGGACAGTCACCCATGTGTGGAGCAACGGCCGGCGGCCCCGACGCGTCGACCATCAAGCCCGGCGAGACCACCATCCAGGGATCGGTGACCCGCGACGGCGAGCCGGTCACCGGCTACGTCCGGCTGCTGGACAGCACCGGTGAGTTCACCGCCGAGGTCCCGACCTCGGCGACCGGCCAGTTCCGCTTCTACGCGGCCGAGGGCACGTGGACCGTGCGCGCCCTGGTCCCGGGCGCGACCGCGGACCGTACCGTCGTCGCCCAGAAGGGTGGCCTGGCGGAGGTCGCCATCGCCGTCTGACGCGCACCTCGCGTCAACGGTGAGGAGGGCCGCGCCCCGGGGTTGGACGCCTCGGCGGGGTGCGGCCCTCTGGGCTGTTCGGGGACCGTCTCACGGCTGTCCGGGCGGCGCCCCCGGACGTATCCTGGTCGTATGTACGCGCGACGCCGCCACGCATACTTCATCCTGATGGGCGCGTGTCTGACGCTCTTCATCTCGGCATGGGGATTCGTGCGCCTGTGGTCCGTCCCGGCCGCCGTCGTGATGTGCATCATCGCCATGGTGATCCCGCCGCTCGCCGCCATCGTGGCCAACCGCAGGGGCCCGGACGACCGGTGGTGGGACGAGTCGGGCGACGAGGAGTCCGACCGCTGGTGGCGGGAGCTGGACGAGTACAACCACCGCCGCTAGATCAGCAGACGAGAGATCAGTAGACGAGCGCCTGTACGCCCTCCGGCATGATCTCGCTGACGAACACCTGTGCCCCCGCTATCCGGGCACCCTCGATGAGGTCCTTCTCCTCGATGTCCCGGCGGGCCGCGCACTGCGAGCACACCGTGATCGTGCCGCCCGCGAGGATGCCCTCGATCAGCTCCGGCAGCGGCGCCGCATGCGGCAGCTCGAACTCCGCCGCGCGCCCCGGGAGCGCGAACCAGGACGACTCCCCCGTCAGCCACAGCGAGACCTCCACACCGCTCGCCGCGGCCACCGCCGCCACCGTGAACGCCTGGGAGCACCGCTCGGGCGCGTCCGCGCCCGCCGTCACCTTGATCACCAGCTTCTTCGCCATACGGCCAGCCTAGGCCGGGCCGGATGCCTCCCCCGCGGCCTCCCCCACAGCCCTCCCCCGCACGGGAGACCTCGAAGAGCCGGTCAACGCACCGGCGACTAGACTCGGCCCCGGTCCATGACCGTTCCGCGAGTCCCAACGGAACGTCCCACTCCTCCAAGGAGCGCGCTCGTGCTTGAGGCAGTCTTCACCACGCTGATGATCCTGGTCGTCGTCGCCACCCTCGGCTTCGCCGCGCTGACCTGGAAGAAGCTGTACCAGGGCCAGCGCTGACCCACCCCTCCCCCGCCCCTTCCCACAGATCACCTGGATTCATGATCGAGATCCCGTCCGACCTCCACCCGGACCTCGTACCGCTCGTCTTCCTCCTCGGCAACTGGGAGGGCGCGGGCGTCTATGACTTCCCGGGGACCGAGAAGTGCAACTTCGGGCAGGAAGTGACCTTCACCCACGACGGCCGCGACTTCCTGGAGTACATCTCGCACACCTGGGTGCTCGACGGCGAAGGCAAGAAGGTCCGCCCGCTGGAGAGCGAGTACGGCTTCTGGCGGATCGACAAGGACCGCAAGGTCGAGATCGTCATGATCCGCGACCAGGGCGTCGTCGAGGTCTGGTACGGCGAGCTGGCGGAGGGCAAACCGCAGATCGACGTGGTGACGGACGCCGTGGCCCGTACCGCCGCCTCCGGCCCGTACTCCGGCGGCAAGCGGCTCTACGGCTACGTCAAGAGCGATCTGATGTGGGTCGGCGAGAAGGCCACCCCGGAGGTGCCGCTGCGGCCGTACATGTCCGCGCATCTGAAGAAGGTCGTGGACCCGCGCGAATGGGCCAAGGACCTCAAGGACCTCCCGGACGACGGCATCGCCTTCTTCCGCTGACCGACCGCCGACGGACCGCCGACCGACCGCCCTACACTGGGCACCGTGGCGACCACCGACTGGAAGACAGATCTGCGGGAGCGCGGCTATCGCCTGACGCCGCAGCGCCAGCTCGTGCTCGAGGCCGTCGACCACCTCGAGCACGCCACCCCGGACGACATCCTCACCGAGGTGCGCCGCACCGCCAGCGGCGTCAACATCTCCACGGTCTACCGCACCCTGGAGCTGCTGGAGGAGCTGGGGCTGGTCAGCCATGCCCACCTCGGGCACGGCGCCCCCACGTACCACCTGGCCGACCGGCACCACCACATCCACATGGTCTGCCGGGACTGCACGGATGTGATCGAGGCCGATCTGTCGGTGGCCGAGCCGTTCGTCCGGCAGTTGCGGGCGAGCTTCGGCTTCGACACCGATATGAAGCACTTCGCGATCTTCGGCCGCTGCGCCAAGTGTTCAGCCGATCGAGCGGACGACGACCCTGGTCCTACGCCGGGGTCCTAGGTCAGGTCCCCGCCCGGGCCGAGTCGTAGGCTGAGCTCATGAAGAGCCCTTTGCTGTCGCTGCCCGGCGCCGTCCCCGGCGAGGGCCCCGACGAAGGCGTCGCCGCGCACTACGGCGACCTGTTCCGCGAGCAGCGCGCGCTCGCCGACGGCTCCGGCTTCGTGGACCTCTCGCACCGCGGTGTGGTCACGGTCGCCGGCCCGGACCGGCTGAGCTGGCTGCATCTGCTGCTCACCCAGCATGTGAGCGAACTCCCGGCCGGTCAGGCCACGGAGGCGCTGATCCTCTCCCCGCACGGCCATATCGAACACGCGCTCTACATAGTCGACGACGGCGAGACCACCTGGGCCCATGTGGAGCCCGGCACCCAGGGCGATCTGCTCGCGTACCTGGAGAGCATGAAGTTCTTCTACCGGGTGGAGATCGCCGACCGCACCGAGGAGTTCGCGGTCGTCCACCTCCCGGCGGGCAGTATCGCCGAGGCCCCCGAGGGTGCCGCCGTCCGCGAGACCCCGTACGGCCGGGACCTGTTCCTGCCCCGCGCCGATCTGGAGTCCTTCGCCGCGGCGAGCGGCCCGCCGGCCGGCGTGCTGGCGTACGAGGCGCTGCGCGTCGAGGCGCACCGCCCGCGGCTCGGCCTGGAGACCGACCACCGGACGATCCCCCATGAGCTGGGCCTGATCGGCAGCGCCGTACATCTCCACAAGGGCTGCTACCGCGGCCAGGAGACCGTCGCCCGGGTGGAGAACCTGGGCAAGCCGCCCCGGCGGCTGGTCTTCCTCCATCTGGACGGCAGCGAGGTGACGCTGCCCGGCCACGGCGCACCCGTACGGCTCGCCTCGGAGGGCGCGGCGGGACGCACGCTGGGCTTTGTGACGACCTCGGCCCGCCATCACGAGCTGGGGCCGATCGCCCTGGCGCTGGTGAAGCGGAACGTGCCGGTGGACGCGGCGCTCATCGTGGATACGACAGCCGCGGCACAAGAGGTCGTCGTCGAACCGTAGAGAAAGTCGTAGGCGGGGTCTCAGACCTCGACGATCACCGTGAACGGGCCGTCGTTCGTGAGCGTGACCTTCATGTCCGCTCCGAACCGGCCCGTCTCCACATGCGCGCCCAGCTCCCGCAGCCGCGCCACGACCTCGTCCACCAGCGGCTCGGCGACCTCGCCCGGCGCGGCCGCGTTCCAGGTGGGCCGGCGGCCCTTGCGGGCGTCGCCGTACAGCGTGAACTGGCTGATGACCAGCAGCGGAGCGGCCAGGTCCGAACAGGACTTCTCGCCCTCCAGGATGCGTACGGACCACAGCTTGCGGGCCAGCTGCGCCGCCTTCTCCGGGGTGTCGTCATGCGTCACCCCGACCAGGACGCACAGCCCCTGGCCGACGATCTCCCCGACCGTCTCGCCGTCCACGACGACGCTCGCCCCGTTCACCCTCTGTACCACAGCACGCATACGGTCCATCATGCCCTGCCTCCTTCCGGGGCCGATCGGGTGGAAGCGCGCTGCGGACGGACCGTACACAGTGGCACGATGCGTGCAAGCGGTGCGCAATGGGCACAACGCGATCAGCTCGCGTAGCACCGCATGGAGGGGACGGAAACCGCATGATCACATCCGGCACCGGGCAGCCGCCCGGGCCCGCATCGACGCGCCCGGAGAACGGCGACCTGCTCCAGGCGGCCACCGAGGCCCTGCAGCAGCCGGGATTCCAGCCGACGGACTTGCAGCAGCCGGGACTGCCTGCACTACCCGCACTGCCCGGAGCGCAGCCGCCGAGGCCGCCGAGCCAGCGCGGCGGCCGGCAGGCCGACTCGCCGGCCGGGCTGCGGCTGACGGAGCTACGGGCGCTGCGCCGCTCGGCCCAGAGCGAGGAGGCGGATCTGAGCTATGTACGCAGACTGCTGCAGGGCCGGATCGACATCCTCCACGCCGAGCTGAACCGCCGTTCGGCCCCCGGCTCGCCGGGGGCGGTGGACGAGGAGGCCCGGCCCCCGGCCGCGCTGGTGGACCTGTTGCCGGAGATCCTGGTCGACGGCCCGCCAGGGCACCGCTCCTCCGCCCGGCATGTGACGCTCGGTACTCCGCAGGGGGTGGAGTCCCGGCGGCTGGCCGAGGAGACGCTCGCCGAGGTCGGCCTGTCCGACCTCCAGGCGCGTACGGACGAGGAGTTGACCGGTGCGATGGCCCGTCTGGTCGGCTGCGAGCGGCAGATCTCGCGGCGGCGGCGGGAGCTCCAGCGCACGGCGGACGACTGCGGTGCGGAGATCACCCGAAGGTATCGAGAGGGCGAGGCGCACGTGGACGACCTGCTCGCGTAGGCCCTGATACCCAGGTGGCCCCGATACCCAGGTAGCCCCGATATCCAGGTGCGTCCCGCCGCACCGGCCGCCTACGGTGGGGTTCATGGCCCCAGAGATCCGTAAGGTCGACGACTCCGACCTCACCGACTGGTCCCTCGCGCTGAACACCGGCTTTCTGCGGCCCCCGGAGGCGGGCAAGGAAGAAATCGACATCCGGCGGGCGCAGATCGGTGCGGAACTGGACCGGGTGCAGGGGGCGTTCGACCGGGGCCGCTGTGTGGGCACCTTCCGCAGCTTCGCACAGCGGCTGACGGCGGTCGGCGGGGCCGAGGTGGCGGCCGACGCCATCACCAACGTCTCGGTCTCGCCCACCCACCGCCGCCAGGGGCTGCTCAGCCGGATGATGGACCGCGATCTGCGCGCGGCCAAGGAGCGCGGCGAGCTGGTGGCGTCGCTGATCGCCGCCGAGTACCCGATCTACGGGCGGTACGGGTTCGGCCCGGCCACCTGGGCCACCCTGTGGCGGGTGGACGTCGCCCGCGCCGGGCTCGACGCGCGCTACTCCGGGCCCGCGTGCGGCGGCCGGGTGGACTTCGCGGACGGCGCCGAGGTACGGGAGCTCGGCCCCGCGCTGCACGATCGGCTGCGCGCCCGGCAGCACGGTGCGATCGACCGCCGCGAGCTGTGGTGGCGGATGAACACCGGCCTGCTGACCTACCCCTTCCACCAGTGGACGGAGCCGTTCTACGTCGTCTACCGCTCCCCCGACGGCTCCGTGGACGGTCTGCTCGCCTACATCAGCGACGACAAGTGGGAGGGCAAGCGCCCCCACGACACCGCCAAGGTGCTCGGGATGCTCGCGGTCACCCCGGCCGCCGAACGCGCGCTGTGGCACTTCCTGTTCTCCGTCGACTGGGTCACCCACGTCACCACCGGCTACCGCCCGCCGGACGACGCGCTGCCGCTGCTGCTCGGCGACCCGCGGGCGGCCCAGGTCATGACGTACGCCGACTTCCTGTGGCTGCGGCCGCTGGACGTCCCCCGGCTGCTCGAGGCCCGTACGTACCCGGTCGCCGGCTCGCTGGTCCTGGAGCTGTCCGACCGCGCGGGCCTGGCCGGCGGGCGCTATCTGCTGGACGCCGGGCCCGACGGCGCCGGCTGCGCGCCGACCACCCGGTCCGCCGATCTGACCATGGACATCGCGGAGTTGGGGACGCTGTGGCTGGGGGATGAGTCCGCGGTCCGGCTGGCCGCGCTGGGGCGGATCACCGAGGAGCGCGAGGGCGCCGCGGCGCTGGCGGATCTCCTGCTGCGTACGCCGCGCCGCCCCTGGTGCCCGGACATCTTCTGATTCCGGCCGGGCCCTCCGCCGCGCGCCCGCGCCGTTACTTCCCCTGGCCGACCAGCAGGTCGGCCAGGTCCCTGACCGACTGACGGAACCGCGTCCAGTCCCCGTCCGCCGTCAGCCGCCGCACCAGCTCGCCGTCGAACGCGGCGAGCAGCATATGGGCCACGAACTCGGCGTCGAGGCCCGGTCTGAGTTCCCGGACCAGCGCGGAGACGTGGGCGTGCCACCCCCGATAGGTGGGATCGTCGAACTTGTCGTCGCCACAGGCGCGTTCATGCGCGGCGATCAGGGACAGATGGCGCTCGGCGAGGTCCGCCAGCGCGTCGAGGAAGGCCGGCAGCCGCTCGCACGGGGCCCCGTCGGTGCCCAGCGGAGCCGCCTCCTCATCGATCGCCTCCCGCAGCCGGGCCGCGCGGTCGGCCAGCAGCGCCTGGAACAGGCCGGTACGACTGCCGAAGCGGCGGAAGACGGTGCCCTTGCCGACGCCCGCGGCGGCCGCGACCCGGTCGAGGGACACATGCTCGGCGCCGCACTCCGTCAGCAACTCCTCGGCGGCGCGCAGGATCGCGCGCCGATTGCGCGCGGCGTCGGCGCGCTCGCCGCGCCGTGCGGCGCCCCGCTCTGCCGTGGCCTCGCTCACCGCGCCTCGCCTCCTCTGCATCCGGACAGTCGGCGGTTGTAACCGGACTACTGGTCCTCATAGTATCCATCCCAGCACAACCGGACTGACAGTCCGGTTCACTCGTCTGCCCTGAGGAGGGCAGCCCTGAGGAGGCAGCCATGAGCAGCGGCACAGCGGCCACCATGCGCGCGCTGACCGTCGATCCCGAGGCGCCGGGGTCCCTGCGCTTCGCGGACGTACCGGAGCCCGAACCGGGGCCCGGCGAGGCCCTGGTCGAGGTGCGGCACGCGTCACTGAACCTCGGCGAAATACGCAACGGCACCGGTCGGCCGCCCGGCACGGTCATGGGCTTCGACGCGTCCGGCGTGGTGCTCCGCGCCGCGGCCGACGGCTCCGGACCGGTGACGGGCACCCGGGTGGCGGGCCTGGCCGTGGGCAGCTGGGCCGAACGCGTCGCGGTGCCCACCGACAACCTCGCCGCCGTCCCCGACCCCGTGGACCTCGCGGCCGCCGCAGCCCTCCCGGTCGTCGGCGTCACCGCCCTGCGGACACTGCGCGCGGCCGGGAACGTCCTGGGCAAGCGGGTGCTGATCACCGGCGCCTCGGGCGGGGTCGGGCGGACAGCCGTCCAGCTGGCGCGGCGGGCCGGGGCGTACGTCATCGCCTCGGTGGGCTCACCCGCGCGCGGCGCGGGGCTCAGGGAACTCGGCGCGGACGAGGTCGTGGTCGGCCTGGAGCCGGTCGAGCAGCCCGTGGACGTGGTCCTGGAGAACGTCGGCGGGCCTCAGCTCGTAGCCGCCTGGAACCTGCTCGCGCCCGGCGGCAATCTGCAGAGCATCGGCTGGGCGTCCGGCGAGGCCGCGCTCTTCCCGGTGAACAGCACGATCGCGCTGGCCGAGGCCAAGTCGCTCAACTCCTTCGGCGACATCACCCGCCCCGGCCCCGATACCGCCACGCTGCTCGCGCTCGTGGCGCGCGGCGAACTGTCACCGGAGATCGGCTGGCGCGGCTCCTGGGAGCGGGTCACGGACGCGGCCGACGCGCTGCTCGGGCGGCGGGTACCGGGCAAGGCCGTACTCGACATCGGCCCCGCCGCGAGCGCGAAGCCCGCGGCCCCCGCCCCCGCTACGACACGGTGAAAGGAGCCCCATGCGCATCGGACTTCTCCTGAACGTCCTCGGCACTCCGCTCGACGCGGTCGTCGAGCAGGCGCGCGACATCGCCACGTCCGGTCTCGGCACCGCCTGGCTGCCCGAGATGGGCGCCTGGGACGCCCTGACCGCGGCCGCCGCCATCGGCCCCCGGGTACCCGGGCTCGCCCTGGGCACCTCCGTGGTCCCGACGTATCCGCGCCACCCGCTGACGCTCGCCGCCCAGGCGCTGACCGCCCAGGCGGCCACCGGCAACCGCTTCACGCTCGGCGTCGGGGTGAGCCACCGGCACGTCATCGAGGGGCAGTTCGGCCACTCCTACGACCGGCCCGCCCGCCATCTGCGGGAATACCTGTCCGTATTGGCGCCCTTGCTGCGCGGCGAGAGCGTGGCGTACGAGGGCGAGACCATCAAGGCCGCCGGCGCGGTCACCACGCCCGGCGCCGAACCGCCCGCGCTGCTGGTCGGCGCGCTCGGCCCGGCGATGCTCAAGGTGGCGGGCGAGCTGGCCGACGGCACCATCACCGTCTGGGCGGGCAGGGCCGCGCTCGCGGACCACATCGTGCCAACGATCACCCGAGCGGCGACCCGCGCGGGGCGACCCGCGCCGCGCGTCGTCGTCTTCAAGGCCGTGGGCGTCACCGCGGACCCGGAGGCCCGCCGCGCCACGATGGCCGAGCAGTTCAGCCAGGTCGACCAGATCCCGCACTACCGGGCCGTACTGGACCGCGACGGCTCGGCGGGCCCGCAGGACACCGCGGTACTGGGCGACGAGTCCACCGTCGAGCAGGCGCTGCGGGAGCTGGTCGACGCGGGGGCGACCGAGCTCATCGCCTCCCCGGTCGGCACGTCCGAGGAACAGTCCCGCACGCTCGCCTTGTTGGCCGAGCTGGCCGCGTCCACCGCGTCCTGATCGACGACTCCACAGGTCCCGGGCCCGTCCGCATCGGAGCAGGACTTCAGCAGTCGGCGCGCGCCCGGGCCCTGCTCGCCGAGTCTGTCGTGCCGGTTCACCAGCGCGCACTTGTCGATCGACAGACAGCCGCAGCCGATGCAGTCGGTGAGGCTGTCGCGCAGGGTCAGCAGTTGCTCGATCCGCGCGCTGAGGTCGTCGCGCCAGCACTCCGAGATCTGGGCCCAGTCCGCCTTGGTGAGGACATGGTCCTCGGGGAAGAGCGAGAGGACCCCCCGGATCCTGGCCAGCGGGATGCCGACGCGCTGCGAGGAGCGTACGAAGGCGACCCGGCGCAGCGTGTCGCGGGTGTAGCGGCGCTGGTTCCCGGTGGTGCGGCGGCTGTGGATGAGCCCTTCGCGCTCGTAGAAGCGCAGCGCGGAGGCGGGGACGCCGCTGCGCTGGGACAGGTCACCGACCGTGAGTTCATGGGTCTTCCACGACATCTGGCTCATGAGAAACGAGACTAGCTTGACTTCAACCAATGTTTAAGTCCGAGCCTGGGGTCATGGTTACCGACACAGCCACCGCCCCGAGTGCTTCTCCGGCCACCGACACGGCCGCCACCACCCCCGTCCGCCTCGCGGTCATCCTCGCCAGCACCCGCGAGGGCCGCTTCGGCCCGAAGGTCGCCGACTGGTTCACCAGCCGCACCGCGCTCCACGCCGACCTGCGCACCGATGTGATCGACCTGGCCGACACCCCGCTGCCCAGCAGCCTCAGCCACCGTCCGGGCCCCGAAGAGGCCAAGGCCCTGGCGGCCGTGACGCCCCGGCTGGAGGCCGCCGACGCGTACGTCGTGATCACTCCCGAGTACAACCACAGCTACCCGGCCTCCCTCAAGAACGCCATCGACTGGCACTACACGCCCTGGCAGGCCAAACCCGTCGGCTTCGTCTCGTACGGCGGGGTATCCGGCGGGCTGCGGGCGGTCGAGCATCTGCGGCCGGTCTTCGCCGAGCTGCACGCGGTCACCGTCCGCGAGACGGTGAGCTTCCACAACGCCGGGGAGCTCTTCGGCGCGGACGGCACGCTGAAGGAGCCCAAGGGCCCGGAGGCCGCCGCCACGGCCCTGCTCGACCAGCTGACGTGGT
Organism: Streptomyces sp. NPDC059679; assembly: GCF_042734105.1. Classification (NCBI taxonomy): domain Bacteria; kingdom Bacillati; phylum Actinomycetota; class Actinomycetes; order Kitasatosporales; family Streptomycetaceae; genus Streptomyces; species Streptomyces sp. NPDC059679. Next base: position 49,806 of record NZ_JBHWES010000072.1, on the reverse strand, counting down.
GGGCGCGGGCGCTGCGCGAGGCCCGGGCCGCCCGCCCGTACCGGGGCTGATCACGCCGGACCTGGCATGATCCAGATCACGCCCGACCTGGCATGATCCAGGTCATGCAGCGCCCCAACTCCCGGTCAGGCCAGCCCACGTCCCGTCCCCCACGGTCCAACGCCACACGCCCCGACCTCGGCCCCGAGCAGGGGCCGCGGCCGCGGCCGCGGTCGCAGTCGCTCGCGACCGGTCAGCGGTCCCTGGGGGATCCGGCGGTCCACTACTCCCTGTGGCCGCCGCTCATCAACGGCTGCCCGCGTACCTCCACCGACGCCGTCGCGTACCCGCTGGAGGTCGACTACGCGTACGACCGGGTGCCCGCCGACCTGTTCGGCCGCCCCGCCACACACGGCCTCGAACGCTGGGCCCCGCTGCTCCCGCCGCTGGCCGCCCCCGGTCTTGGCGAGGGGAACACGCCCCTGGTCCAACTGCCCGACGGCGTCTACGTCAAGGACGAGTCGCGCAACCCCACCTGGAGCCACAAGGACCGGCTCAACCGCGTCGCCGTCAGCGCCGCGAAGGCGAGCGGGGCGCGCGGCGTCGTGGTGGCCTCCTCCGGCAACCACGGCGCCGCGGCGGCGGCCTACGCGGCCCGCGCCGGGCTGCCGTGCGTCGTGATCGCTTCCCCGTCCGCCCCGCCCGCCGTGGCCTCCTTCGTACGCGCCTACGGGGCGCTGGTGGTCACCGGGCCCCACGAGTCGTGGAAACCGCTGACGCGGCGGATCGTGGAGGAGTTCGGCTATCAGCCGGTCTCCAGCCTGACCAGCACCGCCCACACCGGCCACCCCTTCGGCCCCGAGGGCTACAAGACCATCGCGTACGAGATCTTCCTGGACCTCGGCGAGCCGCCCGAGGCGGTGTACGTGCCCACCGGCTACGGCGAACTGCTCTTCGGCGTCTGGAAGGGCTTCCACGAGCTGACCCTGCTCGGCCTGGCCGACCGCACCCCGCGGCTGTACGCCTGCGAACCCGCCGCCGCGGGCGCGCTGACCACCGCGATCCGCACCGGCCGCCCCGCCGCCCAGGTCCCGGTCGGGCCGACCGAAGCGTACGGGATCTCCTGCGCCGTGGGCGGCTACCGCGGGGTGGTGGCCGTACGCGAGAGCCGCGGCGCGGCGCTGACGGTCACCGATGAGCGGATGGCCGCCGCCCGCGACGAACTCGCCGGCCAGGGCATGTGGGTCGAGCTGTCCTCCGCGGCGGGGCTGGCCGGGCTGCGCGCCCACCGGGAGGACCCCGCCCGTCCGGGCGACGCCTCGGGTCCCGTGGTGTGCGTCACCACCTCCAGCGGCTTCAAGGACAGCGCCACCGCCGCCCGCGCCCACCCGACCGTGCCCGCGGACTGGGACACCGTCGCCGCCGCGCTGCGCGGTCTTCCGGACTGACCTGCCGATGGTCCCTACAGCGCGGCCAGGGCGGCGAGGATGTCGGCCGGTTCGGCGCGCGCCGTGTAGTCGGTGTCGACGAAGGCCCACCGGATCATCCCGTCGCGGTCGATGACGTACGTGGCGGGCAGCGGCAGGGTGCGCGGATGGCCGCCGTTGACGCGCTGGAGGTCGAAGCCGAACGTGTCGTAGACGGCGGCGAGGTCGTCGGGCAGGTCGAAGGCGAGCCCGTACTGCTTGGCGGTGTCGGAGCCGAGGTCGCTGAGGACGTCGAAGGCCAGCTCATGCTTCTCGGTCAGCGACAGGGACTCGTCGGGGACCTGCGGCGATACGGCCACCAGGCGCGCGCCCCGCGCGGTGATCTCGTCGTGGTGGCTCTGCAGGGCCCGCAGGGCGATGTTGCAGTACGGGCACCAGGCGCCGCGGTAGAAGGTGAGGACGACCGGGCCGTCGGCGAGCAGGTCCTCCAAGGTCACCGTCCCCCCGGTCGCCGCGGGCAGTTCGAAGCGGGGCGCCCGGTCCCCCACGGACAGGGCACCGGCGGCCTGTCCGGAGTCGGCGAGCTCCTGGCCGGCCCGCTCCATGATCTTCCGCGCCTCGGCGGGGATCTGCGGGTACCGGGCCTCGTAGAAGGCACGCAGTTCGGCGTTGAGACTCATCGCGGCTGTTCCTCCGTCAAATCAATCTTGGAATGCTCGTTTCAAGATAGCCGCGGGCGCGACCTCACGTCCATGACCGGGCCGCGCTATCTTGGAATTCTCATTTCAAGATGACTGGATCACCACGGCAGGACGGGCGAACATGCCGGACATCAAGCACTTCGACCCCGACGCGGCACTGGCGACAGTGGTGCGGCTGTTCTGGCGGCAGGGCGTGGCCGCGACCGGGATCCAGGACGTGGTGACCGCGACCGGGCTCAACCGCTCCAGCCTGTACGCCACCTTCGGCGGCAAGCAGGAGCTGTACCGGGCCGCGCTGCGCCGCTATGTGGAGCAGTGGTCCCAGCCGGCGTTCCGGAACCTCGCCGAGGACGGGCGCGGTCTGCCCGCCATCGCCGAGTTCTTCGGCGGGCTGATCGCGGTGCGGTGTGCGGGAGAGTACGCGCGGTGGGGCTGCATGGTCGCCAACGCGCACGCGGGCGCCGAGAACACCGACCCCGACGTACAAGCCCTCCTGGACCGCCACCACCAGCAGCTGCGGGACGCCATGCACACGGCGCTCACCGGCGCCGAGGCCCAGGGCCAGCTCGCCCCCGGCACCGACCCCGGCGCCGCCGCCGACGTCCTGGCCCTGCTCGCGTACGGGGTGAACCTGCGCTCCCGCGCCGGAGCCGACGCCCAGGCCCTGGAGGCCACGGTGGCCACCGCCCTGGACGCCCTCGGCGCCCGGGCGGCGGCCTGACCTTACGGCTGGCGGCCGGGCTCGGGCGCCAGGACGTCGGCGACCACGCAGCTGACGTTGTCGGGGCCGCCCGCGCCGTTGGCCAGGGCGATCAGCTCACGTACCGCCTGCTCGGGGTCGCGGGCCACGGTGAGGACGTGGCGTACGTCGTCGGTCGGTACGACGGAGGACAGCCCGTCGGAGCAGAGCAGATAGCGGTCCCCCGGCCGGGCGTCGTGCAGCCGTATGTCAGCCGCCCCTCCAGCACCCCCTGCCCCTCCAGCCCCTCCAGCCCCTCCGGTCAGGGCGCGCAGCAGCAGCGAGCGCTGTGGATGGGAGGTGGCCTCCTCCGGGCTGAGGCGCCCCTCGTCGACCATCGACTGGACGAGGGTGTGGTCGTGGGTGATCTGGAAGAGCTCGCCGTCCCGCAGCAGATAGGCCCGGGAGTCACCGATGTGCACCAGGGCGAGCCGGGAGCCGGTCCACAGCATCGCGGTGAGCGTCGTGCCCACCTCATGGGGCGCGGCGTCGGCTCCGGCGATATCGCGCACCGCCAGGCCCGCCCGCTCGACGGCGTCCTCCAGCGCGTTGAGCAGCTCACCCGCCGGAACGCCCTCGGCGACGGCCTCGGCGACGGCCTCGGCACCCAGCCGTTTGAGCACTTGGACGGCGGCCTCCCCGGCCGGGCCGCCGCCCGTGCCGAAGCCGTCGGCGACGGCGAGCAGGCGCGGCCCGGCGTAGGCGGTGTCCTGGTTGCTCTCGCGGACCAGTCCGGTGTCGGACAGCGCGGCGTAACGGATGTCCAAGGGCTCGACGGTCGAGGACGTCGGAGACATGTCGGGGTCCTTCCATGACAGATGGTCGATGAGGAAGGCGGCCAGGTCCCGCCGGGCGGCGGTCTCGGCCTCGGCCCGGGCCCAGAAGGCCCGGACCTCCCGCGCCGCCGCGGCGGCGTCCGACTCGCAGAGGTCGCAGACCTCGCCGATACGGGCCAGCGGCATGCCCAGACGGCGCAACCAGGCCACCAGCCGGGCCCGTTCAAGCTGCTCCGGTGCGTAGAGCCGATAGCCCGTCACCGGGTCGACGCGGGCCGGGGCAAGCAGCCCCAGCTCGTCGTAGAGCCGCAGCGCCTTCGGCGACAGCCGGGACGCCTTCGCGAACGCTCCGATGGTCAGCAGCCCCATGCCCGCCCCTCCTCATCCCGGGCGCCTCGCCCGGTCCCCCGATGCTGGGGCCTCCCCCAACGGCAAGGTCAACAGGCGAAGGTCTACCCCCGTCCGCCTTGACCTTCACCCCGGCGTGAAGGACGAGGGTGGCGCCCATGGACGCATCCGCCACCTCCGCCCCTTCCGCCGAATCCCCCAGGTCAGTCACGGACACAGCCATGGACTCGGCTACAGCCGCACACTCGGGCACCGCGGCACTGGCCGTCCTGACCTTGTGCGCGTTCACGCTCGGCACCGGGGAGATCATGATCGCCGGGCTGCTGCCGGACATCGCGGCGGACGCCGGCGTGTCGCTGTCCACGGCCGGACTGCTGGTCAGCGTCTTCGCGGCGACCGTCGTGGTGGGCGGGCCGGTGCTGGCCCTGACCACCTCCGTCATGGGCCGCGGGCGGCTGCTCGTCGCCCTCTTCGCCCTGTTCGTCACGGGGACCGCGATGTCGGCCCTGACCTCGTCCTTCCCGGTCATCGCGGGCGGCCGGGTCATCGCGGCGCTCGCGCACTCGGCGCTGATGCCGCTGTTCTTCGGCCTGGCGGCCGACGCCGTGCCGCCGCGGCGGCGGGGCACGGCGGTGGCCCGGGTCTCGCTGGGGTTCAGCCTCGCCACGATCGTGGGACTGCCCCTCGGCACCGCGATCGGCCACTGGCTCAGCTGGCGGCTCACGTTCTGGGCCGTGGCGCTGCTCGCGCTCGCGGCGGCCGGGCCCGTGGTGGCCCTGGCCCGCAAGCCGTACGAGCCCACCCGGACCGAAGCCGGGGCCGAAGCCGAGGACGGGACCGCGGTCGGGGGCGGGACCGCGGTCGGGGACGGGAAGCGGGTCGGCCGCCTGGCTGAGCTGCGGGTCCTGAGCGAGCGCAGGGTGCGGGCCGTGATCGCCGTGACCGCGCTCAGCGCCGCCGGGGCCTTCACCGCGTACACCTACATCACGCCCCTGCTGACCGACACCACCGGGTTCAGCGCCTCCGCCACCACCGTTCTGCTGCTGCTCTTCGGCATCGGCGGCACGGTCGGCAACCTGGTGGGCGGCAGGCTGGCGGACCGTTCGGTGATGGCGGCGGTGTGCACCGGGGTGGCCGCCCTCGCCGCCGCGCTGCCGCTGCTGGGCGCGACGGCCACTGTCAAGCCGCTCGCCGTCGTGTTCCTCTTCCTCTTCGGCGCCGCCTACTACGGCGTCATCCCGGCGGTGAACACCCGCCTGATGAATGTGGCCCCCGCGCGGGCCCGGAACTTCGCGCTGACCGTGCAGAGTTCGGCGTTCAACCTGGGCATCGCACTGGGGGGCTGGCTCGGCGGCGAAGTGATCGCCAGCGGGGCCTCGATGCGCTGGGTGCCGGTGGCGGGCGGGCTCGTCACCGTGTGCGCCCTGGCCCTCGCCCTCGCCGACAGCCGCGCCCGCCCCTCGGCTTGACCTTCACGTCCACGGAAAGGTTTAGGCTCCCTCCGGAACTGGAGGGAGCATCATGCGCATCGGGGAACTCGCGCACGCCACCGGCACCACGACCCGGGCGCTGCGCTACTACGAGGAGCAGGGCCTGCTGCGCCCGGACCGGTCCACCAACGGCTACCGCAGCTACGACGACGACGCCGTACGCGTCGTCGAGAACATCAGGCTCCTGCTGGCCGCCGGGCTGACCACCGACGATCTGCGGCTCGTGGACGGCTGTCTGCGCGACGAGCTGACCGGCGACCACGTATGCGACGACGCCACCCCCAAGATCGAGATCTTCGAGCAGCGCCTGAGCCTGCTCCAGCAGCGCATCAACGACCTCGTCGAGATCCGCGACCAGCTCCTGGACCGGCTGGCCGACCTCCGCAAGTTCCAGCCGAACCCTGTCGCTCAGCCGGACCCGGCCGCTCATCCGGGCCATGCTGCCCAGCCGGGCTCGGCCGACGCCCCTCACTGCCCGTCGGCTATGGCGCGTCCGCGTCGATGAGCCGCCCGAAGGAGAGCGCCGCGGCGGTCAGATCGGCGCGGATCGCCTCTTCCCGCGGCCTGAGGTCCGTCTGTCTACCGAGGACCGCGAGCGCCGCGAAGATCCGGCCTTCGGCGTCCCTGACCGGCACCGCGTACTCCGTGATGCCGTGCTCGAACTCCTCGTGCGCGGCGACCATCCCGCCCGGCCGGTCGCGGTCGTTGGCCGCGGTCAGCTCCTCGGCGGAGTGCGCGGCGCCCGGCCCGCCGACGCCGATCAGTTCGTAGCCCTCGAGCAGCGCCGCGATCTCGTCGCCTGAGTGGTCGAGCAGCAGCGCGCGGCCGGCCCCGGTGCACCAGCAGGGGGTGACCAGACCGGCCCTGGCCGGCCATGGCTCGGCCGCCGCCTCCGAACGCAGCAGCCGGACGAGGACGCCGTCGCGCACCGAGAGCCGGGCGCCGGCGCCGTGTGCGATGGCCAGGCGGCGCAGGACCGGGCGGGACGCGCCCGGCAGGCCGTGGTTCAGGGCCCGGGCCAGTTCGTGGAACCCGGCGGCGACGCGGAGTGTGGAGTCCTCACGGCGCTCCAGAAAGCCCCGGTCGCACAGCTCCTGGGTCATCCGGGATGCCTTGCTGGGGTCGATGCCGATCTCCTGGGCGAGCCGGGCGACATTGAACCCGGTGCGCCCGGAGGTCTCCCGCTCCAGCACCGCGTTGATGATCTGGAGGCCGGTACGCAGCGAGGACGCCGCCTGGGCCTTCGGCGGGTTCGCTGTCACGGCCTCACTTTAGCAACGTGATCCCAACGCGACCCCAACGCGATCCGCGGCTGCCGCAGGACAACCGCTCACGGGACGGTGCACATCGGCAGCGCCGCCGAGCGCTTCGGCATGGCCGCGCTGACAAGCGCGGAGGTGACGCTGGGCGAGGTCACAACGCGAAGGGAACCCTGATGACCCTGATGAAGCAGATGACCCGGTACGACCTCGCCCTGATCGGCTTCGGTGGCGTCAACCGGGCGCTCGCCGAACTGATCGCCGAGCACGGCGACGAGCTGTCCGAGGAGCTGGGCTTCGCCCTGCGCGTGGTCGCGATCACCGACCTGCGGGCCGGTTCGCTGGTGCTGCCCTGCGGCATCGACCTCGCTCCGCTGCTCGCGACGGCGCCGGGGGAGCTCGACTTCTCCGGGATGGCGGGCGGCAGCGGCGATCCGCGCAACGAGTGGGTGATCCGGGAGGTGCCCGCCGATATCGTCGCCGAGGCCACGTTCACCAATCCGGCCGACGGCGAGCCCGCGCTGTCCCATGTGCGCTGGGCGCTGCGGGCGGGCAAGCACGTATGCACCACCAACAAGGGCCCGGTCGCCCTGCACGGCCACGCGCTCAAGCGGCTCGCGGCCGAGCACGGCGTCAGCTTCGAGTTCGAGGGCACCGTGCTCAGCGGTACGCCCGTGCTGCGCACCGCGGACCGGCTGCTCGCGGGCGCCCGCGTCACCGGTGTCGAGGGCATCATGAACGGCACCTCGAACTACATCCTCGGCCGGCTCGAAGAGGGCGTGGACTTCTCCGACGCCGTCAGGGAAGCCCAGGACGCGGGCTACGCCGAGGCCGACCCCACAGCGGACGTCGAGGGCTTCGACGTACAGCTGAAGGTCGCGATCCTGGCCCATGAGGTCCTGGGCGCCACGCTGTCCTGCGACGACGTCGCCCGGGAGGGGATCTCGCGGCTCACACCGGCGGATATGCGCGACGCCGCCGCCCGGGGGCTGCGGTGGAAGCTGATCGGCTCGGTGAGCCGCCGCGAGGACGGCAGCGTCGACGCGCGCGTGGCGCCGGTCGCGCTGCCCCTCGAACACCCGCTCGCCTCGGTCGGCGGCCCGGTGAACGCCGTGGCCTTCCACACCGATCTGCTCGGCACCGTCACCGTCTCCGGCCCCGGCGCCGGGCGCACCGAGACGGCGTACGCGCTGCTGTCGGACATCATCGCCATCCACGAACGGCACCACGCCACCCCCGCCGCCGTCCCCGCCGGGCGCGTCCTCCAGGAGGCCTTCCGTGACTGACACCACCCTCGCCGCCCTCTCGCGTGACGGCCAGGGCTTCGTCGCCGTGCACAACCCGTACACGGGCGAGGTCATCGGCTCGGTCTGCGCCACGACGGCGGAGTCGGCCGACGAGATCATGGCCCGCGCCCGCCGCGGGCGCGCCACCGCCCGGGCCCTCTCGCGGGCCGCCCGCGCCGCGGTGCTGGACCGCGCGGCCCGGCTGGTCGACGAACGCGCCGAGTCCTTCGCCCGGTTGATCGTGGCCGAGGCGGGCAAGACCATCGCCCAGGCCCGCAAGGAGACCGCCCGCGCGGTCAACACCCTGGCCCTGTCGGCCGCCGAGGCCCGCCGCAACGCGGGCGAGGTGGTGCCCTTCGACGCGTACGAGGGATCCGAGGACCGCCAGGGCTGGTTCACCCGGGAGCCGCTGGGCATCATCGCCGCGATCACCCCGTACAACGACCCGCTCAACCTCGTCGCCCACAAGCTCGGCCCCGCCGTGGCCGGCGGCAACGCCGTCATCCTGAAACCCTCCGACCTCACCCCGCTGTCCGCGCTGCGGCTGGTCGACACCCTCGTCGAGGCCGGGCTGCCGGACGAGGTGATCACGGTGGTCAACGGCGGTGCCGACGTCGGCGCCGCGATCGTCGCCGCCCCCGAGGTGCGCATGGTCTCGTTCACCGGCGGTTTCGCGACCGGGGAGGCCATCGCCCGCCAGGCCGGGCTGAAGAAGCTCGCCATGGACCTCGGCGGCAACGCGCCCGTCCTCGTCCTCGCCGACGCGGATCTCGACCTCGCCGTGAAGGCGTGTGTGTCCGGCGCGTTCTGGGCCGCGGGCCAGAACTGCATCGGCACCCAGCGCATCCTGATCGCCCAGGAGGTGTACGAGGAGTTCCGTACGGCCTTCGTCGCCAGGACGAGGGCGCTGCGCACCGGCGACCCCCGCGATGAGCACACGGACGTCGGCCCGATGATCACGCCCATGGCCGCCCGGGCCGCGAAGGCGAAGGCCGATCAGGCCATCGCGCGCGGCGCGGTGCTGCTGTGCGGCAATGACCTCGACGGCAGCCTCTACAGCCCCACCGTGCTGGAGGGCGTCCCGGCCGACAGCGCCCTGTGGCAGCAGGAGGCGTTCGCGCCGCTCGTCGCGCTGCAGCCGGTCGGCTCCTTCGAGGAGGCGGTGGCGCGCGCCAACGAGATCGACTTCAGCCTCCACGCGGGTGTCTTCACCGCGAGCCTGGACCAGGCGATGGCGGCCGCCCGGCGGCTGGAGGCGGGCGGGGTGATGGTCAACGACTCCTCCGACTACCGGTTCGACGCCATGCCGTTCGGCGGGTTCAAGTACGGCAGCATGGGCCGCGAGGGCGTGCGGTTCGCCTACGAGGACATGACGCAGCCGAAGGTCGTATGCGTCAACCTCGCGGGCGGCTGACCACGCGCGCGAGCGTCAGCGCCGTGACCGTATCGCGTACACCGGGCATCTGGGCGATCTGCTCCCAGATGCCCTGTACGCGTTCCAGGGACCTGGCCTCGATCCGCACCATCAGGTCGAACTCCCCGCTGAGCACATCGCAGATGACGACCTCCGGGATGCGCTTGAGCGCCGCCAGCACCTCGCCGCCGCGCAGCCGGTCCTCGCGGTAGACCAGGACCAGCGCCGAGGCGATGTCCTCGTCCTCGTGGCCGCCGCGCACCAGTGTGTAGCCGCGGATATGCCCCTGCCGCTCCAGCCGGTCGATCCGCTGCCGTACGGCGTTCCGCGACAGCAGCACCCGCTGCCCGAGCTCGGCGTGCGACAGGCGGGCGTTGCGGGTGAGTTCGGCGATGATCTTCTCGTCGATCGCGTCCAGGGCCGGTCGGTCCATCGCGGTATCCGTTCTCCACATGGCTCTTCGCATGGCGCTTCACATGGCGACACCCCGGCGGACTCGGGTCCGCCGGGGCTCGGTACGCCAGCCGTTCGAGCAATCAGTCATTCATGTCGTTCGGGCACAGGGCGAAGACGCGGGCCGGGAACCCGGAGCCGCCCTGGGGCTTGGGCCAGGTGGCGACGATGAGCGCGCCCGCCTCCGGGACCTGGTCGAGGTTGGCCATCAGCTCTATCTGCCACCGGTCACGCGCGAGGACATACCGCTCCAGGCTGAAGTCCCCCGCCGAGGTGGCCGACCCCGGGTCGGTGTCGGTCTGCTCATGGCCGATCGCGGTGACCCCCGCCTCCTCGAACAGATGGCGCAGGACCTCGGCGGACCAGCCGGGGGCGTGGCTGACCCCCGCCGCGTCCTTGTTGGCCATCGCGTCCCGGTCCGGCCAGCGCCGGCTCCAGCCCGTACGCAGCGCCACGAACGATCCGGCGGGGACGGCGCCGTGGCGCGCTTCCCAGGCCGCCACGTCGTCCAGGGTCGGGGTCGCGTCCGGGTCGGCCGCCACCCGCTCGCTGATGTCGAGCACCACCAGCGGCAGGACCATCTCCGCCACCGGGATGTGGTCCAGCGTGCGCGCCCCGGCGACGAAGTGCACGGGCGGGTCGACGTGTGTGCCCCACTGGCCCACGATCGTGTACTGGTGGACGTTGAAGCCGTCCCCGCGGTCCATGTCGAAGACCATCTCGCGCCGCTCGTCCGGGAACGCCGGGAAGTGCGGCTGCCCGGGGTGGAAGGCGTGGGTGAGGTCCGTGTACGTCGCCCTCCCGATCAGCTCACGGTAGGCCGACCACAGGGCGGGGGTGGTGGGAGAGGGGGTGCCGGGGGTGGTGTGCTGCGGGCCGCTGTCGCTCATGTGCTGGTTCTCTTTCCCGTCATCAGTTCCGGTGTTTTCACGTCAGTGGATGTTCAACGGCCATGGTCGCGGGCCGCGACCAGCAGGTCAGTCAGTTCCGCGGGCCCCGCGACGGCCGCGACCGCGCCCGCCGACTCCGCCCGGTCCCCGTAACCCCACAGCACATGGACGGCCGGGATCCCCTCGGCGGCGGCGCTGGTGATGTCGTACGACCGGTCGCCGACCATGAGCGGCGCCGATACGTCGACGCCGCGCCGGGCCAGTCGCACCAGGCACTCCCGGATCACCTGGCGCTTGGTGGTGCGGCCCGTACGGTCGTCGATGCCGCACACCGCCTCGAACCACGGGTCCAGGCCGTAGTGGGCGACGACCCGCCGCGCCTGGTCCTCGATCTTGGAGGTCGCCACGCCCATCGGCAGGCCCGCGGCGGCCAGCGCCTTCAGCGCGTCCGCGACCCCGTCGTACAGCGCGCTGTCGAGGGCACCGTGCGCGGCGTAGTGCGCCCGGTACACCGCGAGGGCCCGTAGCGCGGTGGGCTCGTCGAGGCCGAGCCGGCGGCGGAAGGACTCGTACATCGGCGGGCCGACGAACGTCCGCAGGGTGTCGGGGTCCGGCGCCGGGGTGCCGGCCTCGCGCAGCGCGGCGCGGATGCTCGCGAGGACCCCGGGGGCGGAGTCGACGAGGGTGCCGTCCAGATCGAGCAGCAGACAGGTGGGCGGCGTCGGCATGGTCATCGGTGTGGGCGTTGGCGTCATGAGGCCGTCCCGCTGCGCCTGCGGCTGTACCGCAGGTAGTAGTAGAGGTAGCAGGCGGCGACGAAGGGGATGCCGAAGTACAGGGCCGCGACCTGGGTGGGGTCGAGGGCGACGCCGACCAGGGCGGCCAGGCAGAGTACGAACGCCAGGACGGGCACGACCGGATAGAACGGGGTGCGGTAGGGCAGCGCCTTCACATCCCCGCCGTCGCGCAGAAAGGCCCGGCGGTGGAAGAACTGCGAGGCCGCGATCGACATCCACACCGCCACCGCCGCGAACCCGGCGATCGACACCAGGACGAGATAGACGGTCTGGGCCGCGACCACACTGCTCAGCAGTGACGCGATACCGCCCAGCATGCTCACCACGAGCGCGGCCATCGGGATCTGGCGGGAGTTCAGCCGCCGCAGCATCTGCGGGGCCTGGCCCTCCTCGGCGAGCGAGAACAGCATCCGCGCGCAGGAGTAGAGGCCGCTGTTGCCGGCGGACAGCAGCGCCGTGATGATCACGAAGTTCATGACATCGGCGGCGTAGGGGATCCCGATGGTCGTGAAGACGGTCACGAAGGGGCTCTCGTCCAGGCCGACCTTGTCGTACGGGATCATCGCGGCGATCACGGTGATCGCCCCGGCGAAGAAGACCAGCAGCCGGACCACCGTCACCCGCAGCGCCTTGGGGACCGCCTTGGACGGTTCGTCCGTCTCGCCCGCGGCGACGCCGATCAGCTCGGAACCGGAAAAGGCGTAGAACGCGGCGAGGACGGTGACCATGACGCCGGAGGGCCCGTGGGGGAACAGGCCGTCGGGTGTGTTGAAGTTCTCGAACAGACGCGGGAACGCCTGGCCGTGATCGGCCAGCGGATGGAAGCCGCCGATGGCCGCGCCGCCGAGGACGATGAGGGCGACGACCGCGGCGACCTTGATGAGGGAGAACCAGTACTCGGTCTCGCCGAAGACGCGCGCGGAGATCGCGTTGACGGAGAACACCACGGCGGCGCAGACCACACACCACACCCAGACGCTGACGGAGGGGAACCAGCGCTGCATCAGCAGCCCGCAGGCGGTGAACTCCGAGCCCAGGGCGACCGCCCAGGTCAGCCAGTACAGCCAGGCGGTGGTGAAGCCGGTGGCCGGGTTGATCGAGCGCGAGGCGTAGATGTGGAAGGCACCCGAGACCGGGTAGGCGCAGGCGAGTTCGCCCAGGCAGGTCATGACGAGATAGACGACGAACGCGCCGACCAGATAGGAGAGGACGGCGCCGAGCGGACCGGCCTGGGAGATGGTGTAGCCGGAGCTGAGGAACAGCCCGGAGCCGATGACCCCGCCCATCGCGATCATCACGAGGTGGCGGCTGGTCATGGAACGGCGCAGCGTTCCCTGGGGCGGGTGGTCGGTCGCTCTTTCCGGAGCCGACGTGCTCTCGGTCGGCAGTGATGTGGTCATGACATGACTTCCTCAGGGTGGCGGTGACGGGGACGACACGGCGTGGCGGAGGGTGATGCCACCTCTTGGGCGACCGCGGCGCGTGCGGGGTCAGCGCGCCGCGGTCCGGCGGGGAGCGCGGAGGACCGCGCAGGATTTACCGGCGGAGGACTTACGCGCAGGGCTTACGCGCGCAGGATTTACGCGCAGGGCTTACGCGCGCAGGATTTACGCGCAGGGCTTACGCGCGGGAGACGAGCTCAAGGGGTGCGGAGAGCTCGACGACCGGAACCTCCCAGGGGTGGGCGGCCACGATGCGCGTCAGAACACGGGACACCTCGTCATCCGCGGCGGAGGCGTCGACATAGGTGGTGAAGGTGAGGGTGGGGGACAGCGAGCGGGCGCCGACCGCGCCGAGGGTGGGGGTGGACCCGGGCGCCGCGGTGAACCCCTCGGCGCCGATGCCCACCTCGAAGACGTCGGTGTAGAGGCCGAAGTCCCCGACCTCCGGCGAGGCCTCCAGGGCGCGGAAGAGCTCGGCCAGGGATTCGTCCTGGTGCAGCACCTCGACATCGCCCGCGGCCAGGGTGGCCAGGATCTGCCGCGAGACGGGCCAGTACACCTTGATCGCTCGCACTGACCGGCGCCTGATCGCCGGTTCGGTACGGCACGGCCCCCGCTCATGGGCCGCGGACGTCATCGTCGCCGTCATGGCTGTCGCTGTCCCTTCTCGTATATCCCCGGCCTCGTATGTCCCCGGGTGACCGGGGCGAAAGCCGATGCGCGAGATGCTATGCGTGCATCTACCGCATGACAAGATGCAAATAACGCACAACTTTCGAGGGGTGGCATCGCGAAAGGGCGGCAGTAGGGTGTCCGCGACAGCTGATCGCGCCGCATGGACGGCACGCGGCACGGCGGGACGACGTGGCTGAGGGGTCATGGAATCGAGCGTGGGCAAGGGTCTGGACGTGCTGATGGCACTCGCCCACAGGACAGCGGAAGGGCATCGCCGCACCTCGGCCACCGACCTGGCCCGCGACCTGGCCCGCGATCGCAGCCAGCTGTCCCGTGGCCTGGCCGCCATGCGCGAAGAGGACTTCGTCGCACGCAACCAGTCGCCGCAGGCGCTCACCCTGCACTGGCGGCTCTACGCCGACACCCAGGAGCTCACCGCCCACCGCCTGCGTACGGATGGGCAGACCGCGCTGGAAGGCATGGTCGGCGAGACCGGCGAGAGCTGCTATCTGGGCGTCCTGGCCGGCGACGCGACCGTGACGATCGCCGAACGCGTCCCGCCGGGCAGCAAACAGGTCGGCTCGTGGATCGGCCGCCCCTACCCCGCGTACTGCAGCGACTGCGGGCAGGCGCTGCTCAGCGACGCCGACGACGAGGAAGTCGCCGCCGTCTTCGCCCGCACCGACTTCGTACGCCACGGCCCGAACACCCCCACCGGGCTCGACGACTTCCTCCGCCGGCTCGCCGCCACCCGCGAGCGGGGCTACTCGATCGTCGACGAGGAGGCCGAACCCGGTCTGTACTCGGTCGCCGCCCCGGTCCGCGACTTCCGCGGCGAGGTGGTGGCCGCGCTCCAGGTCGTCGGCCCGCGCGTCCGCCTCGCCCCGCGCACCGAAGAGCTGGCCGCCACCGCGCTGCGTTGGGCCGACCGTCTGGAAGCCGCCCTGCGGGGTACGTGACCCTCGGCCGCCGCCCGCTCGGGCCGTCACCTCCCGGCCCGTAAACCGGGATGACGGCCACTCACGGCCGCCCGCCGGCGCCCTCCGTGGCCGGGATGTCGAGGATGGCGAGGAAGGCGGTGGCCGCGGGTGGGCGGCCGACGGAGCTCCAGATGACGTATTCGACGCGGGCCGGTGCGTCGGTGACCTCGATGGTGGTGACGCCGGTGAGCTGGGGTACGTACGCGGAGGGCAGCATGGCGATGGCCAGGCCCTGCTCGACCAGTCGGCCGATGAACTCCGCGGTGGTCACTTCGAAGGCGACGTCGCGGCCGAGCCCGGCGGCCGAGAATGCCTGGTCGGACTGGGCGCGCCCGGCGGTTCCGGCCGGAAGGTCCACGAACACCTCGGTGGAGAGCCTGCGAAGGTCGACCGCCGGTTCGTCGGCGAGCGGATGGTCGGGCGCGACCACGGCGACGAGCCGGTCACGGGCGAGTTCGTGGGCGGCGACGCCCTGAGGCCGCGATGTGGTCGGCAGCCCGAGGAAGGCCACGTCGAGGGCTCCCTGTTTGACCTGCTCGACGAGGTCTTCGCTCGCGCCCACGCGCAGCCCGATGCGCACCTGCGGATACCGCTGGCGGAAGTCGCGCAGCGCGCCCGGGATATCGACCGCGGCGACGGTGGGGATCAGGCCCACGGCGAGCCGTCCGCGTACCTCTCCGACGGCCGCGGCCACCTCGGCGGCCGCGCGCTCGGCGGCTTCCAGACACTGGCGGGCGGCGGGGAGGAACGCCGCTCCGGCCGGGGTCAGCCGCACCCGGCGGCTGGTGCGTTCGAAGAGCCGCGCGCCCAACTCCTTCTCCAGGCGGGAGATTTGGTGGCTGAGGGCGGACTGGACGACCAGACATCGTTCGGCGGCCCGGGTGAAGCTGTTGGTCTCGGCCACGGCGATGACGTACCGCATCTGCTGAAGCTCCATGGAGCTATCTTGTATCGAGATCGATGAAGTGAAAAACATGTCTTGGACTCATTGATGGCCGCGGCATGAGACTGCGAGCATGACAAGTCCACCAGCACAGAGAGCTTCCGGCGGGCGCGCCGCCCTGACGGCGCTCGCTCCCGCGGTCTGGGGCACGACCTACGTCGTCACCACCGAACTTCTGCCCCCGGGGCACCCCCTGTTCGCGGGGCTCCTGCGTGCGCTGCCCGCCGGGCTGATCGCGCTGGCGATCACCCGGACGCTGCCGCGCGGGGCCTGGTGGGGAAAGGCCGCGGCGCTCGGCGTGCTGAACATCGGGCTGTTCCTCCCGTTGCTGTTCGTCGCGGCGGAACGCCTGCCGGGAGGCGTCGCCGCCACGCTGGCGGCGGCCCAGCCGCTGATCGTCGCCGTCCTGGCGGTCACCGTGCTCCGCGAGCGCCTTTCGGTCTGGCGCCTCCTGTGGGGTGTGACGGGCGTCGTGGGCGTCGGTCTGGTGGTGATCGGGCCGGACGCGGCGCTCGACGGCGTCGGAATCGTGGCGGGCCTCGCCGGCGCGGCCACGATGGCGCTCGGGGTGACGCTCACCAAGCGCTGGGGACGTCCCGCCGGGGTCGGTGCCACCGCGTTCGCCGGCTGGCAGCTCACGGCGGGAGGTCTGTTCCTGGTGCCGGTCACCTTCCTCGTCGAGGGACCGCCTCCCGCGATCGATTCGACCGCCGCCCTCGGCTATCTCTGGCTGGGGCTGGTCGGCGGCCTGATCACCTACATCCTGTGGTTCCAGGGCATCACCACCCTGCCCGTCACCTCCGTCGCGGTGCTCGGTCTGCTCTCGCCGCTGGTCGCCGCCGTGCTCGGGGCCGTCGTACTCGACCAGACGCTCGGCCTGATCCAGCTCGCGGGGTTCGGGCTCTCCCTCGCCGCGATCGTCGCGGGGCAGCTTCCCGCGCCCACCCGCGCACGCGACCGCGTTTCGATCTCACCCCGGACATGACCGGAAAAGGAAAGGATCTCGCAGTGCCGAACAAGAAGGCGGTCCTGGTCACGGGCGCGACCGGCGGCCAAGGCGGCGCCGTCGCCCGCGGCCTCCTCCACGGCGGCTGGGCGGTACGCGCCCTGGTCCGTGACCCGGGCAAACAGGCGGCCATGGAGCTCAAGGCGCTCGGCGCGGACTTGGTCACCGGCGATCTGGACGACCCGGAGTCGCTGCGCGCGGCGGCGCGGGGCGCGTACGGCGTCTTCAGCGTGCAGCCCTCCGACATGGCCGACCCTCGCCCCGAAGTCGAGGTGCGGCAGGGCAGGAACGTCGCCGACGCGGCCCGGGCCGCGGGAGTCGCGCACCTGGTCTACAGCTCCGTCGGCGGCGCCGAGCGCGGGTCCGGTGTCGCGCACTTCGAGACCAAGGCGGAGATCGAGGCGTATATCGACGCCATCGGCGTGCCCGCGACGGTGCTGCGGCCGGTGTTCTTCATGGAGAACTGGCCGTACCTGGTGCCGGAGGCGGTGAACGGGGAGCGGGTCGGTTCGCTCGCGCTGGACGCGGGCACCTCGCTGCAGATGATCGCGCTGGCCGATATCGGCCGGATCGCCGCGGACGCCTTCGACAAGCCGGCCGAGTTCATCGGCAAGAAGATCGAGATCGCCGGGGACGAGCTGACCGTACGGCGGATCGCCGAGGTGTTCACCGAGGTCGACGGCGTCCCGACGCGTTTCCGGCGGCAGCCGATCGACGAGCTGCGGGCCCAGGCCGAGCAGGCGGCGAGGATGTTCGACTGGCTCAACGAGAAGGGCTACCAGGCCGACATCGGCGCGCTCCGCGAGCGGTACCCGGAGCTGCTGACCCTCCAGGCGTGGCTGAGCGAGATCCGGTAGGCGGGGGGTGTCACGCTCGCGGGCCCGGCGGTGTCTTCATGCCGAACGAGCACACGTAGCAGGCACCCATATAAGGAGACACCATGGCGCTGCGCATTCCGAAGGCGGAGCTTCCCACCGAGCTGAGGGAAAACCTGATCAAGCAGCTCGGCGCCGTGCCCGAGCCCGTCGAGGTGAGCTTCAACAACCCCGACGTCGCCATGTCCAGTCTGGAGTTCTCGGCCAAGCTGGGCGCGTGGGACGCGGCCGACGCGAGCCTCAAGACATTCGCGCACATGGCCGTCGCGGCACAGGTCGGCTGCAGCTGGTGCCTCGACATCAACTACTTCGCGGCGCTGAACGCGAATCTGGACCTGACCAAGGCGAGCCAGGTGCCGCGCTGGCGGGAGTCGGACGTGTTCACCCCGCTGGAGCGGGAGGTGCTGGAGTACGCCGAGGCCATGACGAACACGCCGACGACCGTCACCGATGAGATGTCGGCGAGTCTGCTCGCCCAGCTCGGCGCGGCGGCGCTGGTCGAGCTGACCGCGTTCATCGGCTTCGCCAACCTGTCGACCCGGAACAACACCGCGAACGGGATCACCTCGCAGGGATACTCCGAGGCGTGCGAGATTCCGCTGGCCAAGCGGCCCGAGCAGACCGGCGCGGCGTCGACGGCATGACCGAGGACCCGTTCGTCACCCATCGCGGCCTGCTGTTCACGGTCGCCTACGAAATGCTCGGCTCGGCGGCCGACGCGGAGGATGTGCTGCAGGAGTCCTGGCTGCGGTGGGCCGACGTCGACCGTGCGCAGGTGCGTGACCCGCGCGCGTATCTCGTCCGGACCGTCACCCGGCAGGCGCTCAACCGGCTGCGGACGCTCTCCCGCAGCCGCGAGGAGTACGTCGGCGAATGGCTGCCGGAACCGCTGCTGACCAGCCCCGATGTCGCCGAGGACATCGAACTCGCGGAAAGCGTCTCGATCGCCATGCTGACCGTGCTGGAAACGCTCGGGCCGGCGGAGCGGGCGGTGTTCGTGCTCCGCGAGGTCTTCGAGATGCCGTACGGCGAGATCGCCGAGGCCATCGGGAAGTCCACGGCCGCGGTGCGGCAGATCGCGCGGCGGGCCCGCGAGCACGTGGCGGCCCGGCGGCCGCGGGTGCGGGTGAGCCGGTCGGAGCAGCAGGCCGTGGTGGAGCGGTTCCTGGTCGCGCTGCGCACCGGGCAGCTGCGGGAGCTGATGGAGATCATGGCGCCGGATGTGGTCCTGATCGCCGACGGTGGAGGGCTCGTACCCGCCGTACTGACTCCCGTCCACGGGGCCGATGTGGTGGCGCCGATGCTCGCGCGCGCGAACCGGGTCGCCAGGGTCGAGACGACGACCGTATGGCTCAACGGCGCACCCGCGGGCCGGATCGAGTTCGACGGCGAGCCGGCCGCGGTGAGCCTCGCGGTGGAGGACGGGCGGGTCACCCGGATCTATGTGGTGCGCAATCCGCGGAAGCTGACGCGGCTGGACGAACCATCCGAACTCGTCAGATAAACCCACCCACGATCCGGACATCAGGGGTGTTCCGGGCGGCGGAAGCCACCCGGAACCCCTCCCACTCCCGGCACGGCTGCAAGCAAATGCTTGCAATAGTTAGCACTGGTGCGGCAGCATGGGGGCATGGCATCACTGAACGTCGGCACCCTCGGCGAGTTTCTGCGCGAGCAGAGACGCGGCGCGCAGCTCTCACTGCGCCAGCTCGCCGACGCTGCCGGGGTGTCCAATCCGTATCTGAGCCAGATCGAGCGCGGGCTGCGCAAGCCGAGCGCGGAGATCCTGCAGCAGCTCGCGAAGGCGCTGCGGATATCCGCCGAGACGCTTTATGTGCAGGCCGGGATTCTCGATGCGCGGGATCGGGACGAGACGGAGACGCGCAGTGTGATACTGGCCGATCCGTTGATCAACGAGCGGCAGAAGCAGGTGCTGCTGCAGATCTACGAGTCGTTCCGCAAGGAGAACGCACCCGACCCCGCCGCGGGCGACACCCCCTCGGGCGCCCCCACCGGCGCCGGCACCCCCGCTGGTACGTACGCGGGCGCCGGTAAGGCCGCCCTTGCCGCAGGCGGCACCCCCTCCGGCAGCGCCGACGACGACGCCGAACCCTCGATTTGATCCGGGAGGACCATCAGCATGGCCATCACCGACGATGTGCGTAAGACGCTCACCGACCCGACCCCCCTGTACTTCGTGGCGGGCACGGCCGACCTCGCTGCCCAGAAGCTCAAGGAGGTCCCGTCGCTGGTCGAGAAGATCGTCGCCGAGGCCCCCGAGCGCTTCGCCGCCGTACGGAACACCGACCCGAAGGCCGTTCAGGACCGGGTCAGCCAGCAGGCGAAGGACGCCCAGGAGAAGCTCACCGAGCTGCTGGGCACGCTCGACACCGACCTGAAGAAGCTCCGCGACACGGCGCAGGACCTGGCCCTCCAGGGCGTGGGCCGCGCCGCCGAGCTGGCCGTCAAGGCGCGGGAGCGGTACGACGAGGTGGCCGAGCACGGCCAGGAGGTCGTCAAGACCTGGCGCGGCGAGGCGGCCGAGGAGATGAGCGAGGCGGCCGACGCCATCGCGCCCAAGGAGCGGCCGGTCACCGTCGCGGCCGAGCCGGCCAAGGACGCGACGGCGAAGACCGCGGTCAAGCCTGCGCCCGCCGCCAAGAAGGCCCCGGCCCGCAAGCCGGCCCCGGCTCCCGCCCCCACCGCGAAGAAGACCCCGCCGAAGCCTCAGGGCTGAGGGGCGGGCGTTTGCCCGAAGAGCACACCCAGGGCCGGGTACGCACTGCGTGCCCGGCCCTGGCAGCGGGTACGGTGGCCGATGGAACGCTTCCCATACATATCTTCTAGGCGGTGGACGGCGTGCTGGTGCAAGGCTTCAACCAACTGATGTACTGGGTCTCCTGGGGGCTGCTCCTGTTCAGCCTCTGCGCCTTCATCGACGCCGCGATCCGCCGCGAGGACGCCTACCGGGCCGCGGACAAGCAGAACAAGCCCTTCTGGCTGATCATCCTGGGCATCGCCGCCGCGGTGAACTTCTTCATGGGCATCTTCGACTTCCTGCCGATCATCGGGCTCATCGCGACCATCGTGTACTTCGTCGATGTGCGGCCCGCGCTCCGGCAGGTCTCCGGCGGCGGCCGCAACTGGCCGCGCCGCGGCGGCTCCAGCTCCGACGGCCCGTACGGCCCCTTCAACGGCCGCTAGCCCGCGCGGGCGGGCGGCCTGCGCGCCCCCGCCCCCGCCCCCGCCCGGGGGTCAGCCCCGGTCGAGGAGCAGCACGGCCAGGTCGTCCGTCAGCTCCCCGCCGTTGAGCGCCCGCACCTCGGTGACGGTGTTGTCCAGCAGTTCCTCGCCGCGCAGCCCGGCCGTCAGCCCGCGGGCCACGATGTCGACCATTCCCTCCTGGCCCAGCCGCTGTACGCCCTTCCCGACGCGCCCCTCGATGAGCCCGTCCGTGTACATCATCAGGCTCCAGGAGCCGCCGAGCTCGATCTCCCGGCGCGGCCAGCGGGCGCCCGGCAGCAGGCCGAGCGCCGGCCCGTTGTCGTCGGCGGGCAGCAGCCGGGGCGCGCGCCCGGCGCGTATCGCCAGCGGTGCGGGGTGGCCGGCCAGGCACACCCCGGCCCGCCGCCCGTCCGGTGCGATGTCGACGGTGCACAGAGTCGCGAAGATCTCTTCGTCGGCGCGCTCGTTCTCCAGGACCTGCTGCAGGGTGCCGAGCAGCTGATCGCCGCAGAGCCCGGCGAAGGTCAGGGCGCGCCAGGCGATGCGCAGCTCGACGCCGAGGGCGGCCTCGTCGGGGCCGTGTCCGCAGACGTCGCCGATCATCGCGTGGACGGTGCCGTCCGGGGTGCGGACCGTGTCGTAGAAGTCGCCGCCCAGCAGGGCGCGGCTGCGGCCGGGCCGGTAGCGGGCGGCGAAGCGCAGCCCCGAGCCCTGGAGCAGCGGGGTGGGCAGCAGCCCGCGCTCCAGCCGGGCGTTCTCCTGGGCGCGCAGCCGGGACTCGGTCAGCTGGCGCTGGGCGAGGTCGGAGCGTTTTCGCTCGACGGCGTAGCGGATGGCGCGGCTGAGCAGCCGTCCGTCCAGCTCGTCGCGGAAGAGGAAGTCCTGGGCGCCGACCCGTACGGCCTCGGCGGCGCGCTCCCCGTCCTCCACGGCGGTCAGTACGAGGACCGCGTGGGCGGGTGCGAGCCGCAGCACCGCGTGCAGGGCGTCGAGCTCGTCCTCGGCCTTCTTGCAGGGGCCGGGCAGGGCCAGGTCCAGCAGGATGCACTGGACGTCATCGGTGAGCAGCCGCTCGGCCTCGGTGAGATTGCGTGCCGTACGGATACGGACCCGGTTGCCCTCGGTGTCCAGCATTTCGGGGACGGTGAAGGAGCCGGCGGGGTCTTCCCCGATCACCAGCAGGGTGAGCCCGTTGTCGGGCGGCGCGGCAGGCAGGGCCTCGGTGGCCGGCGCCTCCAGCTGCCCGGTCGCGGGTACGGACATCGCTCGATTCCTTCCCTCCCCCCGAGAGCGCGGCGCTCAAACGGCCGTTCACACGACCCAGCGCCGGACACTGAGAGGCGACCATAGCGCTAGGGCAGGCCCCAGCGGAATGACCTTCGGACAGCCACTTTTGTCATATGCCAAAGCCATGAGGGGACTTGACGCGCCGGGGGATGGCCGTGGGATGACAAACATCACGCCTACGCGGGGCGAAATGACCGAATAGCCCCTCAGCTCCTGGACCCGGCCGCGGCCCTCAGGCCCCGGCCTCAGCCCTCAGCCCCGTCCGGGCGTACGACACCGAGGATCGGCATCGAGCCGGCCCCGGCGACCGTGACCTGCCGCCCCGGGCGCGGTGCGTGGATGATCGCGCCGTCCCCTACATACATCCCCACATGACTCGCGTCCTTGAAGTAGATGATCAGGTCCCCCGGCCGCATCCGCTCGACGCTCACCTTCGGCAGCTGCCGCCACTGCTCCTGCGAGGTGCGCGGGATCGAGCGGCCGCCCGCGGCCCACGCCTTCTGGGTCAGCCCCGAACAGTCGTAGGTGTCGGGGCCCTCCGCGCCCCACACATAGTCCTTGCCGAGCTGGGCGGTCGCGAAGTCCACCGCCCGCACCCCCTGCGAGGTGCCCTTTCCGCCGATCTTCCGCAGTATCCCGGAGCCCAGCCAGGTCGTCTGCGCCCGGCGCTGCTGCTCCTCCTCCAGCTGCCGCAGCCGCTCCCGCTCCTTCGCCTTCAGCCGGGACTCCAACCGCTTGGCCCCGGCGAGCTTCGCCCGGATCTCCTTGCGGGCCGCGGCCTTCTTCGCGCGGCTGGAGTCGAGCCGCTCCCACTCCCGGGTGGCGTCCTTCGCATAGCGGTCGAGCGTGGCCTGCGTCTTCTCCAGCTGGCTCATCAGGCCCCGGGTCGCCTGCTGGCCCTTGCGCGCCAGGGTGACGTTGTCGAGAAAGCTCTCCGGGTCGTCGCCGAGGAGCAGCTGCGCCTCTGGCGGAATTGCGCCGTTGCGGTACTGGGCCCGGGCCACCGCCCCGGCCCGCTTCCGCAGGCCCGCCATCCGTTTCTCCGCCTTCACCACGGACTGCGCGATCTTTACGATCCGCTTCTCCTGGCGGGCCTGCTTCTCGCGCGCCAGGTTGTACGCGTCCGTGGCCGCCTCGGCCTTGCGGTAGAGGCTCTGCACCTTCTTGTGCACCTCTTGCAGGCTGTTGCCCGCGGCCCCTTCGGACCCGGTCCCCGACTCCGCCCCGGCCCCGGGCGTGGGCTCACGCGGCGCGGCCTGCGCCCGCTCCGGTACCGCCGACATCCCCACCGCACAGACGAACGCGGTGGCCGCGGCGACGCCCGCGCCCCCTCCCCTGCCGCCCCGCTTCACCTTCCGCTTCCCCATCACCCGAGGACCTCCACGAGCCGTCGCGTAACCCGCGTGCCAGAGCTGACTTACCGGTACGTAGGGACGGATAGTGACATGCCGTACCGCAATCCGACAGAGTCACGCGCCGATCGGCTCCGCCATAACCTCCACCCAACCGGAATCAGGGCCTCCCTGGGCCACCACCCTGACGGCCGAGGTTCACCCTCCGTTCACTCACGCCCATCGGCTGCTTCACCTGATCTGCCTAATTTCAGCCCTACAAACGTACTGGCCGCGCCCATGGCGTGACCGGCGCGCAGCTGAGCAGAACCAGAAACGCGCAGTACCCCACCTCTTCGTGCGCCGTCCCCACCGGCGGCTCCTGGAAGGAAAACCCGAAAGTGAAGCTTCAGCGCAACAACCGGCTTCGCGCCATCGCCGCCGGTGCCCTTGCCGTCTCCGGCGTCCTGGTGCTCACCGCCTGCGGCTCCGACGACAACAACGGTTCCTCGAGCGGTGGCGGCGGCACCAAGGCCGACGCCAGCAACATCAAGTGCGAGGGCAAGGGCCAGCTGCTGGCGTCCGGGTCGTCCGCCCAGAAGAACGCCATGGACCTGTGGGTCAAGAACTACGGCGCGGCCTGCAAGGACGTCAAGCTCAACTACAAGGCCACCGGCTCCGGCGCGGGCATCCAGGAGTGGCTGCAGGGCAAGACCGCCTTCGCGGGCTCCGACTCGGCGCTCAAGCCCGAAGAGGTCGCCTCCTCCAAGAAGATGTGCAAGGGCGGCCAGGGCATCAACCTGCCGATGGTCGGCGGCCCGATCGCGGTCGGCTTCAACGTCCCCGGCGTGGACAAGCTGACCCTGGACGCCAAGACCCTCGCCGGGATCTTCGACTCGAAGATCACGAAGTGGAACGACGGCGCCATCAAGGCGCTCAACAAGGGCGTCAACCTGCCGGACCTCAAGATCCAGGCGTTCCACCGCTCGGACGACTCCGGCACCACGGACAACTTCACCAAGTACCTCAAGGCCGCCGCCCCCTCGGCGTGGCCGCACGAGCCGGGCAAGGCCTGGGAGGGCAAGGGCGGCCAGGCCGCGGACGGCTCCGCCGGTGTCTCCTCGCAGGTGAAGCAGGTCTCCGGCGCGATCTCGTACTTCGAGCTGTCGTACGCGACCGCCAGCAGCATCAAGACCGTGGACCTGAACACCGGCGCCTCCGCCCCGGTCCAGGCCACCGTCGACAACGCCTCCAAGGCCATCTCCGAGGCCAAGATCAAGGGCACCGGCAAGGACCTCGCCCTGGACCTGGCCTACGACACCAAGGCAGAGGGCGCGTACCCGATTACGCTGGTGACGTACGAGATCGCCTGTGACAAGGGCAACAACTCCGACACGCTTGCCGCCACCAAGTCGTTCCTGACCTACGTCGCGAGCGAGGACGGCCAGGCTTCCCTCAAGGAGCTCGGCTACGCCCCGCTGCCGGCCGAGATCGCCACGAAGGTCCGCGAGAGCGTCGCGAGCCTCTCCTGACCTGAGTGCGGCCGGCTCCCACACCACGGAGCCGGCCGCACCGTCCGGTGCACCGCCGCGCAAGGAGCCACACCCCCCTGGCTCCTCAGACCGGAGAACCCATGAAAACGGACATAGAACCTGCATCCCCCACAGAACCGCCTGCCCTGGCCAGCTCTCGTGGCACCGGCCGCATCGGCGACAAAGTCTTCCTCGGCCTCTCCCGAGGGTCCGGAATCCTGCTGCTGGTGATCATGGCCGCCATCGCGGTCTTCCTCACCGTGCGAGCGGTTTCCGCCATCTCCGACGACCACGGCAACTTCCTGACCACTTTCGAGTGGAACACCAGCAGCCGCCCGATGGTCTTCGGTATCGCCGTGCTCGTCTACGGCACGATCGTCAGCTCGATCATCGCGATGCTGATCGCGGTCCCGGTCGCGGTCGGCATCGCGCTGTTCATCTCGCACTACGCGCCGCGCCGGCTGGCCACCCCGGTCGCCTACGTCATCGACCTGCTCGCGGCGGTCCCCAGCATCGTCTACGGCCTGTGGGGGGCGCTCTTCCTCGTCCCGCACCTGACCGGCCTGTACAAGTGGCTCGACGACTACCTGGGCTGGACCAAGATCTTCGAGTACAACGACGGCACCCCGCGCTCCCTGTTCACCGTGGGCATCCTGCTGGCGATCATGATCATCCCGATCGTCACCAGCGTCAGCCGAGAGGTCTTCCGCCAGGTCCCGCAGATGCACGAGGAGGCCGCGCTGGCCCTCGGCGCGACCCGCTGGGAAGTCATCCGGATGTCGGTCCTCCCCTTCGGCCGCTCCGGCATCATCAGCGCCTCCATGCTGGGCCTGGGCCGCGCGCTCGGCGAGACGATGGCCGTGGCCACCGTGCTGTCCCCGAGCTACCTGATCGACACCAGCCTGCTGGACCCGGGCGGCGGCACCTTCGCCCAGAACATCGCCAGCCACTTCAAGGAGGCCGACGGCCCCGCGCGTGACGCGCTGATCGCCTCCGGTCTGGTGCTGTTCGTCATCACGCTGCTGGTGAACGGCGCCGCGCGGCTGATCATCGCCCGCCGCAAGGAGTACTCGGGAGCCGCGGCGTGAGCGACGTACGCGCGGCCGCCGGGCCGCAGAAGACCGCGATAGCCGCGCCTCTGCGCCGCGCGGGCGACAGTGACATCAGCTGCTGCCGCAGCGGGGCGAACGAAAGGTGCGGCATATGAGCAACGCAGTCATCGACAAGAGCGCGGTGGCCGGCGACGCCCCGCGGCCGGGCCTCAAGCAGCCCCGGCTGCCCAAGTGGGCCCCGATCGGTCTGGCGCTGATCTCGGTCGGCCTGGGCTGCGGCATCGGCGTCGCGGGCGATCTGAGCAGCAAGACCCAGTGGGGTCTGATCGCCGCGCTGCTGTTCGTGCTCATCTCCTTCGCCCTGACCGCCAAGGTCGAGGGCTCCCGCCAGGCCAAGGACAAGCTGGCCACCAGCCTGATCTGGGTCTGCTTCCTGCTCGCGGTGGTCCCGCTGGTCTCGCTGATCTGGGAGACCGTCGACCGGGGCCGCACGGTCCTCGACGGCTACTTCCTCGGCCACTCCATGGAGGGCGTGCAGACGATCCTCCCCGGCGGCGGTGTGTACCACGCCATCATCGGCACGCTGGAGCAGGTCGGCATCGCCACCGCCATCGCGGCCCCGATCGGCCTGCTGACCGCCGTCTACCTGGTGGAATACGGGCGCGGCCAGCTCGCCAAGGCCGTCACCTTCTTCGTGGACGTCATGACCGGTGTCCCCTCGATCGTCGCCGGTCTGTTCATCCTCACCTTCTGGATCATCATCCTGGACTTCGACTACTCCGGCTTCGCAGGCGCGATGGCCCTGGCCATCCTGATGATGCCGATCGTCGTCCGCTCGACGGAGGAAATGCTCAAGCTCGTCCCGAACGAGCTGCGCGAGGCCTCACTCGCACTGGGCGTGCCCAAGTGGCGCACCATCCTCAAGGTGGTGCTGCCCACCGCGATCGGCGGGATCATCACTGGTGTGATGCTCGCGGTCGCCCGTATCGCCGGTGAGTCGGCCCCGATCATGCTGCTGGTGTTCGGTGCTACGGGGATCAACAACAACCCCTTCGAGGGCGCGCAGTCCTCGCTCCCGTACTACGTGTACGAGCAGTGGCAGCTCGGTAACGACGCCTCGTACAACCGGGCCTGGGCGGCGGCGCTCGTCCTGATCGCCTTCGTCATGATCCTCAACCTGCTCGCCCGCGGTGTAGCCCGCTGGAAGGCACCGAAGACCGGCCGCTGAGGCCACGCCACGAAGAAGAGAAGTGATTCACATGGCCAAGCGCATCGACGTCAGCGGCCTGACCGCCTACTACGGCACCCACAAGGCCATCGAGGACATCTCGATGACCGTCGAGCCCCGCTCGGTGACGGCCTTCATCGGCCCGTCCGGCTGCGGCAAGTCCACCTTCCTGCGCACCCTGAACCGGATGCACGAGGTCACCCCCGGTGGCCGGGTCGAGGGCAAGGTGATGCTGGACGACGAGAACCTGTACGGCACGGGCGTCGACCCGGTCTCCGTGCGGCGTACGGTCGGCATGGTCTTCCAGCGCCCGAACCCGTTCCCCACGATGTCGATCTTCGAGAACGTCGCGGCGGGGCTGAAGCTGAACGGCTCGTACAAGAAGAGCGAGCTGGAGGGCATCGTCGAGAAGTCCCTCAAGGGCGCCAACCTGTGGAACGAGGTCAAGGACCGGCTCAACAAGCCGGGCGCCGGCCTCTCCGGCGGTCAGCAGCAGCGGCTGTGCATCGCCCGCGCCATCGCGGTCGAGCCGCAGGTGCTGCTGATGGACGAGCCGTGCTCGGCGCTCGACCCGATCTCAACCCTCGCCATCGAGGACCTGATCGGTGAGCTCAAGGAGCGCTTCACGATCGTCATCGTGACGCACAACATGCAGCAGGCGGCGCGCGTCTCGGACCGCACGGCCTTCTTCAACCTGGCGGGCGTCGGCCAGCCGGGCAAGCTCATCGAGATCGACGAGACCGAGCGGATCTTCTCCAACCCGTCCGTCCAGGCGACCGAGGACTACATCTCGGGCCGCTTCGGCTGACGCACCCGCCTCCCGCCGGCGGCGTGCCGACGGCGGAGGAGGAACGTCCTGTGGTGCTGCATGGCGGTGCCACCACAGGACGAAGGGCCCGCCCCCGATCATCCCGGGGGCGGGCCCGCCGCTTTCATGCGTACCGTGTGCGTCCCGTATGCGTACGACCTGTACGTACCGCCGTCAGCCGAAGGCCAGGTTGACGATCCAGTAACTGAGCGCGGCGACACCGGCCGCCGCCGGCATGGTGATGAACCAGCCGAGGATGATGTTCTTCGCCACGCCCCAGCGCACCGCGTTCACCCGCTTGGTCGCGCCGACGCCCATGATCGCCGAGGTGATGACATGGGTCGTCGAGATGGGCGCCTGGAACATGAACGAGGCGGAGTACATGACCGAGGCCGCCGTCGTCTCCGCCGCGAATCCCTGCGGCGGGTCGAGTTCGATGATCCGGCGGCCCAGTGTGCGCATGATGCGCCAGCCGCCCGCGTACGTACCGAGCGAGAGCATCGCGGCGCAGGCGATCTTCACCCACACCGGAATCGCGTCGCCCTCGTCCTCCACACCGGCGATGACCAGGGCCATCACCACGACACCCATGGTCTTCTGGGCGTCCTGCAGACCGTGGCCGAGCGCCATGGCCGCAGCCGAGACGGTCTGGGCTATCCGGAAGCCGCGCTTTGCCTTGTGCGGGTTGGCCTTCCGGAACATCCACAGGATGGCCACCATCACGAAGTAGCCCAGCACCAGTCCGACGACGGGCGACAGGAACATCGGGATGACGACCTTCTCCACCACCCCGCTCCAGTGGACCGTGCTGGACCCGGCGAGTGCCGCGCCCACCAGACCGCCGAACAGGGCGTGCGAGGAGGAGGACGGGAGGCCGAAATACCAGGTCACCATGTTCCAGGTGATCGCGCCCACCAGCGCGGCGAACAAGATCATCATGCCTTGTCCGCCGGTCGGGGTGGCGATCAGGCCCTCGCTGACGGTCTTGGCGACCCCGCTGCCCAGGAAGGCGCCCGCGAGATTCATCACCGCGGCCATCGCGAGCGCCGCCCGCGGGGTCAGCGCCCGGGTGGAGACGGAGGTGGCGATGGCGTTCGCCGAATCATGGAAGCCGTTGGTGTACGTGAAGAAGAGCGCGACCGCAATGGTCACGACAAGCGCGAAGGTGTCCATGCCGAGGCTCAGGACTCCTTGACGGCGATGGTCTCGACCGTGTTGGCCACGTGCTCGAAGGCGTCGGCCGCCTCCTCGAGCACATCCACGATCTGCTTGAGCTTGAGCACCTCGATGGCGTCGTACTTGCCGTTGAACAGATGCGCCAGCAGCTTGCGGTGGATCTGGTCCGCCTGGTTCTCGAGACGGTTGACCTCGATCCAGTACTCGGTGAGGTTCGTCATGGTGCGCAGGTTCGGCATCGCCTCGGCGGTCAGCTCCGCGGCCCGCGCCAGTACCTCGATCTGCTGCTCGACCCCCTTGGGCAGCTCCTCTATCTGGTAGAGGACGACCAGGTCGACGGCCTCCTCCATGAAGTCCATGATGTCGTCGAGGGAGGAGGCGAGGGAGTAGATGTCCTCGCGGTCGAACGGCGTGATGAAGGAGGAGTTCAGCTGGTGGAAGATCGCGTGGGTCGCGTCGTCCCCCGCGTGCTCCGCGGCCCGCATGCGTTCGGCGAGCTCGGTGCGCGCGGAGGAGTCCGCCCCGAGCAGTTCCATCAGGAGTTTCGAGCCGGTAACGATGTTGTCCGCGGAAGCGGCGAACATGTCGTAGAAGCTCGTCTCCCTGGGGGTCAGACGAAAGCGCACTGGGGATCCTCGGAATGCATCGGGGTCTGTCTCGTTGATGCTAGGTGCATCATCCGGCCACGGTAACCGGCGTTCCCCAGTGTGACCCATAGGGCAGAGTGCTTATCACAGGGACCCGGCCCAACCAGGCAGACCCGGTACCATATACCCAGCCGGGGTATACAGGACATTTGCGAACAACGGGAGGGCGCCATGACCACCACGGCAGCCGACAACACCGCCCCCACCGAGGGCGAGCAGCGGAGCCAGGCGCCCGAGCCCGAGACGGCGGCCGGGACGGAGGCCACCATCGCCGAGCACACCGGCCACGGCTACGCCAAGCAGAAGGACCAGCACCTCAAGCGACTGCGCCGGATCGAGGGCCAGATCCGGGGCCTGCAGCGGATGGTCGAGGAGGACGTCTACTGCATCGACATACTCACCCAGGTCTCGGCGAGCACCAAGGCGCTCCAGTCCTTCGCGCTGCAACTCCTGGAGGAGCATCTGCGCCACTGCGTGGCGGCGGCCGCCGTCAAGGGCGGCGAAGAGGTCGACGCCAAGGTCGCCGAGGCCACCGCCGCCATCGCCCGCCTGCTGCGGACCTGACGCGCGGACCCGACGTGCGGGCCCGACGTGCGGGCCCGACGGCGCCGCCGCCCCCGCTCGGCCTTCCGGCGCTATGGCCGGGCGCCCTCGCCTTCGCCCTCGGCTGGATTTGATCGGTCCTCCGCCACCTGGAGCACCTCGTCGATACGGTCCGGACTGAGCCTTTCCTCGTCCGCGCTCGACGCAGCGATCATCAACTCACCGTAGAGATCGATCTCGACGAGGGCCACGGGGTCCGGGCCCGACGAGCCGCGACGCGCAACCACGTGTTTCACCTCCTCCTGCGAGCATCTGCGAGCACTTCCGAGCAGCGGCTTCCCAGCGTAGGGATCGGTACACACTCCGCGCATGGCACGGATGGACCATTTCACGGGGCTGAACGGCATGCGCTGGCTAGGTCTGGGGGGATCCAACCCTTCCTGTGTAAATATCCGATGATTTGGGGAGCGTTACGGCGGCCGGTGCTCCGAAGTCGTACAGCTCGATGGTGGAGGCCACCCCCAGCGTCCGCCGTACGCTCTGGGGGCCGGGGGTGCTCCGACCGCCCGGCGCACCCTGGGCGGCGTCGCCGCCCTGCCCCGGTTGCCCGGCGCCACTCCCGCCTCCGCTCGCGGTTCCGCCTCCGGTTCCGGTTCCATCGCCCTGACCGGACTGGCCACCCTGACCGGACTGGCCGCCCTGACTGCCTTGGCCATCTTGGTCAGACTGCCCGTCCTGCCCGCCGACCTCGCCGCTGGTCACCGTGAACTGGTGCCGCACCTCGCGCAGCCGCCCCTGCCGGTCGATATAGGCGTCGAAGGGCACCGCGTGCTCGGTGAACCCCCGCGCGGCGGCCGCCAACGGGCCGCGTACGCCCGGCGACGCGACCCGCGCGGCCCGCCCGATGTCCGTCGTCCCGCGATAGTGCCGCACCACCGTCCCGTCCAGCCCCTCCTCGCCCACCAGGCTCACGGCCCGCGCCCCGCGCAGCAGCTCGGCGGCGGCCAGCGGATCGGTCGCCCCGCCGGTGACCAGATTCCCGTCCGGGATACCGGTCGTATCCACCCGGACCCACTTGTCCGGCGGAATGCCCGCGCCCCGGTTCCGCATGAACAGCGCGCCCGAGGCCAGCAGTTCGGTGATCGGCTCATGCTCGACGGCCCCCATCGCGTCCCTGGGCAGCACCAGGCGCAGCCGCCCCAACCGCCTGACGAAGTCGTACGCGCCGCTGCCCCGGATCGACACGCGCGTGCCGCCCGTCGCCGTCTCCATCGTCGTACGGACCCGTGAACTGCCCGACCGGATCAGCACATCGGCGGCGCGGTGCAGCGCGGCGACCGCGGCGGCGTGCGATTCACCGCCGGGGCGCTCGTCGGCGACCGTCTCGGAGGAACAGCCGGTCAGGGTCGCCGTGGTCGTGGTCGCCATCAGCCCGGCCAGCAGTGCGCCCGCCACAGCGGCCGCCATGCGCCTCGTCCGGGCACCGCCCGTACGCCGCTGGATTTCCATCGACCGTCGACCCCCTGGCCACGCTCGTCCACGCCCTTGGTACTTGTTCGTTTAACGACTCGCCCCTAGGGCTCGTCACGGCCGGGTAGCGTGGTCATGTGCTCGACTCTGGCGTTTCGGATCCCGACCAACACCGCACCACCACCGTGGAAAAGGGCTCCTTCTGCAGCGCCCGCTGCTCCTGCGGCTGGCGCGGCCCCGCCCGCCGTTCGCGGGACAAGGCCCGCACCGACGCGGCCGGCCACGCCGGCGGAACCGGATGCGCCGCCTCGCCCTCTGAGTAGGGGACCGGGCCTGCGCGCGACCGCCCGGCCAACTAGTGGGGCAGCAGCGTCAAGTGGGACGGGAGGCCGCCATGAAGCGGCGGACACTACTGGCAGCGGGCACGGCACTGGGGACCACGGGGACGTGGGCCGCGGCGTGCGACAAGAACGGGGGACAGGCGGCGGGGGACGGCGATCCGTCCGCCCGCGCCGCCTCTTCCGCCTCCGATGCCCGTTCGTCCTCCGCTTCCGCCTCGGCCTCCGCCGGCGGCACCGACGGCAAGCCGCGGGCCGCGGACTGGACCGCGCTGGGCAAGGGTCTGCAAGGCGATCTGATACGCCCCGGCGACGCCGACTACACCACCGCCCGTCAGCTCTACAACACCCGCTTCGACCGGCTGCGGCCCGCCGCCGTCGCTTATATAGCCAACACCTCGGACATATCCGAGTGCCTGGACTTCGCCCGCCGCCACGGCACCCCGGTCGCCATTCGCAACGGCGGCCACAGCTACGCCGGTTGGTCCAGCGGCGACGGCCGCCTCGTCATCGACGTCTCCGCGCTCAAGTCGATCCGTACCTCCTCCGGCGAGGCCCGGATCGGCGGGGGCGCCAAGCTCATCGACGTCTACACCACCCTGGGCGCATCGGGCGTGACAGTCCCCGGCGGCTCCTGCCCCACCGTGGGCATCTCCGGCCTGACCCTCGGCGGCGGCCACGGCGTCGTCTCCCGGGCGTACGGACTCACCTCCGACAACCTCACCGGTGCCAGCATCGTCACCGCCGACGGCCGGACCCTCCAGGTGTCCAAGGACCGCGAGGCCGATCTGTTCTGGGCCCTGCGCGGCGCCGGCAACGGCAACTTCGGCGTCGTCACCGAACTCCGCTTCCGCACCCACCGGGCCGCCGACGGCGTCACCTGCTATATGACCTGGCCGTGGTCCAAGGTCGCGACGGTGCTGCGGGCCTGGCAGAAGTGGGGCCCGGACCAGCCGGACGAGATCTGGTCGGCGCTCCACCTGGAGGCCTCCCCCGGCCGCACCCCGACCGTCTCGGTCAGCTGCTTCTCGCTCGGCACCTACGGCGAGTTGCAGAACGCCGTCGACCGGCTCGCCGACGGCCCGGGCGGGCCCGGCCCCGCCTCGAGAGTCCTGCTGCGCCGCCGCGGCTATGTGGAGGCGATGCGGGCGTACGCCGGATGCGCCGACACCGGCACCACCCAGTGCCACCTCCCGGGCGACACACCGGGCCGCAGCTCGTCCGGCGTCCTCAAGCGCGAGACATACGCGGCGCGCTCCGACTTCTACGCCCGCTCGCTGAGCGAGGCGGGCCTGCGCGCGATGCTCGGCCAGGTGGAGGCGTACGGGCGCCGTACGAGCGGCGGGGGCGCGGTCAGCATCGCGCTCACCGCGCTCGGCGGGGCCGTCAACCGCGTCGCGCCCACGGCCACCGCCTTCGTCCACCGCCGCTCGCGCTTCCTGGCCCAGTACAGCGCCTCCTGGGCGGCCGGCGGGGCCGGGACGGCACAGCTCTCCTGGCTCGACGGCGTACATACGGCGATGCGGCGCCATGCGTCGGGGGCGGCGTACCAGAACTACACGGACGCGTCCCTCAAGGACTGGCGTACCGCGTATTACGGGTCGGCGGCGGACCGGCTGACCAAGCTGAAGAAACGATACGACCCGGACCGGCTGTTCAACTTCCCGCAGGCGCTGTAAGGAGCCCTCGGGTCCCTCAGGCCGCCAGGTCCTTGTTGCGGCGCTCGCCGCCGCTGCCACTGCCCGAGGAGCGGGACCCGGGGAACTCCGGCACGTCCTCCTCCGCGGCCTCCCCGGCCGTGGGGGAGGTGCCCGCCCGCACCAGCCGGCCCGCCCGCGAGCCCGCGATGGCGGTCGTCAGCGGGGTCAGCAGCATCATCGCGAGGGGAGCCAGCAGCAGCGCGACCGCCGTGCCGAGCGCGAACCCGCCGATGACGTCCGTCGGGTAGTGCACGCCCATGTAGACGCGGCAGAACCCTTCGAGCAGCGCGAGGCCGATCGCGGCCGCTCCGTAGGTCCGGCTGGCCATGAACACGCCGACGGCGATCGCCATGGTCAGCGTCGCGTGGTCGCTGACGAACGAGAAGTCGGTCTTGCCCGCCACCAGGACGTCAAGACCCTGATGGTCCTTGAAGGGCCGGGGCCGTTGCACGAACTCCCGGATCGGGATGTTGGCGAGCAGCGCGAGACCGGCGGCCAGCGGCGCCCAGATCAGCCCGGCGACGGCGGACGGCGCGTCCTGCGGCCGCTTGCGCACGCTCCACCAGGCGCCGAGCAGGACCAGGCCCAGCCCGATGATGATCCCGTACTCGCCGACGAACTCCATGACGCGGTCGAACCAGTGGGGAGCGTCCTTGGCGAGTCCATTGATGTCGTAGAGCAGGCTGACATCAGGGTTCGACCCGTCCAGTGCGAGTCCAGCCATGTGCCGTGGCCCCTTATCTCTTGCCTGTCGCTACATGCGGCTGCCGGCCCCCGTTGGTGAACGCGATCGATGCCGATGGTGTCCGCTGCCGATCCACTTCCAGGAAACGCCCACATCGAGCGGGGCGTTCCGCTGTCTACCCAACGATCACCAGGACGTTATCGAAGGGTGACCCATCGTCGCAGTTCAGCGCGGAGACTTTATGCGGGGTTCGCCGTCGGCAACGCTTTTGCGCCATCTTTGGTCACCCGCGTCGCACCGATGTAGTCCGGCGTGTCGATCTTGTCGAACCGGATCACGGCCCCAGTGTACGGGGCGTTGATCATCTGCCCGCCCCCGACGTAGATCCCGACGTGGTGGATGGATCTCGGATCGTTGAGGTCGTACGCGAAGAAGACCAGGTCGCCCGGGAGCAGCTCATCCCTCTTGGGGTGCGGTCCGGCGTTCCACTGATCGTTGGCGACACGCGGCAGGTCGATGCCGACGGTCTTGTACGCCGCCTTCGTCAGCCCGGAGCAGTCGAACCGCCCGTCGTCCTCCGGAGTCCCGTTACCGCCCCACAGATACGGCTTGCCGAGCTGCTTCTGCGCGAAGTAGATCGCCGCGGCCGACTGCTGCGAGGGCCGCACCTTCTGGACGGGCGCCGCGAAGCTCTTGGCCAGGGTGGTGATGGTCTTCACATAGTTCTGGGTCTCGCGGTAGGGCGGCACGCCGGAGTACTTGATCACCGCGTACGCGCCCGCGTTGTAGGAGGCCAGCATGTTGTGCGTCAGATCGCCCGGGACGTCCTCGACATACTTCGCGAGCGAGCAGTCGTACGCGGCCGCCGACGGGATCGCGTCCTGCGGGTCCCAGATGTCCCGGTCCCCGTCCTTGTCGCCGTCCACACCATGGCTGGCCCAGGTGCCCGGGATGAACTGCGCGATCCCCTTGGCGTTCGCCGGGCTCTCCGCCTTCGGGTTCCAGCCACTCTCCTGATAGAGCTGCGCGGCGAGCAGGGCGGGGTTGATCGCGGGGCACAGATTCCCCCACTTCTGGACCAGTGGCTGATACGCGGCGGGGACGGCACCTCTGGCGAGCCCGACCGTCGTACCGCTGTTACCGCCCGCGAGGTCCGCGGCGACCATGTACGTACCGACGACGAGGAGCGCGACGAAGGAGAAGGAGATCCCGAGACCGACACTGACGCCCAGCCAGACCTTACGCACCCGCCCATCCTCCCCCATCTGCCCGTCATACGAACGTGTTTCCGCACGTACGGCGAAAATCCGCCGCCCGCCAGCCGAAACCATACGGGCGCGGCCGGGCCGCCGCACCGTATGCCCCCCCACCTCTGCGCCCCGCCCCTGCCCCCGGCAGACGTCTATATGCGGCTCCGCCGCGTGGCCGACCCCGCCCCCGGACCGCCTCCCGTGCGGACGCGAAGCGCGTAAAGTCCGGCGCGTCCGGGCACCTCACACTCCTTTCTCACACCCCCTTCTCACACCCCTTTAAGGACCATGCGATGACACAGCTCGACTGGCAGCGGGCCACGACCCCGGAGGACGGGGAGCAGGAGGCCTACCTGGAGGTGGCCGCGGGCCCCGATGGCCGGATCTACATGCGCGAGAGCAACGACCCCGACAACATCGTGGTGACGACCCAGGCGAAGTGGGAGGCGTTCATCAAGGGGGTCAAGGCCGGGGAGTTCGACGACTTCGCGGAGGAGTGAGCGGAGGAGCGAGCGGAGGAGCGAACCGCGGGGCTCGCCGAGCTCCGGCCCTGCCACTGATCGTTGCCCAGCGCCCATGTGCGTGATACACACAGTGATCAGAGAACCCTAGGTTGACGCTTTTGTACGCCAGTCAGGCCATCGTGGCCCACAACACGTACGAGATCCGCCAAGAAATGCCGCCAAGTCGACATGCGGAAGCGGAATCGTCAGCGAAGATAGAGCCTGGCATGTGCCAGCCGCACGGCGGCACACAACTACCCACAAGGGGCGGTGAGTTCTAAATGTTCCTAGCAGCCGACAAGGGCGACATCGACACCATCATCGGCGGAATCGCCCCAGACTGGGGCCCGTTCGGCGACCTGGGCAGCGAGGCCCGCGTCATGATCGAGGTGGTCATGGCCGTAGCCCTGCTGCTCTGCTTCGGCATCGCCATCTGGGGCGCGGCCAAGCAGCGGATCGGCGCGACCGCGCTGCGCGACACCTTCAGCGCCGAACAGGGCAAGGGTCTGATCGTCGCCGGGCTGACCGGTGTGTTCATCATCGGTTCACTGGGCACAGTCTTCACGATCGTGTACGGCATGGCCGTCTAGCGCACCACCCGCTCACCCAGCCGACCCCCCACACGCGGCGCACCCCCCGTTCCCCAAGCCTCCGCCCCCGAGCCCCCCACCGGTCCACCTCCCCCACTGAGGCTGCTTCCTGATGCCCGCATCGCCCCTTGAGGTCGTGTCAGCTTGATGTCCACTCACACCGCCGCGCCCCAGCGTCAGTCCGCGCCGCTACCGTCGTATAGGGGCAGGGCTGTCTCGGTTGACAGGGTTGACACAGTTGTCACGTTTGAAGGGGCGTAGGTGCGATGAGTCTGGGCGGAGATGACGGATACGGCGGGGACTACGGCCAGGACCCGAACCGTACGGGCGGCGTGTCCCCCAGAGGCCACCTGACGCGCACCCGCCTCCCCGAAGGCGACGACGACCCCTTCGCCCCACCCCGCCGAGGCACCACCCGCCCCGGCAAGCCCAGCCGCAACCTGGTCACCGTGGTGGGCGTCGTCGTGCTCCTCATCGCGGCCATCGCCTTCGCCAACCGCGGCGGCGACAAGACCTCCTCGGACAGCGACACCAACCACGACTCCTCCGGCACCAGCGCGAAGAGCCAGACGACGGCCCCGACGGGGCAGCGACCGGTGGAGGGGAAGGACGCGGCTACGGGGATCGCGTCGGGGTTCGCGAAGACGGAGCAGGGGGCGCAGAGTGCGGCGGCGAATTACGCGGTGGCGCTGGGGTCGGC
Organism: Streptomyces sp. NPDC059679; assembly: GCF_042734105.1. NCBI lineage: Bacteria > Bacillati > Actinomycetota > Actinomycetes > Kitasatosporales > Streptomycetaceae > Streptomyces > Streptomyces sp. NPDC059679. The sequence continues at coordinate 12,261 of NZ_JBHWES010000072.1, read as the reverse complement.
TGACATGCTCAGCCGGGAACAACGCCATGGGATCGTGCCGCAGATCTTCACGGGCGCGGCGGCAGGGCCGCTGCAGACCAAGCTCGACAAGGCCTATTCCACGGATTTTCTGCAGAAGCTCGGGCTTGATGAGAACGGCAAGGCCGCCGATGGCCTGACCTACATCTCACGCGCCGTCCCTATCGGCACCAAGGTGACTAAGTATTCGGAAAGCACTGCGACCGTCGCGGTCTGGTGCACAGGTGTGTTCGGCACGGCGGGAGAAGGCTCGAAGAACCCGGTCACCAACGACTGGTTCACCATGACACTCAAGCTGCGCTGGTCAAGCAACGACTGGAAGGCCGAGAGCTACTCCCAGCAGAACGGCCCGGCGCCCGTCAACAGCGACCGCACTGCTTCCACGGCCGATGAGATCGCCAAGGCGGTCGAGGAGTACGGAGGGTTCACCTATGCCCGCTAGCCCGCGCCGCCGTGCTCTCACGGTCACCGGTGCCCTGGCAGCCGTGCAAACGGCCGCTGTGCTCCTGGCCACGCGAGCAGCCGCTGCTCCCGGCCCCTCGCCAAGTCCGTCGGACAAGGGCAACTGCGACCTCATCGTCGGTCCGAACAAAGGCAACTGCGGCCGTGAGCAGACCGGCCCCGATCCATCCGACCCCACCTCCCCCCTCGACCCCGCCGCCTCCCTCGCCCGCGGCTGCGCCAACGCCGCCTCCTGGCTCGTCGGCAAACTCTCCGACCTGGTCAAAGAGACCGCGACCGTCGACTTCACCAACGAGGCATTCCTCCGCCAGTACGCCGTCGTCTTCGCCGCCTCGACCGTCCTCACCCTCATCCTCTGGCTGCTCGCCGTCGCCAAGCGCGCCATCCGCGGGGCGCCGCTCGGTGAGGCGCTGTCCGAGGCCATAGGTTTCCTGTGGCTGACGGTTCTGGCCTCCGCCTTCACGCCGCTGATCCTCTATACGGTCGTCACGGCCACCGACGCCGTCACCGAGGCCATCGCCTCGGGCACCGGCGCGGATCATGACGCCTTCTTCGGCTCGTTCGCCCAGGCCCTGAAGAAGGACGAGGACATCGGCGGCGGGCCGATCATGCTCATCGTCGTATCGCTGGTGACCATCCTCGCCGCGGGCGTGCTCTGTCTCGAGCTCGTCATCCGGGCCGCCCTTCTCTACGTCGGCGCGCTGCTGGGCACCGCCGTCTACTCGGGCCTGGTCGACAAGAACATGTGGGGGCATGTGCGGCGCTGGGCGGGGATCATGATCGCGGTGATTCTCGTCAAGCCGGTGGTGGTGATAGTGCTCGCCCTGGCCGGGGCGCTGTCGACGTCCGACAAGGGACCTGACGCCTTCTCAGCCGTCGTCTCCGGGCTCGCGATCATCATCCTCGCCATCTTCGCGAGCGCGATGATCTACCGCTTCGTGCCCGGCTTCGGCGACGAGATCGTCAAGGCCCGCAGTGCCAGCGCGGACCCGGCGTCCCGCCAGGCCGCCGCGATCATCAGCTCCCCGGCCGCCCTGGTGAAGCAGGGCATCAACACCCACAGCGCCCGCGGCGACGGCGGCGGGGGCGGCTCGACCGGCCCCGCGCAGGCGAAGCCCGCCAACCCCGTCTCCGGCGGCGTCGCCGCGCACAGCTCCCGCGGCGGCGGCCAAGGCGGCGGAGGCGGAGGGGGCGGCGCCGCACGCCCCAGCAGCGGCGGGGGCGGGGGCGGCGGGGCCGCCTCCGCGGCCCGCGCACAGGACCGCGGTTCCAGCAACAACCCCGGAGGTGACCGGCGGTGACGATCGAGGCCCAGTCTCCCATCGCGCCTCGCCGCACATATCTGATCGGGCGCCCCCGCCCCAGCGCGATTGTCGGCAAGAACCGCGAGACCGGCGAGATCGCGTTGATCATCGGGGGTGCGTTCATCGGGATGATGTGCGGACTGCTGGTCCCCGTGCTGACGCTGCGCATCGGCGCCCTGGTGGGCTTCCCGACGCTCGCGCTGGCCGCCGTCTACGTCCCGTACAACGGCCGCACCTTCTACAAGTGGTTCGAGGTCAACCGCTCCTACAAGCGCACCGTGCGCAACAACGCCACCTACCGCTCCGCCGCCGCCGAGGCCGGCACCCGCTTCGACGGCCGTGAGGTCGAGGTCGGCCCGCCGCCCGGTATCGGCCGGATCAACTGGCTGGCGGCCCCGTTCGGGCCGGACGAGATCGCGGTGCTCCTGCACGCCGACCGCCGCACCGTCACCGCCGCCATCGAGATCGAGGGCCCGGGCGTCGGGCTGCGGGACAGCGAGGACCAGGAGGCGCTGGTCGACCGGTTCGGCACGCTGCTCAAGCATGTGGCCAACGGCGACGGCTTCGTGACCCGCATCCAGATGCTGGCCCGCACCCTCCCCGCCGACCCCGACGCCCACGCCAAGGACGTGGAGCGGCGCGGCGACGACGAGGCCCCCGGCTGGCTCAAGGACTCCTACGAGCAGCTCCAGTCGATGGTCTCCACCTCCTCCGAGCAGCACCGCGCCTACCTGGTCGCCTGTATGCACTACACCCGCGATCTGGCGGCCGAGGCCCAGGCCATCGCGCGCGCCGCCCGCCACAGCGCCGGCGGCCGCAAGCTCGACAAGGACGCGGGCCTGGCCGTGGTCATGGCGCGCGAGCTGACCGACATCTGCGCCCGGCTCGCCGAGGCCGATATCCGGGTGCGCCAGCCGCTCGGCCAGGGGCGGCTGGCCTCGCTGATCCACTCCATGTACGACCCGGACCACCCCATCGACCACATCCAGGCCATGACCCAGCGGAACGCCTGGCCGGCCGAGCTGGACGCGATGGAGCCCACGTACCTGCAAGCCAAGACCCGCGAGTCGAGCACCCGCGAGCCCTGGTGCCACTCCACGGCCTGGGTGAAGGAGTGGCCGATGACCCCGGTCGGGGTCAACTTCCTCGCCCCGCTCCTGGTCCACACCCCCGATGTCATCCGTACGGTCGCCGTCTGCATGGACCTGGAGCCGACCGAGATCGCGATCGAGCGGATGCTGACGGAGAAGACCAACGACGAGGCGGAGGCCAGCCGCGCCGCCAAGATGAACCGCACCGTGGACCCGCGCGATATCGCCGCGCACGGACGGCTCGACCAGCGCGGCGAGGATCTGGCGAGCGGCGCCGCGGGCGTCAACCTCGTCGGCTACATCACCGTCTCCTCCCGCTCCCCCGAGGCGCTCGCCCGCGACAAGCGGACCATCAGAGCCTCGGCGGGCAAGAGCTATCTCAAGCTCGAGTGGTGCGACCGCGAGCACCACCGTGCCTTTGTGAACACATTGCCGTTCGCGACCGGCATCCGGCGATAGAGCGACAGCGCGAGTGCGATAGCGCGGTAGCGCGGTAGCGCAATAGAGAAGACTGGGACGATAGGGGCTCTGCCGTGGCCGATCCGATTGGCGCCATCACCGAGACGTTCACCAGCTTCCTGTTCGGGAAGGTGGAGACGACCCGGATGCCGGTCCGCACGTCCACGGGGCAGGCACAGGCCGTCTATCTGCCCACCGCCGCACCGGGCCTGGGCGACTCGGGCGTGATCATCGGGCGCGAGGTGTACTCCGGCAAGGGGTACATCTACGACCCGTTCCAGCTGTACGGACAGCAGCTGCCCGCCCCGCACTGGCTGGTGCTCGGCGAGTCCGGAAACGGCAAGTCGGCCCTGGAGAAGACCTATGTCTTGCGGCAGCTGCGGTTCCGCGACCGCCAGGTCGTGGTGCTCGACGCCCAGGGCGAGGACGGCGTCGGCGAGTGGAACCTGATCGCCGAGGAGCTGGGCATCACCCCCATCCGGCTCGATCCGATGGCCGCCCTGGACGGCGGTATCCGCCTCAACCCCCTGGACCCCTCGATCACCACGACGGGGCAGCTGGCCCTGCTCCGTACGATCATCGAGGTCGCGATGGGCCACGGGCTCGACGAGCGCTCCGGATTCGCCCTCAAGGTCGCCCACGCGTACGTCAACCAGACCATCGTCGAGCGCCAGCCGGTGCTGACCGACATCGTCGAGCAGCTGCGCCACCCCGAGGCGGACTCGGCGGAGGCCATGAACGTCGACATAGACGACGTACGGGCCTGGGGCCTGGACGTCGCCCTGGTGCTCGACCGGCTCGTGGACGGCGACCTGCGCGGCATGTTCGACGGCCCGACGACGGCGGGCATCGACCTGAGCGCGCCCCTCATCGTCTTCGACCTGTCCCACATCGACCGCAACTCGATCGCCATGCCCATCCTCATGGCGATCGTCGGCGTATGGCTGGAGCACACCTGGATCCGGCCGGACCGCAAGAAGCGCATCTTCCTCGTCGAAGAAGCCTGGCACATCATCAACTCGCCCTTCGTCGCGCAGCTCTTCCAGCGGCTGCTCAAGTTCGGGCGCCGCCTCGGCCTGTCCTTCGTCGCCGTCGTCCACCACCTGTCCGACGTGGTCGACGGCGCGGCGGCGCGCGAGGCCGCGGCGATACTCAAAATGGCGTCGACCCGGACCATCTACGCCCAGAAGGCCGACGAGGCCCGGGCAACGGGACGGGTGCTGGGCCTGCCGCGCTGGGCGGTCGAGATCATCCCGACCCTGTCGCCTGGCATCGCGGTCTGGGACGTCAACGGCAATGTCCAGGTCGTCAAGCACCTGATCACCGAGGCCGAGCGGCCGCTCGTCTACACCGACCGCGCCATGACGGAGGACGCGCTGGCCGTCCAGCTGGCGGCCGAAGCCGAGGCGGAGGCCGAGGAGCGGGCCGCCATGGCGGTGGAGCAGCAGCTCGCCCACGAGGCCGCCGAGGCGGACCCGTACGCCGGGCCCTCGTACGGGTCGACGGTGGCCTGACATGGCGGCGGGGCGGGCCCAGGGAGGCCAGGGCGGCCACGGCGGGGCAGGAGAGCCGGACAGACCCCCGGCCGCCTCACAGGGCGGCATCCCGGACGGGCTGCTGATCGGCTCCATGCTCTTCCTGCTGGGACTGACGGGACTGGTGTGGACCGCGACCGGGCTGGCCGGGCTCTTCGCCCACGGAGCCTGGCCGGACGGCGTGCGCTTCCTCCGTACGCCCCTGGCCATGCGCACGCTCGCCCAGGAACCCCACAACCTCGGCGCGGCATGGCCCGACACGCCGAAGGAGCAGCTGTCGGGATACGGGCTGTTCTGGGGCCTGTTCATAAGCGAGCTGATGGTGCTGATCGTGCTGACGGTGTTCGTCATCGGCACGTTCACCCGCTACCGCGCCGTACGCGCCCAGCGCCGCGCGAACCGCCAGGAGGCCGCCGCGGCAAAGCGGCGGACCGCCCACGACGACGCCCCCACCGGGCGACAGTCCGCGCAAGCACCGGAGGGAAGACCGGGGCAGGACGCCGCGGCCCTCGGAGCGGCGGCGGGCTCGCCGCAACACGGCCTGCCCGGCGCGCTGCCCACGGGCGCCGCGGCGTACGCGTACGGCGCCCCCAGCCCCGAAGCGGGTGCCCCAGCGGGCTCCCCGCCGACCTGGAACGCCACGCACGGCCGAGTCCCGGGCCATGCCGCCGATACGGGCCATGGCGCCGATACGGTCCAGGCCGCACAGCGAGGCGTCCACAGCGACGCAGCGGGCACCGGCGAGCGGACATCCGGGGCTCCCGTCCCCACCGAACCGCAGACCGACCGGCAGACCGACCGACAGACCAACTGGCAGCCGGACCAGGCAACGGCCGTCACCGGGCCGCCTGGTGCCCGTGCCGCCGCACCCCACCACATCGCCGAGCAGCGGGCAGACGCATGGGCCGGCGCGCGTGCGGAGCCGCCCGCGGAGCCCACAGCCGCGTCGGCCCAGCCGGTGCCGACCCCGGGCGGCGGCCCGGGCGGCGGCCCGGGCGGCGGCCCGGGGTTCCCCGGGGCCGAGGTGACGCACCCCCGCGTCCTCTACGGCTCGCAGCGCGGCGACGCCGCGTCCCAGGCCGTTCTGGATGCCGACGGCCCGGTCCTGGTCGTCACCAGCGACGCCGCGCTGTGGACGACGACCAAGGACGCGCGCGCGAAGTTCGGCCCGACCCATGTCTTCGACCCGTCCCATCTCCTCGACACCCCGGCCCGGCTGCGCTGGAACCCCGCGGCGGGCTGTGAGTCCCGCGATGCCGCGGCCGCCCGGGCCACCGCGCTCCTCGCCCCCGTACGCCCCCTGCACGCCGTGGACCGGCCCATGGCGGAGGCCGCGGAGACCATGCTCCGCTGCTGGCTGCACGCGGCCGCGGTGGACGGCCGCCCGTTCCGCCAGGTGCACCGCTGGGCGCAGGGCAACTCGGCGCATGAGCCGGTACGGATCCTGCGGACCCATGCCAAGGCGGCGGGGGGCGCGGCCGGCGAGCTGGAGGCCACGCTCACCGCGCACCCCGAACGCCGGGACCTGGCCCAGGAACTGACGGCCCGTGCGCTCGCCGCGCTGTCCTCGATCCACATCAGGGACGCCTGCAACCCTGGCCGTTCCGACACCCTCGCGTTGGAGTCATTCATCGGCGAAGGGGGAACGCTGTATGTGATGGGCGAATCCATTGAGGATCCGCGGACCCATCCGGGTGCGATGCCCTTGTTGACCGCACTCGCCTCATACGTGGTCGAGCACGGCCGGCGCATGGCCGAACGGTCATCCTCCGGTCGGCTCGACCCACCACTCACCCTCGTCCTGGACGATGTCGCGGCCGTGGCCCCGCTGCCCCAGCTGCCGGACCTGGTGACCCAGGGCGCGGCACAGGGCCTGCCCACCCTGGCGCTGATGCGCTCCCAGGAGCAGGCCCGCGCACGCTGGCCGCACCGCACCCTGACCGGCTGAGGGCTGCGGGCTGCGGGCGTACGCGGCCAAGTCGTCGTCGACGACGTACTACGTGTCGCGCATGCGCAGCAGCAGGCCGCCGGCCAAGAGCGCCGCGGCGGCCCACCCCGCCGTGACGCCCAGACCGGCCCAGGGGCCAATGGGCAGGCTGCGGATGTCGGTGGTGGCCTGGATGGCGAGCCCGGCACTCATCGGGCCGATCCGCTGGAGCAGGCGCTGCCAGTGCGGATTGCCGATCATCTGGGAGAGGACGGGAACCAGGTAGAGCAGACCGAGGACGATCCCGATACTGGCCGCGGAGTCCCGCACGACGGCGGCGACACCGAGGCTGAGCAGGGCGATCAGGGTCAGGTAGAGGATCGACCCGAGGGCCGCTCGCAGCGTGGGCCCGTCGGTCAGGGACAGGGGCGGGTGGCCGCGGGTGGTCGTGAAGGCGCGGCCGGGCAGGAGGAGCCGGCCAGCCACCAGCGACCCGAGAACCGCGACGGTCCCGGCCGCGGCCACGATCCCGGTGAGGGTGACGGCTTTGGCCGCGAGGACGGTGGTCCGATGCGGCATCGCCGCCAGGGTGGTGCGGATCATGCCCGTGCCGTACTCGCCCGCGATGACCAGTACGGCCAGGATGACGACCAGCGCCTGGCCCAGCTGAACGCCGATGAGGCTGAGCTTGGTCATATCGCCGCAGCCGGCGGACCCGCAGGTCACCACCGAGGTCGCGGCGGCGCTCAGGGCCACGGTCGCCGCGATCATGCCGAGCAGCAGCCAGAGAGGGCTGGCGACGGTCCGTACCTTCGTCCATTCCGCGTGCAGGGCCGGTCTCATGCGTCCCTCCTGCGGAGAAGGAGGGCGGCTACGGCCAGGCTTGCCACCGCGTAGCCGGCCAGGACGGCGAACCCGGCCCACGGCGCCAGCGGGTAATAGCCGTAGTAGGGCGTGTAATTGCTGGCGACCTGGTGATACTGCACAAGCGTCTGCTGGACGGCGAAGGCCGCACCCGGCGTCACCCGGGCCAGCCAGTTCGACACGCTCGCGGGTATGAACGGGATGGCGATCAGGATGTAGGGCAGCACGATGGCCACGATGACGGTGGTGACCGCGCCGGCACTGTGCCGGAAAATGGCGCCGACGGAGAGGGCCAGGACCGAGGCGGTCGCGAGCAGCGCCGCGATCCCGAGCTCCACCCGTAGTTCGGTTGAAGACGCCACCGGGAAGATGTACACGCCGTTGGCCCGGGCGAGCCGCTCGCCGAGCGGAACCGCGACGACCGCTCCCGCCAACCCGGCGACGAAGGTGACGCCCCCCAGCACCATCGCCTTGGCCACCAGCACCCGGCTGCGTCTCGGGCCTGCGGCCAGGGTTACGTGGATCAGGTTCTTCCGGTATTCCGTGGTGATGAACAGCGCCCCCACGACGATCACCACGATCAGCGCGGCGAACGTGCCGGTGAGGATTTCTCCGAGAGTGCCGCCGGTTGGCAGAGTGTCGCGAACGGCGGGCGCTATGTCGCCGGCGCCGGTCACCGTGAAGCTGCCGTCGGATCCCGCTTCCGTGAACGACCCCGACGTGTTCTTCGGGTAGCCGGAGAAGCTGGGGGATTCGGGCCCCACCTGGTCGCCTGTCCAGTTGCCACCGGCCCAGCGCCCCTGGGTACGGAGATCCCCGAAGACGGCCGTGGACACACTGCCGCGCGTGCCCATTCCGTCCGCGGAAGGCGGCGAGGCGACGAACAACCCGCCTTGCGCGGTCGGTCCGAGCCCCCTCACATGCACGGTGCCCACCTTGGTCCAGTGCGTGCCGTCGGCGGAGGCATAGCCGGTGACCGCATCGCCCGAACGGTCCAGCCGCAGTCGGCGGACGGACCCGGCGGAGACGGGGCCGGGGAGGCCGGCCGTGTCGTTGACGTAGCTGTCCTGCATCCGTACGCCGTGGCTGCTGGTGACCATAATCGCTGCGTAAGGCGATCCCTGGCGGGTGCTCTCCTTGATGACGATCCCGGCCTTCGCCCACGGCACGATGCCGGGCCGCAGGTCACCGGGGCGCTTGGGGATGCGGCTCCTGAGCGCGGAAACGGAGACAGTGATGCTGCCGTTTCCCGCCAGCGGCTGGTGCACGAAGTAGAAGCTGTCGGTGACCGGCTCACCGCCCGGTCCGATCGGAACGGGCGGTGAGCCCTTCTGATCGCTGCTGACCCCGGCGAGCAGGGCGAACAGCACCACCATCAGAGCTGCCACCACCACGCCGGTCACCCAGCCCAGGACCGTCCGGAACTTGGTCCACTCCGCGTGCAGCGACTGTACGAAGCCGTCCCGCCCGACCCGCAGGCCGGACCGGTACGGCGTAACGGTGGGCGTCACCGCGAGACCTCCGTGGGCGTCGCGGCGCGGAACTCGACGGCGTCACGGGTGAGTTCCAGGTAGACGTCCTCAAGGGTGGCGCGGTGTGCCGATACCTCGGAGAACGGCACCGCGCTCTCGCCGAGCAGCGTCACGATCCGGTCCGCCGGCAGGCCGGAGACCGTGATGGTGTCGCGGCCGGTGGCCGCCACGGTCGCGCCGGCATGCCTGAGCACCGTCATCGCGTGTGTCCCGGCCGTGGTCCGCAGGGCCACCCGGTTCCCGGACGCGGCCGCGATCAGCTCGGCCACGCCTGCGTCGGCGATGGCCTTGCCGCGCCCGACCACGACGAGATGATCGGCCGTGTCCTGCACCTCGCCCATCAGGTGGCTGGAGACCAGCACGGCGCGGCCCTGTGCGGCCAGCGACCGCAGGAAGCCGCGCATCCAGATGATGCCGTCGGGGTCCATGCCGTTGAACGGCTCATCGAGCATGACGATCGGCGGGTCGCCCAGCAGGGCCGCGGCGATCCCGAGACGCTGCCGCATGCCGAGCGAGTAGCCGCCGGCCTTGCGCCGGGCCGCCGAGACCAGGCCGACCTGCTCGATCACCTGGTCCACCCGTCGCGCGGCCAGGCCCTGCGAGTGCGCCAGCCACAGCAGATGGTTACGCCCGCTGCGGCTGGGGTGCAGTGCCGCCGCGTCCAGCAGAGAACCGACATGGTTCAGCGGGTGCCGAAGGCTGTGGTACGGCTTCCCCTCGATGAGCGCGGTGCCCGCCTCGACCGCGTCCAGGCCGAGGATCACCCGCATGGTGGTGGACTTCCCGGCCCCGTTCGGCCCCAAGAAGCCGGTCACCAGCCCCGGTCGGACAGTGAAGGACATGCCGTCGAGGGCCAGGGTCGCCCCGTACCGCTTGCGCAGTCCGGCGACGACGATCCCTGGGGCGCTCATCGCGGCGAACTCATGGTTCGAAATCGACTCATGCCGACGGTTGTACGCGGCACCCGGTTCCGGCCCGGTCGCAGCGGCTGCGACCTGGCTGCAACCGGGGATCTGGCATCGTCGACGCATGGCATCTCGACCCGGCGGCCGGTTCAGCAGCCCTGTCCGCCCCGTTCACCCTGTTCGCTCCGTTCGCCCCGCTCACGCGACGACCTGCGGTGAGTGGCGGTGAGGGTCCTCGTCGCCGAGGACTTCGAAATCCTCGCCCGCTCCATCGGAACCGGACTGCGCCGCGAGGGCATGGCCGTCGACGTCGTCCTGGACGGAACCACCGCCCTCGACCGCCTGGCCGTCACCCGCTACGAGGTGGTGATCCTCGACCGCGACCTGCCCGGCGTCCACGGGGACGAGATCTGCCGGCAACTCGCCCACGGCCGCTGCGAGACCCGCGTACTGATGCTCACTGCATCCGACACGATCGAGGACCGTGTCGACGGGCTCAGCCTCGGCGCCGACGACTACCTGCCCAAGCCGTTCGCGTTCGCCGAACTGGTCGCCCGCGTCCGTGCGCTGGCCCGCCGCGCCACCCCGCCGCTACCGCCCACCCTGGCCTGCGGGGACATCACCCTCGATCCGGCCCGCCGTACCGCGTTCCGGGCCGGCCGGCGACTTGAGCTGAGCCCCAAGGAGTTCGCCCTCCTCGAATGCCTGCTCGCCACACCCGGCCTGGTCATCTCCGCCGAGGAGTTGCTGGAACGCGTCTGGGACGAGGCCGCCGACCCGTTCAGCAGCGCCGTCAAGCACACCATGCACCGGTTGCGGGCCAAGCTCGGTGAACCGCCCGTGATCGAGACCATCCGCGAGGGCGGCTATCGAATCGGAACGTCATGACCTCCCCCCAGCAGCTCACCGGAAGGCCCTTGCAGACGCGGCTGGCGCTCGCCTACGCGGCAGGCGTGTACGCCGCCGGGGTCTTCGTGCTCGTATGCGTCGCCGTCCCGCTGGCCGGCGTCCAGTCGACCAAGCCCAAAGACCACCCGTCAGCGGGTGCGATCACCGGAACCGGGAACGGGATCAGCCTGCCCCAACTCCTCACGGGGTCCGCCGTCGCCCTGGTCATTCTGATTCCCGTCGCCCTGGCTCTCGGCTGGTTCGTCGCCGGCCGGTTCCTGCGCCCGCTGCGCGCCATCACCGCCACCGCCAAGATCATCTCCGCCGGCGACCTACACCGGCGCCTCGACCTCGGCGAGCCCACGGACGAGCTGACCGAGCTCGGCCACACCCTCGACGACCTGTTCGCCCGCCTTCAAGCCTCCTTCGACGCCCAACGCCACTTCGTCGCCAACGCCTCCCACGAGCTGCGCACCCCCCTCGCCGGCCTGCGCACCCTCCTCGAAGTCGCCCTCGCCGACCCCGACGCCGACGCCGACACCCTGCGCTCGACCTGCCAAGAAGCCCTCGCCCTCGGCGGACACCAAGAACGGCTCGTCAAGGCACTGCTCGCCCTCGCCACCAGCGAGCGCGGAATCTCCCACCGGGACACCCTCGACCTCGCCCATATCGTCGAAGGAGTGCTCGCCTCCCGCCGCGGCCAGGCAACGGAGCGAGGTATTGAGCTCGCCGAACACCTGACGCCCGCAATGACGGCCGGGGACCCGAGGCTGATCGAAAGCCTCGTCGCCAACCTCATCGACAACGCCATCCGCCACAACCACCCGGACGGGCACGTAGAGATCACCACTCAGACCTCCGGCGCGCAGGTGACCCTTACGATCACCAACAGCGGGCCGGCCATCCCCAACGACCAGGTCCAACGCCTCTTTCAGCCCTTCCAGAAGCTAGCGCCCGACCGTAACGGCCGCCGCGACGGCTACGGTCTCGGCCTCGCCATCGTCAACGCCGTCACCCAAGCTCACCACGCCACTCTCACCACCAGCACACGGCCCGAAGGCGGCCTGTCCATCGCTGTACGGTTCGCGCACGCATCGTTGGTTTCGGCCTGACGGGTTGAAGATTGAGCCCAACGCAAAAATGCCTCGGTCCTGGGTATCTTTCGATACCCAGGACCGAGGCTAAAAATTGTTCGGCGGCGTCCTACTCTCCCACAGGGTCCCCCCTGCAGTACCATCGGCGCTGAAAGGCTTAGCTTCCGGGTTCGGAATGTAAC